>CAZOYH010000010.1:0-26271 GCA_964583995.1 uncultured Methanobrevibacter sp.
TGTCAAAATGATAGGGAAGTAACTCATGTATTTGGAAATCAAAACAACGGATTTATAAACATGGGGCTTGGTGAAAATGTCGGAAGACAAGAAATTGTTGTTCAATTTATTAGTTTGGTAAATAATTTCGATGCAAGAGTTGAGATGAATAAAAAAATGACTAGCATTGATTTAAGAAATGGTTTTGAAAATATTCAGGCCATTGTTAAAGAAAAATATAGGAATTTTATGTTAAATACGCAATTGGAGTAGTTTTTCATGAATATATTTAATAAAAAACCATTTTTAATAGCAGAAATCGGTGTTAATTTTTATGACATTGCCAAAAAAGAAGGAATCTCAGATATGGATGCTGCAAAATTAATGATTGATGAAGCAAAAAAATGTGGGGTTGATGCAGTTAAGTTCCAATCATATAAGGCTGAAACCATTGCTTCACGTAATTCCCCAGCATATTGGGATTTGTCTGAAGAACCGACCACTTCTCAATTTGAATTATTTAAAAAATTCGACAAATTTGGAGTTGATGAGTACAAACAGTTAGCAGATTATTGTAAAAGTGTTGAAATCATGTTTTTATCAACACCTTTTGATTTTGCATCAGTTGATTATTTGGATGAGTTCATGGACATTTATAAAATATCCTCTTCTGATTTGACAAATATTCCCTTTATTAAGTATATCGCAAGTAAAAACAAACCAATTTTACTTTCCACTGGTGCATCTACTTTGGCTGAAATAAAACAAGCAGTTAATGCAATTGAGGAAGTATCTGATGTTGATATTGCGATTATGCATTGCGTTTTATCATATCCGACTGCCTATGAAGATGCAAATCTTTTAATGATTAAAGATTTGGCAGAGCACTTTCCAGATTATGAAATCGGATATTCTGATCACACAAAACCTGATGAAAATATGTTGGTTTTAACAACTGCATATAATTATGGTGCTACAATTCTCGAAAAGCATTTTACATTAGATAAAACATTACAGGGTAATGATCATTATCATGGAATGGATCCGGAAGATGTAGTTAAATTTTGGAATAGCGTTGACTTTTTATCTAAAATTAACGGCATGAAAAATAAACAGCCTCTGATTTGTGAATCTTCTTCAAGAAAAGAGGCAAGAAGGTCAATTATCGCTTTTAGAGATATTAAAAAAGGTGAAGAAATTTCTCGTGATGATCTTACATTTAAAAGACCTGGAACTGGTATTTATCCGTCTGAAATTGAAAATGTTGTTGGAAGAGTAGCTAAAGAAGATATTCCTGAAGATACATTAATTGATTTTGACATGTTAGTATAATTTGGTGTTTTAATGGATTTTAGTGTTCAAGACATATGTGAAGTATTCTTCAACCTTGAAGAAAAATACAATCTTAATTATCAGGAAATTCAAGGTTGTTATCCATGGCAATTAATTAGGATGTTTCTCTACTATGATATTACAAGAAGAACACAAACATTCGGCGCACCACAACAGCAATCCTTATCTGTTTTTGATAAAATTAAATCATTCACTCCATTTGTTAAAAATAGTATATTACACAACCCTTTCAGTGGTAAACAAAATAAGGACATATTGATTTTTGACCATCCTCGTAAAGTTATTTATAATGGGGAATACTGTGACATTTACAGCAATTTTTTAGTTGATTTTCTAAAGGATTCCTATTCCTTTGAAGTTTTAGAAGCACCTTACCTAAATGAACACTTCACGAAAAAACAATCTTATATTAAATACACTGACCGGATTCAATTGGGGTCTTATATTTATAAAAAATTCAATAAAATTGAATTCACTCAAAAAGAAAAGGAATTAATCTTCAATGTTAAAAAAGACCTTGAAGACGCTTTTAATTTAGAAATTAATCTTGAATGGATTTTCACAATTCACATTCTTAATTTCACTTATGATTATAAAAAATACACTGAACTATTCAAAAAACGAAAACCTAAGATAGTATTTGTTGTTGTAGCTTATGAAAATCAGGCCATTGTTGCAGCAGCAAAAGATTTGGGAATAACTGCTGTGGAATTACAACACGGAACAATCACTGATTATCATTTGGGTTATTCCTATCCCAAAAAGACCCGATTGAATGGTGAAATAAAATATTTCCCAGATAAAATATTGACTTTCGGAGATTATTGGATTAACGAGGAAACTTGTCCAATTGATTCTAAAAACATTATATCTATCGGTTTTCCGTATTTCGAATCCCAATCAAAGGATTTCATTGATATTCCTGCTAAAAGTAATCAGGTTTTATTTATCTCACAAGGAGTTATTGGAAAATATCTCTCAAAAGTCGCTTTTGAGCTTGCAAAAGAACTTAAAGACTATGATATTATTTATAAATTACATCCTGGCGAATATGCAACTTGGAGAGAAAATTATCCTGAATTGGTTGAAGCTTCTACATTTGAAAATTTTATGGTGATTGACAACAGTGAAACTCCATTGTATAAGTTATTTGCAGAGTCCAGCTATCAAGTTGGAGCTTTTTCAACAGCTATTTATGAGGGGTTAATGTTTAATTGCAAAACTTTCATTTTGGATGTTCCGGGTGTTGAATATTTAGATGATTTAATTAACAAGAATTATGTTTTTAAAATTAATGATGCTGGTGATTTAATTAATAACTTAACTGTTTTTGAGCCATCAAGTTATGATAAAAATTTCTTTTTTAAGAATTTAGATAAAGACTTGTTGAAGAGAGTGATTGAAAATGGATGAATATATTCAATTTATTAAAAGAATAGGGGTTGTAGGTATTGCAAATATCTTAATATCTCTTAGTGGATTGATATTTATCCCGATTATCACTAAAAATTTTTCAACAGCAAATTATGGTGTTTGGGCTCAAGTAAACACGGTTATTGCATTGGTACCTAATGTCGTTAATTTGGGCCTTCCATATACTATGGTGAGATTTTTAGCAGCTGAAAAAGATAAATCGATAATTAAACAGTCATTCTATTCAATGATGCTTTTGGTTTTAGCCTCAACACTTGTAATGGTTGCAGTATTTATTGTATTTTCATCACAAATAGCAAATGCATTATTTGACGGAAGCATGCAAATAATGGCTATTGTAACTGTTATTTCATTTTTAGCTTGTTTAAATTTGATGCTTTTAAGCTACTTCAGAACATTTCAAAGAATAGCTTATTATTCTGGATTTTTGGTATTGCAGACTTATATTGGTGTAGGAGTAAGTATTGTTTTAACATTGATGCATTACCCTATTGAAATTGTTGTTTTAGGTTTGTTAACTGGTTATCTGCTTACTTTTATAGCAATGGCATTTTTAATTGTTCGTGAATTGGGTTTCACTACCAAACTTAAAAGTTTACGTGATGAGCTGAAATTTGCAATTCCTACTGTTCCGAATAATGTTTCTTCATGGGTTGTTGACTCAAGTGATAAGTTTGTTATTGGAATATTTCTAGGATCTGCTGCTGTTGGTTGTTATTCTCCAGGTTATGCCTTGGGAAGTATTCTTTTAATGTTTTTAACTCCTTTTGCGGTTTTGCTTCCTGCTGTACTTCCTGAATACTTTGAAGCAGGTGACATGGAAAAAGTTGATACATTTTTAAGCTATTCAATGAAATATTATCTTTTAATAACTATTCCGGCAGCTGTTGGGATGAGTTTGCTTTCAAAACCTTTGCTATATATTTTAACAACTGATATTATTGCAAATCAGGGATTCATGGTGACTCCGTTGGTTGCTCTTGGAGCAATATTTATGGGAATCTATGGTATCTCAAACAATATCATCATCTTGGAGAAAAAAACCACCATTTTAGGTTATATCTGGATTAGTGTAGCTATTTTAAATATTGTTTTGAATATCTTTGCAGTGCCTTACCTTGGAATATTCGGGGCAGGACTTGCAACACTGGTTTGTTATTTCTTTGCTTTTGCAGTAACTTTGGTTTATTCAAGAAAATATGCTCGTTTACCGTTTGATT
The DNA here is from genome assembly GCA_964583995.1 of uncultured Methanobrevibacter sp. Taxonomy (GTDB): domain Archaea; phylum Methanobacteriota; class Methanobacteria; order Methanobacteriales; family Methanobacteriaceae; genus Methanocatella. The sequence continues at coordinate 3,987 of CAZOYH010000010.1, forward strand.
ATAAGTCAATAGCTAAAATATTGATTGCCTCAGCAATTATGGGTGTTTTTGTAAAATTTGCAAATCCTTATGGTATTGTCAATATTTTGATTGTGATTGTAATTGCTGTTGTGATTTATTTTGTTGTATTGTTCCTATTAAAAGGAATTGATAAAAAAGAAATAAATTTGATTAAAGGGATGATTTAGTGGAATTTTCCTTCTTTTTTTAATTTTTCATAGTGTTCAACATCTCTATTTTTAAAGACTTTTGCAGGATGGCCTCCTGCTATTGCATATTTTGGGATGTCTTTAACTACAACACTTCCTGCTTGGATAATTGAACCTTCTCCAAGTCGTACTCCTGGCAATATTATTACTCTGTTTCCGAGCCACACATTATCTTCAATTATGACATCTTTTGATATTATTGTGTCATCATAAGGTATTGCTTTTCCTTTATCATAATTATGGATGCTTGTAATAATCATGCATTCAATGCCTGAATGGAAATTGTCTCCGATAATTACATTGCCGGATCCTTGGATTTTCATTCCATTAAAATTAACATTGTTGCCTAAAGTTGTATTTGGTGTGGTGTAGCTTTCACCATTTACTTTGAAATTATTTCCATAACTTTTAGCAACTCTCTTACATCTCTGTAAGTATATTTTTTTCTTAATTTTATCAATAATCATGTTATCTAAAAATAAAAAAAGGAAAAATTAAATTTCTGAAGAGCAATCTGCTGAATATCTGTTAATTAAAACAGCGCATTTGTCGATTGTTTCAGGATCTAATTTTATTGTACTTGTTTGGATTTTGTTTAATAATTCCTCAATAAATAGGTCTTCATCGGTTAAAGGCATATTTATTACAACAACTTCATTGTTTATGAACCCGACGAGAGGTTCAACAAAGCAGTTTTTGATGTTGTTGTCATTAAGGAAGTTAATTAATTCTTCACCTAAACTAAGTGCTTTTTGTTTGATTTTATTGTCTTGTGAAAATTTAGCTTGTTTTGTAGTGTATCTAAATCTTCTGGTATTTCCCATACTTGGAACTTCTTCAATTCTAGTTTCATCAGTTTCAGTAGATCCAATTAAATTTAGATTTTCGTTTTCAGCTTCTAATCTGAGTTTTGGATTGTACTTCTGGGAAAGGAGAGCATAAATTCCAGTTGGGCCAACAACTAAGTGGTTAATTCCAGAATTTGCAGTTGGTATTTTAACATTATAAAAGACATAATATTCTTCAGGAAGACTTAACAAATGTTCTCTGATTATTCTTGTTCTTTCTTCTACTTCTTTTACATCTCTTGTTTTATAAATACCATAACATAAGATAATTACTCCAATAAATAATGCAATAACACCTACACCACTGTTAATGAGAAGAATCTCAGCAATGCTCAAAATAAAAATAATCGCTCCCACAATGATAATTGTGTGATTACTATTCATATTTTTAATATCAAAGCCTTTATTTTCATTATCATCAATTAAAATTCCTGATGAGTTCCTTGTCACTTCTCCTGGTTCTTTCATACTAAGTTTATCAAGAAAACCTCCTGTTTCAGAAGGTTTTATATTTCTTGGATAATATTCATCCATTCCTTTGAAAAATTCATCTTTGAGGAAATTTTTCAAAATATTATAGTCGTTAGTTTTTGGAACGGCGAACTCTTTTCCGAATTTTGATAAAACAGATTGAGGAATTGTTGTTCTGGCAGTTTTTGCATTATCTTCTAACTCTTGTTCTTTTCTCTCATCATCTGCAATTTGTAGCATGCGTTCTTCTGAAAAGAAATTTTCGAGTTTACCAGTAATTGATTTTATGGAAGTTATGTTATCTTGTGTATTTAATTCTTCAGATGTTGGTTCTTTAGCCATATTTTCTTTTCTAATAGCTTCAACTTCTACTTTTCTTTCTTCAAGATATTTGTCCAATTCTTTATTCATGTCTTCATCTAAATATCTTAAAGGACCTCTACAACTATCACATTCATAATCCAATATGCTGTCACTGCTTTTAATTTTAAATTTCAATCCACAGTCTTGGCATTGTACAATATATGAATCATCGTACTTAATGGAATTTATAAAGGAATGGTTGGATTTAGTTTCACCATTAGAATAATCTTCTATGTATTCTAAATCGCCTGCACATGAAGAACACTCAAATGTTGTGATGTCGTCATCATCATCGAGTTGGTATTTTGCACCACAGTTCTTACAGCATACAACTTTCATAATATCCTCTTTAATTGCATTTATGATATTATTTTTTTATTTTTTTTATTATATATGTTTCTAAAATTAGTGGATGCAAGAATTGTAAACTTGCTCCATTTCCTTTTCTATTTTATCCCAATTGTATTTTTCATGGATTAACTTTTTACCAGTTTGTCCAAATTGTTTTGATAATTCAGGGTTATTTAAAAGTTTTTCAATACATTCTGCTAGGTCATCTTCATCAAAATCACATGTAAGACCAGCATTTCCTTCTATCCAATTGTGGATGTGGTTATTTTTTGTCATCACAATTGGCTTTTCACAGGCCATCGCTTCAAGGGTGCTCACTCCAAAAGACTCATATCTTGAAGGGATGACAAATAAATCACAATCAGTCAATGCTTCTTTTTTAGCATCATCAATTAAAACACCTGAAAAAAGTACTTTGTCCTTTAAATCAAACTTAGATATTAGTTCGTCTAACTCTTGTTTGAAACCATAATCTCCACCAACAATTGCTAATTTAACATCATTGTTGTTGATTTTGCTGAATGCTTTAATCAATAGGTCAAGACCTTTTATTTTATTGATTCTTCCTAAAAACAGTATTAATTTTTCATCTGGAGAAATGTCATATTTTAATCTGAAGTTTCCTTTTTGGGGTAATACTTCAAAGTCTTTTGATTCCACTCCTGTTGGAACAATCTCAATCAATTCTTTTTCAACACCCATTTCTATATACTGGGTCTTTTCAACTTCAGTTTCGGCAATGACTTTGCAAGCATCATATAAAATATCAAAACCCCATAATTTATCAAATATCTCTTTGAGTTTTTCTTTTTGGAAAAATGGAAGAACTGATCCATGTGCATGTAATACATATGGAATATTATTTTTTTTAGCATATTTGTGTGTTAAAATTGCTAGGGAATGTCTATGCTCATGGATATGCACTATATCAAAATCAGCAATGTTATTTTTTAAGTAACTTGACAAACCTTTGGGTGTGTCAATTGTTAGCTTATTTTTAACATTATTTGAGATATTTTTAAAATAAAAAACATTGATTCCATCAACATTGACGTTGTAGTTGTTGTCAAACTGTAATCGATTTTTACAGCTATCTGTGGTGTATACTACTACGTCATGTCCTTTTTCAGCTTGTTTTTTAGCAATTTTGTAGGATGAGTTTACCACTCCTCCCGCAGAAAAACAGGGGGCAAATGATGGAACTACGTGTAAAATCTTCATAATATCATATTGTTTTTTTATATAAATATAAGTTATCAATACTTTTTAACTCTCTGAAATTATCTAAATCATTTTTAGGGATATCTGAAATATAATAGCTAATATTGGCACTTTCAATCTCTGTTGTGTTATTGCTTTGGATTCCAGTTACATTCTCACCTAAATACCAATGGTATGGTCTCATATTGTAAACTCCAATGGTCTGATTTTCATAATCTGGAATTTCGCTTTTGATGTAATTTGACATCTCCTGTGGGGCTATAAACTGATTTGTGTCTTCAAATGCAAAGCATAGGGTAAATCCTTGGATTAAAAATAGGGCTATCAGGATGATAGGGATGATGTTGTTGTTAATTTTGATTTTTTCGTGAATTAATTCTATACTTGCCAAAATCAGATAAACCAGTGGGGGAATTGTTGGGATGATGTATCTGTTTACTTTGATGGCGAAATAACTAAAGAAAATAAAGTAAACCAATATCCAACTGAGCATTACTATTCCGGTTTTATTTTCACTATCCTTTCCAAGAAGCAACAATCCTAAAAAGACCAGAAGGATTGTTACGAATGAGGAAATATGATTAAAGCTAACTAATGCTATAAATAATATGATGATGCCAATTATTTTTTCTTTTTTCAGTTTAAATTTGTTTTTAACAATAAATAATAATGATCCAATTGTTAAAATTGCTAAAACAATAAATGAGTGTATGTTTGGATTTTCCAAAACGGGAGTTCTATTTGCAAAGCTTATTTTGGTGGCTGAAATAAAATTAATGAAATTAACTAGATAATAATTAATGTCTGTATTATAAGCCAAATCAGTTGCAGAACCTTTTTTACCAATCATTCCACTTGAAATTTGAGCATTTGCACTAAAATATCCATTTCCCATATTCATTATTGGAATTAAAATTATTGCAGTTGTTATTAATCCGAATAAAAATCCTTTTAAGATGTATTTCAAATCATCTTTTTCAATTCCAAATCCTTTGTTGTATAGGTAATAAAGTGCCAAAACGGGCAGTATTAAAATGATTGTGTATCTTGTGAAAAATCCGATTACGATTGCAGGAATGAGGATTTGGTAGAATTTGGGATTTGCTTTAATTGCCATTATCGCCAAAAGCACAATCCAAATAGTAATGCTTACTGCAGGAATGTCCACGCTGCCGTTTGCAAACCATGTCAAGTTTATTGCAAATGTTGAATAAAGAATAACGCCACAAAAACTTAAGATTTCATTAAATCTAGTCTTTAATAATAAATAAAGACCTATATTTCCAAATATTGCAAAAATTGCGGTAATTATCAGTATTGCAAGTTGGTCTTTAATGTTCGCATAAAACAAAATTGATGTTAAAAAACAAATCACTGGCGATAAACTGATTGTAGTTGTTGAATTGATATTTATTCCAGTAAAATAAAGTGCATTTAAAAGGTAAACATAAATATCAGAACAATAAATTCCTAATTTCATGTTAAAAACTATATAATAGATACTTAAAATCAAACTAATTGTGAGTATCGCTCCTAAGAAATAGAAATCTTTTTTATTTAAATTTAAATCTTTTAAATACATGCTATTATTTAATATTGTAGTTTTGCTAATAATACTTTTTCAAAAATTTTAAATTATAATGAGTTATAAAGTATGTATAATCATGGGGGATGAAATGTTTAATTTGGATAAAAGGGCAGAAAATAGATTAACACTTAAGATAATTTTCATATTTGCATTAGTGTTAACTGGGGTTATTGTCTATCTGAATTCAACTCATGCTATTTTAGGTCATTCTTATCGTGATGTTTACTTTTATCTGATTGAAGCTTTAAGAATGTCTGGAGTCAACATTGGAGGTTATGCTTATGTAAATTACCTGCCTCCGTTTATACCATTTTTAACATCACTTTTATTTAGATTGGGTTTTGTATCTGAGACAAGCATTTTCATTACAACTGGTTTTTTCTTTTTCATTGGTATTTTGGGAATTTTCAAACTCTTGAGATTAAGATTTAATAATTTTTATGCCTTTTTTGGTTCTTTTTTATATGCTACATTGTTAATTAATATTAAATGGGTTGGAAATGGAACTTTGGATATTCCATTTGTAGCTCTGATGATTTGGGCATTGTATTTTTTCATTCAGGGAATGGAAAAAAACCAGAAATATTTCTATTTGGCATTTCCATTTGGTGTTTTAAGCTTTTTTACTAAATACACTGGAGCTATAATCTTTGGGGTTATGATTTTATACTTTATGAGTAGGACTAGAATTGCTTTTAATATTAAAAAATACTTTAAAAATATTTTTGGTGGAGTTATCGCAGGGATTATAACTTCAATTCCTTTTTTCGCCTATTTCTTTTTAAATAATATTCCATTAGGGTTTATCAATCAAGCTCAAGAAGTTTCATCTGAAAGTTCAATTTCATCAACTCATGCGGGTCAATTGGTAGGTAATGACTTATTTTTCTATTTTAAAGGACTGATTTATGATATTTCAGCAAATGATTATGTAATTGGTGTTTGTGTGCTCGCAATATTCATTATTGGAGTAATTTTGACTATTTACATGTTTGGAGGGACATTTAAGAACTCTTACTTTAAAATTAAAGATACTACGTCTCTAATTTATAAATATCCTGTTCCTGCAAAGGTCTTTTTTGTATTCATAATCATTTCATTCATTATGGTTATATTGTCCTTTTTCACAGCTAGTTTGTTCTCTTTTATATATTCTGAGCTTTTGCTATTTTCTGGAATGTTTATTTTAGCGTATTCGATGACAAAAGTTATTATTAACTATGATGGTGTCGATAATGTATGGTTAAGTACTTATCCTTATTTGGCTATTAACATTGCTATGGCGGGTCTGTTTTTATCATATCTGATATTCTTCTCAGCACACCTTACAAAAGCAGACAGGTATTTCACATCTATGGCTCCGGGATTTGTGTTTTTAGTAACATTGGTTGTTGAAATCCTTTTAAATAGAATTAAAGGAATCAAAATCAAAAAATTCAATTTAAAATACATTATTCCAATATTTATAATGATTTTGATGTTGTTTGCTACAGTTGATTACCTTGATGGTTATAGTGATGAAGGGTTGGTAATCAATGAAAGGGACGCTGCTAGTTGGATGGTTGATAAAGATGGAAGTATTTACTCTGATAGGGGTCCAATTTATACATGGTATCTGCAAAAAGAAGTTAAATATCTGACAAATTATAGAGATAGTTATCTATTAAACCAAGAGCTGGTTAATAATAGCGTTGATTATTACATTGGAATGGATAAGGTCAATTTAACTAATTATGTTCAAATAAAGGAATTTGGCCATGTTACAGTATATCAGAAAAATTACTAGAATGATCCTGCAACAAATGCAACGAATGCAATTAACATTCCTATTTTTAAATATTTTGATACTTTAGAAGCAGTTTCTCGGTCTTGTGATTTTATTATTAAAAATGCAGAGTATAAGAACAGCACTACTGCAATTGCAATTACGACTAAATAATAAAATCCAAATATGTGATTGAAGTATAGAATTGGGCATAATGCGCTGTCTACTATGATTAATATTGCTGAAAGGATAGCTGGGATTTTTGCCCCGATTAGGATAGGTAATGTTCTAGCACCATCTGATTTATCTCCTTCAATATCTTCAATATCTTTTGCAAGTTCCCGCGCAGTGGTCATTACAAATGCAAAGAATCCTAAATATAGTGAAATCATAACAATATTTGGATTATTTATGGTGTATCCTCCGAATACAAATCCAAAACCGGTCATAAACCCGACTGCCAAGTTTCCAATAAGTGGTGTGGATTTAAGTTTATAAGCATATAAGTATAAGATTATATCTGCGATTAATACGATTATAAATGGAATCCAGTTATTTGTCAAATAGCTAATTAAGAATCCGCATATTGTTCCAGCTAGGAATAAGAAGTATGCATAGTTTCTTCCATTTTTAAGAGATATTCTTCCGGAAGGTATTGGGCGCTCTGGTTTGTTGATTAAATCAATGTTATAGTCAAAATAGTCGTTTATCACATTTCCTGCAGCGGTTTCAAAAAACACAGCAATCATTGCAAGAATTACTGGAATGCTTAGTGTTTTATCAATTAGAGCTACTAAAATGATTGATATTGCACCCATTAATGCGTTTCCAGGCCTTAATATTTCTATATATGGATTCATTGGATTTCCTCGAGTAGTTTGGCGAAATTTTTTGCAGTATTTTCCATTGAATATTCATCTGCAAATTCATTTCCATTATATTTTAATTCGTTATTATTATATTTTAAATAGTAATCATAAATAGCTTTTTTTGCATCACTGACATTGGATACATGGTATCCTACATTTGTCTTTTCAATTAGGTCTTTAAGTGATCCCTCTTTATATCCAATGGAATAAATAGGTTTTTTAGATCCCATATACTCATACACTTTCCCTGGAATAAACATTGTTTCGTTTTCATTCATCCATGATACGAGAAGCAACACGTCACTGTTCATTTGATTTTGAAGGACTTCCTCATGACTAATTTTACCTTTTACATGGACTGCTGGTTTGATATCATATTTTTCACTTAATTCTTCAAGATTTCCAGAGTCTCCATAAAAATTGATTGAAATCTTGTTTATGTCAATTTTATTTTCATTTTTTAGCTGATTAAGGGCTTCAAACAATATTGAAGGGTCTCTTTTGCCGTTATATAATGATCCAGCATACATTAATGTTAGCTTGTCAGTAGTTTCTGTTTGTTTTAGACCTTTAAAATCATCCATGTCAAAGCCGGATACAATGGGCACGATTTTTTTATTTGGATGTAATGTTTTTAATTTCTCTTTTGCAAGAGGGGTTGTTGTAGTTAGTGCGTCGGCTTTTGAGAATAGTTTTAGTTCCAATCGTTTTTCAAAATAATTTCTGATTCTTGTGTGATTAACATATGGATTCAAATTCCATAAATCTCTTAAATCTGCAATCCATGGGATATCATACTTTTCTTTTAATGTATAAGCAATTTTATGAGCGGTAATTGGAAATGATGATGAAATAATTCCGGTAATATCTTCATTTTCAATTATTTTCGAAGCCTCTTTTACTGCAGGTTTATACCAGTATTTCATCCCGTCAGGATAGGCAAATACTTCTCCTGCAAGGGAAATTGCTTTAGATAATACGTTATTTTGAGGAGTATTTCCACTAAACTCTGTTTTGTTTTCTTTACCTTTTGATTTTGGCATAAATTTTGAAACCATATCTTCATAATCTGTTTCAATAACTTCTATATTACCAATATGGACTGTTGGATTACTGGTTTTTGGGGCTACAATAATTGGTTGCCAATCATATTTTGGAAGATATTTGGCAATTCCTTGCAACCTATTTGATGCAACTTCATTATCATGATTATAAAAAAATGCAAGAAACAGAACCTTTTTCATTTTTAACAATTCCTAAAACAATAATTTTATTAAGTATATTGGATAACATTATATTAGTATTTTATTTATTTAAAGTATTACTTAATAATTATTTAGCTGGTGTTATATTGAGCAAAATTAAAATAGCAATTGTTGGAATAGGAAACTGTGCAAGTTCTCTTATTCAAGGAATACATTATTATGATGGTAAAAAGCCAGAAGATGCAATAGGACTCATGCACTGGGACATTGGTGGATATGAACCAAGTGATATTGAAGTTGTTGCAGCTTTCGATGTCGATGCAAGAAAAGTTGGAAAAACAATTGATGATGCAATCTTTGCAAAACCTAATTGCACAACCGTTTTCCAAAAGGATATTCCAAAATACGATGTTAAAGTAAGTATGGGTCATGTTTTGGATGGTGTTGCAGAACACATGTCCAATTATGATGATGAATACACATTTATTGTAAGTGACGCAGAACCTGTTGATGTTGTGGAAGTTCTAAAAGAAAGTGGGGCTGAAATACTGGTAAACTACTTGCCGGTTGGTTCTGAAGAGGCTGCAAGATATTATGCGCAATGTGCTCTTGATGCTGAAATAGCATATGTTAACTGTATGCCAGTATTCATTGTAAGTGACAGTGAATGGGATGCAAAATTTAAAGCAAAAGGAATTCCTATTGTTGGCGACGATATTAAAGCTCAAATTGGTGCTACCATTACACACAGAACACTAGCTAGTTTATTTATGGATAGGGGTGTCAAACTAGACAGAACCTATCAAATCAATACTGGTGGTAATACTGACTTTTTAAATATGCTTAATCGTGAAAGACTGGACTCCAAAAAAGAATCAAAAACCGAAGCGGTTCAATCTGTTTTGAATGAAAGAATGGATGACAGAGATATTCACATTGGCCCAAGTGATTACGTTCCATGGCAAAACGACAATAAATTATGTTTCCTTAGAATGGAAGGTCGTACCTTTGGGGATGTTCCAATGAACATAGAATTAAGGTTAAGTGTAGAAGACTCTCCAAACTCTGCCGGTTGTGTGATTGATGCGGTAAGATGCTGTAAAATAGGTTTGGAAAGAGGTATTGGAGGACAACTAACTTCTATTTCCTCTTACACCATGAAACATCCTCCAATTCAATTTGATGATGATGTAGCATATGAAAATGTTGAAAAATTCATTTCCGGTGAATTGGAAAGATAATTTTTCAATTTTTTTTAACTTTTTTTGAGAAATCTGAATGGTTATTTATTATTCCATTTTTTTCTATTTTTTTATTAATTTTAATCAATTTTCATATCTGATTGTTTAATCTTAATACTTTATATAATAATAACTACATATATTATAGTTGAATATTTTATGATTACTTATTAAAATAAAAATAAAAGAGGTGTAATAAATGGCAAAAGTAAGATTTACAGAAACAGCACTTCGTGACGCTCACCAATCTCTACTTGCAACTAGGATGAGAACTAGGGACATGATTCCTATTGCTGAAGAAATGGATAAAGTCGGTTATTTTTCAGTAGAAGCTTGGGGTGGAGCTACTTTTGATACCTGTATTAGATATTTAAACGAAGATCCTTGGGAAAGATTAAGGCAACTAAAATCTGAATTCAACAAAACTCCAATTCAAATGCTTTTAAGAGGACAGAACCTCGTTGGATACAAACATTATCCAGATGATGTAGTAACTAAATTTGTTGAAAAATCCTACGAAAATGGTGTGGACATTTTCAGAGTATTTGACGCTTTAAACGATATTAGAAACATGGAACAAACAATAAAAGTCGCTAAACAGCAAGGTGCTCATGTTCAAGGAACAATCAGTTACACAATCAGTCCGGTTCACACATTAGATGATTTTGTCGATCTTGCAAAAAATTTAGAAGCGCTCGACTGTGATTCAGTTGCAATTAAAGATATGGCTGGATTAATCACTCCTACAGCAGCTTATGAATTAGTATCAAAATTAAAAGAAGAAACAGATTTGCTTGTAGATTTACATTGTCATTGTACTAGTGGAATGACTCCAATCAGCTATTATGCGGCCTGTCAGGCTGGAGTGGATATTTTAGATACTGCAATTTCACCTCTTGCATGGGGAACAAGCCAGCCACCTACAGAAAGTATGGTTGCAGCCCTACAAGGTACAGAATTTGATACAGGTCTTGACTTAAAATTATTAGCTCATATTAAAAAATACTTTGAAGACATTAAAGAAAAATACTTAGGTATTCTTGACCCAATTTCTGAAAGTATTGATGCTGATGTATTGCTATACCAAATCCCTGGTGGTATGCTTTCAAATCTTATTTCACAACTTAAAGAGCAAAATGCACTTGACAGATACAATGATGTTCTTGAAGAAATGCCAAGAGTTAGAAAAGACATGGGATATCCGCCTCTTGTAACTCCAACAAGCCAAATCGTTGGAATTCAATCTGTAATGAATGTTTTGGGTGGAGAAAGATACAAAACAGTGTCCAATGAAGTTAAAGAATATATGAAAGGAATGTATGGTAAACCACCAGCTCCAGTGGATGCAGAAATATCTAAAAAAATCATTGGTGATGATGAGGTAATTACCTGCAGACCTGCAGACTTACTCGAACCTGAGTTTGACAAATTCAAATCCGAAGGTATGGAAAAAGGATTCGTCAAAACTGATGAGGATGCATTAACTTATGCTTTATATCCTCCAATTGCTCCAAAATTCCTTAAAGGTGAAGCTGAAGAGGAAGAACTTAAACCACCTCACTCACTTTCAGAGGATGAAGCTATTGGAATTCCAACACAATACAATGTTGAAGTTGACGGAGACGTATTTGAAGTTAAAATCATGCCTACTGGATTTATGGAAATCGAAGAAACTGAAAGCGGTAACTTCCAGCCTGTTGAAGGAGCAGTTTCCTCTCCAATGCAAGGTATGGTAATTAAACTCAATGTTAATGTTGGAGATAAAGTCACACAAGGTTCTACTATTGCTGTAATTGAAGCAATGAAAATGGAAAACGACATCCAATCTGAAGTTGATGGCGTTGTTGAAGAAATCTTCGTTGAACCTGGTGATGCAGTAAGTATCGGAGATACTTTAATGGTAATCAAATAGATTACCTTCACTTTCTTTTTTTTAGTAAGTTTTACATTACTCATAATTTTAAATACTTATTTTTTAATATTATTCTATAATAATTGATTGGGCAGTGATAATATGAAAGATATTTTTGATGAATGTCAACTTGGAGATTTAAAACTTAACAGCCGTATTGTAAGAACTGGAACTTGGGAAACAGAAACAGAAGAAGGAGGATTTCTAACTCCTGCAATTTATGACAGATATGAGAAAATTGCAAGTAGTGGTACTGGATTGATAGTGTCTGAAATATTTGCACTTGATCACAAGGACAGATTCTTCGAATATTCCACAAACATGAACTATAGGGGATTCATGAAAGACTATCAGATGGTCACTGACATTGTTCACAAATACAATGTGCCTATTTTAGGCCAATTGGCATTTTTCTATTATGATGATGGCGATAATCAGAAAGTTGAAGCAAATGAAATCCAATTGGAAGGAATCAGAAAACTGCAGGCCGAAGTCATTATGGCTGCTAAAAAATTCTCATTTGCGGGTTTTGATGGAATTCAAATCAACATGGGAAACAATTTTTATCTTGCAAGGTTCATGAATCCTTATTTCAATCAAAGGGATGACAAATATGGTGGAAATACAGAAAACCGTGTAAGAATTTCTTCTGAGATTATTAAAGTTATTAAAAGTACTATGGATATGCATGTAAGTTGCAGAATTAATCCTTGGGATGTTAGAAAAGGAGGAATAACTTCTGATGAAAGTATAGCTATTGCAAAAGAACTGGAAAAGGCAGGTGCAGACAGCATACAGTTAACCGCAAGAACTATCTCTTATCTTTATGATGGCAAGGAAAAACATCCGTTTTTGGTTTATGTTGATGATTTGATTGATGCAATTGATATTCCGGTAATTTTAGGAGGAAACTCAAGAGATATGAAATCCATGAATGATATTTTAAATAACAGTAATGTTGAGTTCATGTCCATGTCCAAACCGTTTGTAGCACAGGCTGACTTTTTGGCAGACTGGAAGGCAAATGGTGAGGGAGTATCAATCTGTCAAAGCTGTAATAACTGTTACAGCAAAAAGAAAAGTACTTGTTTTAAATACTAAAACAAGTATTTTCTAATGATTGTTGTAGTAAGTTATCAATATTTCTTTAAATCTCGTATTATCATGACTGTTCTGATGGTTTGATAGTGAATGGTATTTTGCTTCAAGATGGTTGTATTGTGCATCTTGATTTAACTTCTCAATTTTGTCTGTTTTGTATAGCTCATAAGAAATATCTAAAGCACTGTAAAATGAATCTTCATCTATATTGGATGGGGGTGTGCTTTTAATTAATTTTTCAATGTCGTCTGTAATTTCATTGCCTGCCCAAGTAATTTCGTAAACTGAGTCACCTGATGCGAAATAAGCATGTGATTGGTTGTCATGCACATATTCATTATATTGGTAAAAATATCTGACAGGGTGGCTGGCTATTGTTAAATCTTGAGTATAGTCATGTTCTTCAGCCCAAAGGCCAATTGCATTTGGAACATTATCATCAATGCATCTAATGGAAAAGATATTCTCTAATTCGTATTTGTTGTCATCTAATTCTCCACCAAAGTATTTATCAGGTATTTCAAAATCAATTCCATTAATTTCTACAGTTGAATCGCTTGCATAAGCACAACACATTAACAGTAGGATTAAAGTTGATGTGATGATTATTCTTTTCATAGTATCAACTTTATGTGTTATCTTTTAAAAAACTTTTTAAACACATTTTAATAATATACTATATTATGGCAAAGGATGACAGAAGTGAGATTAATCCATTCACTGGCAAAAAGCACTTTGACATGGTAAACGACGATAAGTTCCTGCAAGAATCTTACAACGAATATTACTCAATGATTAATCAGGCACAACTTTTAGATAACACCAATGATGGTCAGATTATCATTAACGTTGCAGTCAGGCTGATTAATGCAGTAAATGAGTATTTGGCAAAAATCGGAAGACTTGATTATGTGGAAGATTATTATGACTGGGATATTCATTTGGTGGCTGATAATACTGTAAATGCTTTCTGTATGCCTGGTGGTAAAATTGTAATGTTTTCAGGAATCCTTTCAGTTGCAAACACCGAAGAAAAGGTTGCATTTATTTTAGGTCATGAAATGGCTCATGCACTTCTAGATCATTCAAGAACAAGAGCTAGTGCTCAGACAGCTCAAAATGCAATCACTTCTGCTGCTTGGATTGGTAGTATTGCAATGGATTTGGTAGGTTTAGGTGCGATAGGGTCTCTTACAAGAGCAGCAACAAATGTGGCAAGTATAGGTTCACAATTTTTCCTAATGAATCCTTGGGGAAGAGATCAGGAACTTGAAGCAGATAGATTGGGCATGATGATTATCCATTGGGCAGGTTATGATATTTCAGGTATTCCTGCATTCTGGCAGTCAATGTCTGCTCAAAACTCTAACGAGCACGATTTTTTCTCAACTCACCCTGCAGATTCAAAAAGGATTGCAACAATGAATGAGTTAATTTCAGAAATTGAAAATCAAAGGGATTTTTATTCGCAGCCTGTTTTAGGTGAAACTCCTGTGCCTAAGGATGAATTTAGGGATGCTCATTTGAATAGGGATGTTAAATATTGTCAGAATTGTGGTTCTGCTTCTGATATTGATGCCAAATTCTGCACTAGCTGTGGTTCAAAGTTTGATGTTGAACTCAAATGTCCTGATTGCGGAGCTCTTGTAGAATCTGGGGATGTTTTTTGCACAAATTGTGGGAAAAAATTATAATTATTTGAATACTGTCTTTTAGGTTTGTGGGTGTCAAATCACATCTTCAAATATCTTTTTTTGTTTTGTTTTTTGTTATATCGAAAACTTTAAATACTATATCTTGTTAATATATTGTGTGTAAGTTATTAACAACTTATTAACAAAGTCTAAACAGGATGTGGAAAATCATGAAAATAATGCCTCAAAATGAAAATCTGGATATAATATTTTTAATCGACCGTAGTGGATCTATGGGTGGCTCAGAAGATGATACAATTGGGGGATTTAACTCTTATCTTCAAAGAGAAAGGAAAAAAGGATTAAGCACTAAAGTAACTACAGTTCTTTTCGATGGCCAATATGAAATGTTGTACAAAAGAAAAGACATCAATGAAGTTTCAGACCTAACAGACAAAGAATATTGGGTAAGGGGATTGACAGCACTCTATGATGCTATAGGAAAAACAATTAATCAGTTAAGCCATGAAATAGACAACAAAGTACTGTTTGTCATAATGACTGATGGTATGGAAAACGATTCTCACGAATACTCAAAAGAGCAAGTTACTAACCTGATTAATAACCATAACTGGGAATTTATCTTCATTGGTGCAGATATTGACTCATATGCAGAAGCAAGAAATATTGGCATTAAAAAGTCTCGTGTTGCAAATTATGAAAAATCTGAAATGGGTATCAATAGAGCATATGATGCAATCGAAAATCTAACCTGTTATATGAGGGAAAATGTGGACTTGGACAATGTAGATTGGAAAGAAGACTTGGAAGAATATGGCTAGTTTTCATATTCTGTTAAATCTTTTACACCTAATTTTTCAAATGCTCGTTTCCGCCTCATACAGCTTTCACAAACGCCGCAATGTTTGTCTTCTCCTTTGTAACAGGAGTAACTTAACTCCATTGGAGCACCAACTTCAAGACCTAACTCAATGATTTCCTCTTTATTTAAATTAATGGCTGGTGCTTCAATTTTAATATTTTCAGGAGATCCAACTTTAATTAACTCATTAAATTCATCCAGATATTCTTTGGAATTGTCTGGAAAAGTAGCTCCTTCTTCACAGTTCCAGCCAACTATTATTATCTCAGCACCCATGCTTTCAGCATAGGACAGTGCAATTGATGTAAAAACAGTATTTCTTGCAGGAACCCAAACACTGCTTGCGCTTTCACTACTCTTTTCGATATCATCTAAATCATCACTAGAAGGTTCGGGAATATCTTCAGAGGTATTTAGACTGGAGTTACTTATCTCAGCTAACCATGGAAGGTCAATCACTTCATGTTTCCAGTTCATTTTATTACATATTTCACGTGAAGCTTTCAGTTCTCTTTTGAAACTTTTCTGACCATAATTGAAAGTTATTGCATAAATTTCATGGTCTTTTGAATAAATGCTTGTAGCTACAGTGCAGTCAAGCCCTCCGGATAAAACTGAAATTGCTTTTTTCATCTTATCAGCTCTTTAACTTCTCTTAATGTTAGTCCACTGTCTTTGGCAATTCTTTTTAAGTCTTCATATTCTGGTCTTGATGATATTATTTCTCCATTTACATATCCTACTTTAAAAGTTACTTCATAGGTTTTACCATTAATTTCATATTCTTTTTTAACAAATTCTCTTTTTGAAATTCCTCTATGAATATTTTCAGAAATTCTTATGCCTAAACTTCCAGTTTCCTTAAATATTGCATTAAGTATTTTTTCTCTATCATTTCTTTTAGAAATCACTTTCAGAAGGCTTCCCTGACGATTTTTCTTCATTATCATTGGGGTAATGGATACGTCTCTTGCACCTTCCTCCAGAAGCTTGTCAAACAGATATCCGATTTCTTCTCCGGTTAGATGATCAATATTAGTTTCTATAACATCTATTGTATCACTTTCAGTTATCTCTGTGCTTTCAATGATTCTTAAAACATTCGGATGGTCAAAATCTTTCCTTCCAGCTCCGTAACCGATTTTTTCAGGTTTTAAAAGTGGGATGAACTCTTTTATCTCATCACACAGTTCCATATAGATTGCACATCCAGTTGGTGTTGCAAGTTCACTTTCAACCGGTCCGCCAATGATTGGACTTTCCTTAAGGATTTCTAATACTGCTGGTCCAGGAACTGGAATAATGCCATGTGTTGTTTTAACTCTTCCACCACCAACTGCAATTGGAAGGCCTATAATTTTTTGTTTATCAAAACCAAGTGAATAATAAGCGTAAACTGAACCTATTACATCGGCAACAGCATCACTGGCTCCAACTTCATGAAAATGTACTGTTTCTAGAGTTTTCCCGTGAACTTTCGCTTCTGCAGCTGCGATTCGTTTAAAAATATTGATGGAGGTAGTCTTAATATTTTCATCTAAGTCTAAATTTTCAATTTTTGAAATAAATTCAGGATAGTTTATTGAATGTTTGTTTTCAAGCATTTCAACATGGCAGAATGTGGAATCGATTCCATGTTTTGCAATCTTGTCAAAACTAACTTCAATTTTCCCGAATTCCATAGCTGATTTTTCCATAATCTCTTTCAATTCATCTGCATTAGCACCCAAATCAACAAATGCTCCTATTAGCATGTTTCCAGCTATTCCACTTCCCTGAGGGTCAATAATAATTGTCATAATCTTAAGTCCTTATCAACTGTTATATTATAAAATTTAAATTAAATAATTAATATATATTATTACATGAAATTCAATATCATCAAAAAAGATTATGGTATTTGCATAACTAATCCCAATCACTTTTTAGCATTCAGTGATTTTACTGTAAGTGATGGGATTGACATTGTTGAAAATGTAAATATTGTAACTGCAAAAGATGATTTTAATGCTACTGCAAAAAAAGCAGAGACATTCAATCGCTCTCAGGGTTCATACATTGCTCAAGCAACACAGTCACTTGATTATTTTACGAATACTTATGGGGATTTGACTATTTTTACATTCATGGCAAATGATGTTGTTCTTGAAGACTTCACAGAGCATTTGAAAGTGGCTAATTCTCCTAAGGGATTTAGTGATGCTAGAATTAACATAAGTCATGTAATTTATCTGGATATGGCAATATCTCCAAAAGATTTGCTTAAGATATTTAAGATAATAACAAACATCAAGGCCAAAAAGTTGGCAGACATGGATTTGCCGTTACATATTCAAAATATTTTAAATACAAACGACTTTTTAGCAGTATTGGGCAATGTTCCTGATACTGGTGGTAAAAGTCTGGATGTAAATAATGCCAAATTTGATGATATTGATTTTAATGAGTTAAAAATTAGAATTGAAGATGCAATTGAGATAAGTATTGAAGATGCATTTGAAAAAATGAAGCTCACATTCGGAATTCTGGATTATTTGGTATCTGAAGGAATACTGATTGGAGATTTGGTTGAAGCGGGCTTGGAGCTTGTAGATGAGGTTACAGATGAGCTAAAAGTTAAAATGGAAGCTCAAATTCTTAAATCATTATCTGATATTGATGTCATTTTACTTTTATTTGCTGCAATGAGAGTGGAACAGGACTTAACAGGAAGTAGGATACGGGAGATTGAGGATTCAAAATATCTCTGCAGTGGTGAGGTATTGGGCCTTGTCATTTCAAATCAGATTGCTGGAACAAAAGCGATTTTTAACTTTAAACGATATAAGGGTGCAAAACCAGGAATTATTTATGGTTTGCCACAAATGCTTGATGATGCATTTGCGGGACTGATTGCAGGATGCGTGTCGAAGATTCTGGAGGATAATTAAACTCATTAGAAATAATTATTTTATTATGGTTAGCATATTCAAAAACTGAAATAAATGAGGGAAAATTATGAAATTAGGTATGGGAATGATGAGACTTCCGCTTTTGGATGAAAATGACTTTACAAGTGTCGATTATGAGCAGGTTAATGAAATGGTAGATGCATACATGGATGCAGGCTTTAATCACTTTGATACAGCATATATCTATCATGGAGGTGTAGGCGAAATTGCTTTTAGGAAATCTGTAGTTGAAAGATATCCGAGAGAATCATATAAAATTGCAACAAAAATGCCGTTGTTTATCATTTCAGAGGAATCTCAACTGGAACCAATATTTGAAGAACAGCTTAAAAATTGTGGTGTTGATTACTTTGACTATTATTTATTACATAACGTAAGTGGATACACAGAAACTGCCTGGAAAAACGTTGATTTGTATTCATTCATTCAAAAGAAAAAAGAAGAAGGATATATTAAGCATATTGGATTATCCACTCACGGAAACGCCGAATTTTTAGAGGAACTTCTATTTGACCATCCGGAATTGGAGTTTGTCTTGCTTCAAATCAACTATCTTGACTGGGAAGATGAAGGAATTGAATCAAGAAAATGTTTTGAAGTTGCAAAAAAATATGATAAACCTGTAATGATAATGGAACCTTATAAAGGCGGATTTTTGGCAGATGTTCCTGAGGAGGCTGAAAAACTCATGAAGGAATACAATCCTGATAAGTCAGTTGTTTCCTGGGCTATGAGATTTGTAGCCAATTTGGATGCCTGTGTGGTGCTGACTGGAGCAAGCAGTTTGGAACAGCTTGAAAATAACATTGAAGAATTTAAAAATGTAGATCCCCTAAACGATGAGGAATTAAAGATTCTTGAAGAAGTTTCACAAATCATTAACAGCAACATCACTGTTGACTGTACCAAATGCAGATATTGTGTTGATACCTGTCCTGAAGAAATCGATATTGCAAAAATCTTTGATTTATACAATAAACACAAAATGCTAGGCCGTGATGACTGGTCACAGCAAGGAAATGCTTATTTGAATTATTCAAAATTGCCGAATGTTGGAATTGCTTCAGATTGCATGGAATGTGATACATGTATAGAAGAATGTCCTCAAGGAATAAACATTCCTGAAGTTCTAAAGGATGTTGTAAAAACATTTGAAACTGATGTTTATGGATTTTCTGATTAAGTGTTAATATGTGGTTGGGGAATAATTATGGAAGATGATAGCTACTTTGAAGATGAGGAATTCTCACCAATCAGGTCTCTTTTAGGCCTTTTGACATTCTCAACAATATTACCGATTAATGTTTTCACATCAATTGAGTATATGACCAAGTTGACTTGGTGCTGGCCATTCATACATCTGTTTATAGGTATTTTGGCAGCAATATGCGGTTATGTGTCACTAGAATTCCTGCATTTAAATTCATTTTTTACCGCCGCCATTGTTTATGCGTTTTTAATGGTTATTACTGGTTATAATCATTTGGATGGTGTAATGGACATGGCTGATGGAGTTATGGTTCATGGTGAACCGGAACGTAAAATTCGCATCATGAAAGACTCATCAGTCGGTGCAGGTGGTGTTGCAACCTTATTTTTGGTAGCTAGTTTAACAATTGCTGGAATTTACAATATTCTAGATTATCATTTTATTTTTGGAATTATAATTTGTGAAATGACTGCAAAAACCTCTTTAATAACAACAGCACTTTTATCTAAGCCATTAACTCCAGGAATTGGAAGTTATTTTATAAAAGAAACAAATTTATCTAATTATATTGCTTCAACAGTAATTGTTGGTGTCATTGCATTTTTATTAGGTGATCTTGTTGGTGTCATTGGTGTTTTGGGTGCAATTGTTTCCGGAATCATTATTTCTTTAATTGCAAGACGTAACTTCGTACTTGCAAATGGTGATGTGCTTGGAATGAGTAATGAGGTTGGTCGTTTATTTTCCTTATTATTTATGAGTGTAGCTCTATATTTCCTTTAACGTGTTAAAATCAATATTTATGTTTTAAAAAGCATTAATTTATATGTAATAGAAAATATAAGTATTTTCGATGAGATTTACTGCATTATTTTTGATCGTATTCTATTTAGTGTTTTAGTATCACCTCCTTACATTTGTTTTTCGGCGGTAATTCTCATCAAATTTATATATTTTAATGCTTAATCTAATAACAGATAATATGAAAGTTAATGTTTTAAGATTAGACCACAGATTAAAAAGAGATACAAGAATCACAACTCATGTGTGCTTAACCGCCCGTGCATTCGGAGCAAGTAAAATCTATCTTGCAGGCGAACGTGACAACAATCTTATGGAAAACGTTAGAGATACCTCTTCAAGGTTCGGAGGACACTTTGAAATAGAACACACTGACAGTGCAATGGGTGTAATCAACAAATGGAAAGCAGATGGTGGAAAAGTAGTTCACCTTACAATGTATGGTTCACAGGCTCATGAAATAGCTCCTGAAGTTCGAGAAGATGGTTCTGATATTTTAATTGTTGTAGGTGGTGCTAAAGTTCCTGGAAAAGTCTATAAAGCTGCTGACTGGAATGTGTCTGTTACAACACAACCTCATTCCGAAGTATCATCACTGGCTGTTTTTCAACATTTGCTAATGGATGGTAAAGAGTTTGAATTGGAATTTGAAAATCCTGTATTGGAGGTTATTCCAAATGCACATGGTAAAACAGTTAATATTCATGACGAAAATCGTTAGGATATGAAATCATCTAATCTTTTAATTGCTTTTAACTTTTCATCTTTTTTTAAACGTGCTTGGTCAATGGCATCTCTGATAGTTTGAATGGAGTTATCGTAGACTTCTCGGTCAACGGGATATGGAAAACCGTCTTTTCCTCCATGTGTAAAACTATATTTCACAGGATCCTTCCAACTTGCAGGCTCTCCATAAACCAAATCAGAAATCAATGCGAGTGCTCTTATTTTTTTAGGACCAATTCCCTGAAGTAAAATCAGTTCTTCATAATTTTCAGGCTGAATTTCCCAGGCTCTTGTGAGGACTTCAAATTCTTTATCTGAGATATCCATATCTAAAACTGGGTGGTGAGCAGGCATAGTAAAGTCTTCTAAAAGCATTTGATTATCTTTTCTTTTAAAGTACTGTCTTAAGTGATTTGGATTGTCATTAATCAAATCAACACTTATTTTTTGTGCTTCTTCACTTTCTTTTGAAGACATGTTCAATGTATTGGGCGTTTTTTTATCGCAGGATATTCCGCTGTGGGGGTCGTTAAGTAATTTATCCACTTCTGATCCCAGCCAATGATAACGTCGGGCATATTTGTTTTCAGTGTTTAGCCCCTGTTGGATAACTGCCCAGTCTCCCTTTTCAGTTACAAAGAAGTTATGCTGGTATAATGTATATCCGTCTTGAATGCATGAATTGTCGATTTTAGCAGACAGTTTACTTGTCTCAATTAGCTTTTCGGTTGTTTTTGTTTTGAGATTAAATACATCTCCCGCATGAGTGATGCCTTCAGGGGTTTTTCTAGATTTGGCTCCTTTACCCCCACTTAAATAAATTCCATGTTCTTCAGGACTCAAAGATGCTTTTAGTGCCCCTAGTGTGGTTGTTGTTGTTCCTGATGAGTGCCAATCAAAACCTAAAACGCATGAAAATGCCTGAAACCAGTAAGG
>CAZOYH010000011.1:0-25902 GCA_964583995.1 uncultured Methanobrevibacter sp.
TTTACCCTCTGTTTCCAAGCCCTGAAGCAAGAGAAGCTTTTAAAGAAATTAAAAAAGAAATAAAATGAATGGAGTAAACTCCATCATTCTGAATTTAAAAATTCTTCTTCTCCTTCATATAATTCATCATGAATCCTCATAGATTTTTTAAACAGATTATTTAACCTATTTTTGTCTTCGACTTTTTGAGTATTCTTTTTGTATATTTCAACAAAAATAAACCTACTTTCTTCAAAATCAAATAGAAATGTAATTCTAAATCCGGAATTAACACCACGATTGATATTTTTACAACGAAACTTTTTAACAATGAAAGCTGGAAATTTAACTGATTCATCCAATCCTGCAATATGCATACATACATGCTCTGGAAATTGTTTTTGTTCGTCTAAATTTAAGATTAATGTTTCTAATAATAATTTGAAGTCTTGTTTTAGGCTAGGACATTGATGTCTATTTATAATCCGATTGAATTCTTTTTTGAATTTATGATGGTATTCAAAGGAGTATCCTTCCCATTCACTCATGAATATTTCCTCACGGAATATTCTGGTTCACGGTAAAAAACTGCTTCATAGTTTAATTCCTTATTATTTTTCGCTAATCTCCAAGGAAGATCACCATGAGAATACTCGCTTATCTCATTTGAATATAAATCAGATAGATTATCAATAACATTATCAATTAATGCTAATTCTTCACTATCCAATACATCAAGGTTAGGAGAAGCTTTAGAGGAATATTTGTACCTAAAGTGATTGAGAACTTCTTTTTTATGAATTTCTATTTTTCCCTCATCATTTAGTTGAGAAGTGGCTTCAATGAAATGAATTGGCACTGGTCCTCTCGGTTTTTTAATATATTTTTCACCAGTAATAGGCTTTTCATATATTTCATAATAATTGAAATCAGAAAAATACAATAACTTGTATAAAACAGTTCTTCCCACATTATCCTTTTTATCACATTTACTTATGATATAATGAGTAACTGCTTTAAATTTTTCTAAATCAAAAATAATACCCTCATTCATGTTTTTCACCTCGGTTAAATTAATTGAAAGAATACACTTACTCTTTATTATTGTCATAGACAATAATAAATCTTTTCAAAGTCGAAGCTCAAACAAATATTTATTTTTAGTTATTAAAAATCTATTTAAAGTGTGTAAAAGCACGAATGTGCACTTGCAAAAAGTTTATATACTAAAAAATAAATTAAAAATGAGATAACCAAATAATTATCTCATATACAAAATATATTTTCCAAATCTTGGGATTCTATAAATAATCACTGTAGCAGTGTAACTGAATATTATCAATAAAATCCAAAGAATTATTGCTTTGACAGGTTCTGTAAACGGCAGCTGAACGACAACCGGAAGTAAAGGCAATCTGAACAGGTTGTGAACTAAAAACACTGCAAATGAATATTTGGATAAGAACATTACTGCAGGATATGCTCTGACTTTGCCCATTCTTGAACATAGCTCAAACAGTGCAAATGAACCGGTTAAAACGAACGGGAATTCATACCATAACTGGAAGTCATATCCTTTTGTAAATGCATAGTACTGGAAGAGAAGACAAATCATGAATGATATGAGTGCTATTAATCCCAGTTTTACGCTGTTGAAATGTTTGAACTGTCCTTTTTTAACCAAATAACCTAAAATAATATAGATTCCATAAACACCACCACTGAATCCTAGACAGTATTGGATAGCTACGCCTTCAATACCCTGCATATCCAATACAAGTGTAATGAAAGGCAGTATGAACGCTAAAAGTGTAAATACAATTGTTGCATGCCAGACAGTATTGCTGTCGAATCGCTCAAGCGCTGCTGATACAAACGGCATTGAAAGATACATTCCGATAATCATCGGCATATACCACATGTGGCTGAAAAACAATGATCCAGCTTCAGCAACATTAACCTGACTGGTTCCAACGGTAATGAACTGAAGGCTGATTGCATAAATTACTGCCCAGATAACAGTGACAACAATTAAACCTTTACAGTTCTTAGTCCAGAACTTGCGTATGCGTTCATCGTCGTAGGATCTGTCAAGCAACAGATAACCTGTAATCATTAAAAAGAATGGAACACCGATACGTCCGATAAATATGGATGCAAAATCAAACACCCTTGAAAAAACCGTTTGGTTCAATACAGCATCAGATGAGATGATATAAATCCCGTCTGTAGCATGAATGTATAAAACTGTTAGAATAGCTATTGCACGTACCAAATCAACCCATTCTATTCTATTTTTACTCATGAATTTTCTCCAATAAGATATTTCTTAATTTAAATATAACTCTTTAAAAGTATTTATAAATTAGGTTTTTTGCTTAAATATTTATATAAAATTGAATAGAATTATAATTTAATCAGATTATTTTAAATGGTGATTTTATGGCAAACAAATATTTAGCAGCAATTTTATCATTTTTTATTCCTGGCCTCGGTCAGGCTTATGCAGGAAATATCAAAAAAGGTATTGCATATTTTCTTGTTGCATTTATTGCAGCCGGGATTATCGGAGGAATTTTCGTTGATTCCGTTTTAAATTCATTTTATTATGTCATCAATATTTTGATTGACATTTACGCAGCTTACGATGCTTACTTGATGGTAAAAGATTAATTTTAATTTTCAGATTTTGATTTGGAATCAACATAAACCTTATAAACATTACCGACTCCAATAAATTCAATTATAAATACAAAAAAGCTCAAAACAGCATCAAAAATACTGTCGATAGTTCTAACTGGAATATTATAATGAATAATGAATGTTAAAAGGACAATTGATAGGATAATTTTTGTATATCCCCATGCGTATTTTTTCCAGCCGATAATGTCAATTGCATGTTTGATGCGGGGAAAGTTAAATGCGTTTTTGAGTTTACCGCCATCAGCAAGACGTGCCAGAGCAAGTTCCATGAAAAATGTAGTAACATAAACTATAACAAAACCTGAAACCAGAAAAACAATACAATGACCAATATTATGAGTATATATCATGTTAATTGTATCTTTAAAGTTCAAAAATAGATTTTCAAGGACAAAAGGCGGGAAATTCAGATATTCAGAGACCATAGATAAAAAGACCCCCTGAATAGCAACATAGAAAAATAAGATAATATTGCCCTTAATTCCAAATTTAATGATTTTACCTGGGTTTAACTGTGGTAATGTGGTTCCTCCGTTGATTATGTCCTGTGTAACCTGCAGACCATAACCTGTCATTATCAAAGACATTATCAGAGGGCCGATTACCTTCGAATCCACAAGCTTGGTTAGAAACTGGCATGCAAACAAGACTATCAAAATGTATATGAAGAATTTCTTGTTTTGCGTACAGTATTCAACTGAGTTTTTTATGACTTTTATTGGCATAATATTCCTTACAGTTTTCTTGCAAACATCAGATAACCGCTGTGCCCCACCATACGTGTTTTTGGCCTTACACCCTGAGTTCTAACTTCAAGACCACGTTCCAATGTTTCTATAATATCAATATTATAAAATCCTAGTTTTTTAGCTACTCTATATGATGTTTCAGCCTGATCAATATATGGTGCGTAAACCACTAGCCATCCGCCAACGTTTAATGATTCCAATACCTCTTCAAATATTTCAAACGGCTTAGGCAAATCCAAAAAGATTAAATCAATGTTATCTTCTTCAATTCCATCCTTAATGTTTTTGTTTTTGACTTCAATGTTGGTTATTCCGAAGTTATCAATGTTCTTTTTGGCAACTTCTGCAAAGTCTTCCCTTATCTCATAAGTATAGACCTGCCCTTCAGGTCCCACTACATTTCCGAAATTAAGCGCAATGGCTCCAGCACCTGTTCCGGCATCAACTACACGTGACCCTGCGCCCAGGCCAGTATGTGCCAAAACCTGACCGATGTCCTTTTGAATTAGAATTGAACATCTCCTGTCCATTATATCTATGAAGTCATTGACATTAGGCTTCATGATTTTAAATGTGTGGTCAAGATGGCTTTTGACCTCGTCACCTATTTCGGCACTGTCCAGGACATCTGCCTTAATAATACCTAAATCGCTTTGAAATTCAGCTCCAGGCTTTAAAACATACTTCTTTCCACGTTCATCTAAAATCATTTTCATAATCATACACCTAATTTTCAAGTTCTGCCAGTCTTTTTACTCTTTTTAAGGAATCCGGATGGGTTGATAAGAGTTCCATGATTCCGTTTGTTTTTGAAATCTTAACATCAGAGTTTGCAAGTCTTCTTAACTCCTCGTCTGATATTTTTCCATCCCCGTCAAAGTCAATTTGTCTAAAATCCTTAATGTCATGTTTTGCATTGTTAATATCGTTTACAAAAAATGCTCTATTGGTATTTAAATCATCAATAACCTGCTTATCACATCTTGCAGCACCGTAGGATAATTTGTATAATGCTGATACCAATGCTGCAGGGCGGTTGCCGAACTCTACACTGGCTTGGTCTGCATAATATTCCCTTGTTCTTGAGATGAACAATACCAATAATTGTCCGACTAGGTAAAATACATAACCTAAAAGCCCGATGATGATTGTTGCCCCATTATCCCTGTCACCTGAAAACATAAATGACAATGCAATGTAATAGCAAATCATAGGAATTACACTTACTGCGGCTGTTACAATCATGTCATTATGTTTGATATGACCCATTTCATGGCCAAGCACTGCTTTTAGCTCATCACGGTCAAGCAATCCTAAAATCGGGCGAGTAATTGCAATATGTCCGCTTCTTTTAGACCTTCCATAAGCAAATGCATTTGGAATATTGATTTCAGATAAGCCGATTTCTGGCTTTTTGATTCCGGCTTCATCAGCAAGTTCCTGAACCATCTGATGAATATGAGGTGCTTCAGCTTCAGACAATGGCCTTACATTCATTGAACGTTTTACAAGGCTTGGTCCGAACCAATACTGTAAAAATACGATTACTAAGCTTGCAACTAGCCATATCATATAGCTTCTGATGCCCAAATACCATCCTGCAAGCATAACCAGGAAATAAACTATTGTAAACATTAGAATGGATGTTATCCACATTCTTAATTTAAGTCTCCATGTACCTTTCATTTTAAACACCTTAAAAAGATTTGATAATACTTACCAAATGCTCACTTTAATTATATATTACTTGGATTTCATACATTAAAAAAGTTAAGCAAAAAATAATTTAACAACATCACACATAAATTTAACTATAAAAAATTGGTGATTAAATGAGCGGACCATGGGTAGAAAAATATAGACCACAGAAACTAGAAGACATCGTTGGACAAAAGCAAATTGTAGCAAGATTGGAAAAATATGTAAACGAAGAAAGTATGCCTAATTTAATGTTTACAGGTCCGGCAGGTGTTGGAAAAACAACCACGGCTTTAGCACTAGTAAAATCCATTTTAGGAGAATACTGGAGACAAAACTTTTTAGAGTTAAATGCATCCGATGCAAGAGGAATTGAAACTGTAAGAAACAACATTAAAAACTTCTGTAGACTTAAGCCGGTGGGTGCTCCATTTAGAATAATCTTTCTAGATGAAGTCGACAACATGACAAAGGACGCACAGCATGCACTTAGACGTGAAATGGAAATGTATACAAAAACCGCTTCATTTATCTTATCATGTAATTACTCATCAAAAATCATCGATCCTATTCAGTCAAGATGTGCCATATTCAGATTTGCTCCAATTAAAGGAGAAGAAATCAAACAAAGATTAGAATTCATCTGCCAAAGCGAAGGATTTGAAGCAGATGACAAAGGTCTTGAAACAATAGTTTACTTTGCTGAAGGAGACATGAGAAAAGCCGTCAATGTCCTGCAGGCGGCGGCTTCTGAAGGCGAAGCAATAACTGAAAATTCCGTTTATGAAGTTGTATCCAAAGCAAAACCACAAGACATTGGAAACATGATAAATAAAGCTCTCATGGGAGACTTTATGGGAGCCCGTAACATATTAAGAGAAACAATGGTTTTGCAGGGAACCAGCGGAGAAGATATGGTTACCCAAATCTATCAGGACGTTTCCAAACGTGTAATTGAAGGTAAAATGGATGCAAACATTTACATGGATTTAATTGAAGCAATAGCTGAGTGTGACTTTAGAATAAGAGAAGGGGCAAACCCAAGAATACAACTTGAAGCACTTTTAACCCAATTCTTATAAAGGTATTGAAATGTTATGGACTGATAAATACCGACCGCAAGAGCTTTCCGAAGTTGTCGGTAATAAAAAAGAGATTAAGATAATCACAGATTGGGTTAATGCTTGGAAAAATAATGACCCTCAAATACCACTACTTTTAGTTGGTCCACCAGGTATTGGAAAAACCACACTAGCCCAAATTATAGCAAAAGAGTTTTCAGAATACATTGAGCTTAACGCTAGTGACAAACGTTCACAGGACGTCATCAAAAGCACAATCGGTGAGTCCTCATCATCAAGGTCACTATTTGGTGATGAATACAAATTAATCATTTTAGACGAAGTGGATGGAATCCATGGAACAAACGACCGTGGAGGAGTAAGAGCAATCGGTGAGATAATCAAAAACTCCAAACATCCGATGATTCTGATAGCTAATGACTTTTATTCCAAAAGACTTCAATCAATTAAACCAAAGTGTCAAGTAATCAAAATGAAAAAATCACGTTGGAATTCAATTTCAGCGCTTTTAAGAAAAATTGCACAGGCTGAAGGTGTTGAAGCAAATCCTCAGGCGTTAAAGGAAATTGCTCTTAAGTCACAGGGAGATGTAAGATCTGCAATCAATACCCTGCAGGCATTAGCTGACAAGGATGAACCGTTAGAAGTCAGTGCTGTTGAAAATCTTGTAACCAAGGACACACGTTCAGACATATTCAATGCAATAACCGGTGTTTTAAAAAGTAAAACCCCAGCACACGTTAAAGAGGCAATGTGGATTGAAGAAGACCCCACCCTTGTAATGGAATACATTGCAGAAAACATTCCAAGAGAATACAAGGACAAAAACGAAATCAAAAAGGCATATGATTATATCTCCAAAGCAGATTTATTCTTCGGCAGAACCAATACAAGCAGAAACTACGGTTACTGGAAATACGCAAGCGACTTTATGGGAATAGGAGTTAGCAACTCCAAAAAGGAAACCTATAAGAAATTCACAAAAATACAGACCCCAACAATCTTTGGTTTGATGAGCAGAAACCGTGGCAAAAGAAACCTGAGAGATGGAATAGCCGAGAAAATGTCAGATAAGATGCATATATCACATTCTATTGCGATTTCAATGTTTCCTTATCTTGAAATAATGTTTCAAAATGATGAGCTTGCATGGGAAATAGCTGATTTTTTAGATTTGGAAGAAACTGAAATAAAACGCTTCAGGAAGAAAAAGATTCCTAAAAAAGTAGTTACTAAAATGGAAAAGCAAAAATCTCAAATGAGAGTTGAAGAACGTGACAGACGTGCTGAAGAGCTTAAAAACCAGATGGTGAATGTGGTTGTTGAAAGTGAACATGATGATTCCCTGCCTTTTGAAATTCCTGGTCTTGAAGACACCACTCCTGAAGTTGAAGAGGAAATTGTCGAGAAAGAAATTCCTGAAGAAACTGAAGAGAAAAAAGAGGATAAAAAGAAAACTGATAAGCAAGTTTCACTTTTCAGCTTCTAATTATTTAGCAACTTTTTACTTTCTTCATCAAATTTATTGAAATCTGACTTGAACAATTTGTCTTGAACCGGTTTGAATTTTTCATATTCCAATTTAACAAACTTATCAACTTCTTCTCTTGAAATCTTTCCTTTTCCTTTTAAAACATTATACTCATAGAATTCCAAGAATTTGTCTAGTCTTTCATACTCATAGGAATATGGCG
Source organism: uncultured Methanobrevibacter sp. (assembly GCA_964583995.1). Taxonomy (GTDB): domain Archaea; phylum Methanobacteriota; class Methanobacteria; order Methanobacteriales; family Methanobacteriaceae; genus Methanocatella. The sequence continues at coordinate 7,906 of CAZOYH010000011.1, forward strand.
TTCAGCTCTGTCTTCAGCATAATCCAAATACATGCTCACAATACGGTTAAGACTTTTAAGTTCTTTTTCTGTTAGATAATTTTTAGCCACTTTAGCATCACTCAAATAGACTTTTCCATCAGGAGATTTCCTCCAACTAGTCAAACCCATATGTTCTTTGGTACTGTCTGCTCTTTCATGAATTAATTCAGGAGCAGTTAAACCGGATACTGCATAGTGAAGCTTATTTTGGACTTTTGCATAGAAATTTCTAGTAATTTCAGCATTCTTGTTGTAATCATATGCAGTAGCAAACAAGTCCGTGACTTTCTCATATACTCGTCGCTCAGATGATCTGATCTCTCTGATTTCTTCAAGTAAATTGTCAAAGTACTCATCATTAAACTTACCACCATTGATTAGTAAGTCCTTGTTAAGTACATAGCCTTCCCTCATATATTTCTTTAAAATGCCTCTAGACCATATACGAAACCTTGTTGCTTCTTTAGAGTTAATTCTATATCCTATTGATATGATTGCGTCAAGGTCGTACCATATTTGAGGTCTTCCACCTTTTTTAGAGTTTAGTAAGGATTTCTTACTAAACTCAGAATCATCTTTAAAAAGCTCTTTAGAAGATATACTTACTTGATTTTCAATAAGCTCCCCTTCAGATACTATATTTGAAAAATGCATTGAGATATTAGGTCCAGTAGTACAAAAAATTTCCGCAACAACTTTTCTACTGGCCCACAGAGTATCATCACCAATGATGAATTCCCCTTCAACTGCACCTTCTTCACTTTGGTATAGCAATGTTTTAACAAGTTCATATTTTGCCATGATTTAAACTCCTTTGTGTTTTTTATATACTATCCAAACCCTTTTCAGTTAATAAGTAATTTATTTTCATTATATATAAATATAACTAATTTTAAAGAGTTTAAAATTGTTCTCACTTCGTAAAATTGACTTGAAATCCCCATAGTATTTAAATTTAACTATTTTCAAAAAAAGACTAAATTTTAGATTGGATAAACTCACTAGCTTTAACAACATTCTCCTTATACTGCGGAGCAACATCATCCAAAAACTGTGAAAATGAATTTGCAAGTTCATTTTTATTTTCACTTTCAACCGATTTCTGATTATCCATTTTTAAAAATGAATTAATCCAGTCAAGTGAAACATTTGCCAGAGGATAAATTTCATTTTCGCCTTTAACTAGATTTAAACCCTCACCTGAAAAAATCCCCTCAAAAATGTCATTTACCTTATCATCAAGAATTATCTGATTTACCTTTAAATCATAATCCCCCTCATAAACGAGTTCAACACCATATTTGCGAGTATATGGCTCCATTATAAGTTCAATTATGAAATTGTCTTCAGGCATCAAAATACGTGAGTTAGGAGTAATCTCTTCTGAAAGCACTTTAGATGATTTTGAACATATTTTCTGAAATAGCTTGTTTCTTACAACATCAATTTCTGGATACTGTTTTTTAAAAGTAGCTTCACGTGTTCTTGAAAACTTTGAAAACCTTAAGTTATTAATGTAGATTTTTTCAGGAGTATATGAAATAAATCTTGTATCTACTCCAATAATTTTTAGAAATTTCAGCACATCCTTTTTGGATTGTGTAAATTCCTCTTTTTCATTTTTAAATCCAGAAACGTCAAATATTAAATCCATATTATCATTTTAAATTAAGTGTTTTTTTAAGTGCATCTTCCATTACATCAACTGGGGCTTTTTTGCCTGTCCAGATTTCAAAGCTCTCTGCTCCCTGATACAATAGCATTTTTATTCCGTAAACAGGTTTTGCACCTGCCTTAATGGCTTCGTTTAAAAGAACTGTTTCATTTGGATTGTAGACTGCATCAAATACAACCAAATCCTCATGCATGTTTTCGGCTTTTGCAATTGGCTCATCGTCAATGTGGGGATCCATTCCCAGAGGAGTTGTATCAATTAAAATATCTGCATCAGTCAAATAACTGTTAATTTCAGAAATTGAATCTGATTTAACATTTTCTATCAACTCTGAACCTGAAACATCACTTGCTAAACTCTTTGCCTTATCCGCATTTCTATTTAGTATTGTTAATGAATTTGCACCATATTTTGCTATATAAAATGAAATCGCTCTTGAGGCCCCTCCGGCACCTGCAACCACAACATTCTTATCTTTAACAGTAGTTACCTCTTCAATGGCCTTGATAGCACCGATTCCATCAGTGTTATAACCTTTCATGCTTTTAAAATCAATTGTGTTAACAGCACCGATCAAACTAGCTACCTCATCGACTTCATCCAAATAGTTTATTACATCAATCTTGTGAGGAATGGTAACATTAAATCCCTTAATATTTAGTGCTTTAGCTCCATCAATAGCCATTCCCAATTCATTTGGATTAACGTCAAACGCAACATATGCATAATCCAGATTTAAGGCATCGAATGCTGCATTATGCATCGGAGGTGAAAAGCTGTGTTCAACAGGATGGCCTATCAAACCTACAATATTTGTACTTCCTTTAATATTCATATATTATTAGATTGATATTGAAAATATAAATAATTTCATTTTTTGAAATCAAATCAATTGTATTATACTCTCTAAACAAAATTGATGTTGAAAAAACCATCAATTATTTAAATAATCATGTACAAAGTAATTTTTACAAAAATAATGAGGTGAATTTTATGGCAAAACCAATTGGCGTCACACCAACATTGTATGGAAAAGAAGCCGCCGAATTTATAAATAAAATGAATGAACCTCATACAGAAAAGGATAAAGAGTTCAAAAAGAGATATGATTCAACTAGAAAAGTATTATTCTAAAACCTAATCCGAATCAACACCTTTTCCTTTTTTAATTTTTCTTATTTTCTGCAAAATCAAAATCAACAAAAGATTATATAACTTTGCAGATACAAACTTTAATTATAATATATCTTATAATAGGAGTGTAAAAATGGAATTTACAAGACCAAGAGGTACAAGAGATTTCTTATTTGAAGAAATGAGACAAAGAAAACAAGCAGAAAGTACCTTAAGAAAAATATTTGAAAGTTATGGTTATCAGGAAATCAAAACACCTTTATTTGAAGAATTAAAATTATTTACTACTAAATCTGGAGAAGAAATTGTTGACCAATTATACAATTTTAAAGACAAATCAGATAGGGATTTGACTTTAAGACCTGAAATAACAGCTCCAGTTGCTAGATTATACCTAAATGAACTTGAAAAAACCGCCGTTAAACCAATTAAACTTTATTATTACGGCAGCTGTTTTAGATATGAAAGACCACAAAAGGGAAGGTTCAGACAGTTCTGGCAATTCGGATGTGAACTGATTGGAGCTAAAACTCCTCAAGGTGAAGCTGAAGTAATTGCTTTATGTAGTGATGCAATTAATTCCTTAGGAATCACTACCGCTGACGTTAATCTTAACCACTTAGGAATCATCAGAGGTCTGTTCAAACACTTTGATGTTTCAGATGAAACCCAAAGGGAAATCATGGTCGTTATTGACAAAGGTGACAAAGACCTTTTAATCGAATCCTTAAGCGGAGACAATCCGGTTATAGACAATGATGAGTTAAACCAAATTTTATTAAAATTAATTGACCTTGTCGGTGATAAATCAATTATCACTCAAGTTGAAGAATTGATTGAACCTTACGACGAACCAAAAGAAGCTTTAGAAGAGTTAAAAGAATTGATTTCACTTCTTGAAGCTTTCCAAGTTGAAAATTACACCTTAAACCTTGGTGTTGCAAGAGGACTCGACTACTATACTGGAATAGTGTTTGAGATTTATGTTCCCGAACTCGGCGCTCAAAAGCAAATCTGTGGTGGAGGATCATATAGCCTTGTAAAAGTATTCGGAGGCCAGGAAGTAGAATCAACAGGTTTTGCACTTGGTTTTGACAGACTTATGAATGCAGTTGAAGAGCTCACCGAACCAGAAGAGTTACCTTCACACTTAGACATTTATGTAGCTCCTATTTCAAAAGACATGCAGACAAAAGCATTTGAAATTACCCAGAAATTAAGGAAAAACGGCATAAAAGCTGACGTTGACTTGAACGGCAAGAAATTCAAGAAGCTTATGAATTATGCTGACAAGATTAAAGTTCAAAAAATAGCAATTGTCGGTGCTAATGATTTGGCAGAAGGTAAAATCACCATAAAAGATATGGTTAGCGGCCAACAGGAACTTGTTGATTTAGACAATATTGTAAGTTTTATTAAAGGTGAATAAGATGGAAATAAACTTCAGACATGAAATCAACGGCGTTAAGGTCATAACAGCAATCGCACAGGATGCTGAGACTAACGAAATATTAATGTTGGCCAATATGAACAAGGAAGCATTAACAAAAACAATCAAAACCGGCAAAGCACATTACTGGAGTACTTCAAGAAATAAGTTATGGCTTAAGGGTGAATCCTCAGGGCACTTTCAGGAAGTTAAAGAAATCCTTGTTGACTGCGATATGGATGCAATTATTTTAAAAATTGAACAAACTGGTGCTGCTTGTCATGAAGGTTACCGTTCATGCTTTTTTAGAAAAATCAACACAGAAAACAAAATCAATATTGAAGATTTAAAAGACGATGATTTAGATATCGTTTTAGAGAGAATTGTAAACCCAGAAGAAGTGTACAAATGAAATGCATAATACCCGACACAAGCGCCGTTATCATAGGTGCGGTCAGTGAACTAATCAAAAAAGAGGACTTGGATTACCCTGAAATTATTGTACCTGAAGCGGTTGTTTGTGAATTGGAACATCAGGCAAATGCCAACAGATCTGAAGGAAAAAGAGGTCTAAAGGAGCTTCAAAAACTGCAGAACTTACAGTATGAAGGAGAACTGTCTGTCAGCTTTAAGGGAAAAAGACCTACAAACTATGATATAAGATATGCTAAAAGCGGTGAAATAGACAGTATAATAAGAGATCTTGCTAGAAGTGAAATGGGAACACTTCTAACCAATGACAAGGTGCAGGCAGAAGTTGCAAAATCTCAGGGAATACCAGTTTATTTTTTCAAGCAGAAATACGAGGAAAAGCCTCTTTCAATTGAAAAGTTCTTTGATGAAAACACAATGTCAATCCACCTGAAGGAAAACGTCGTTCCTATGGCCAAAAAGGGAACACCAGGACACATTGATTTTGAAGTTTTAAATGAAAAGCGCTATACCCACAAAGAGCTTAAGGAAATAATGGATGAAATACTGGATAAAGCAAAAAGTGACCCTAAAACATATCTGGAAAGTGAAAAGGAAGGTTCATTTGTTGTCCAGTCAAGAGAATATAGAATTTCAATAGCCTATCCTCCGTTTTCAGAGGCTTTAGAAATTACAATTGTAAGACCTGTTGCAAATATTGACTTAAACGAATACCACTTATCAGATAAGTTACTTGAAAGAATCAGAACCAATGCAGAGGGAATACTTATTTCAGGTTCTCCCGGAGCAGGTAAATCAACATTTGTACAGGCAATAGCCAAATACTACTCATCAAAATTAAACAAGATTGTAAAGACCATGGAATCACCAAGAGACCTGCAGTTGCCTGATGAGATTACCCAATACTCACCACTTGAAGGCAGCATGGAAAACACTGCTGATGTGCTTTTGCTTGTAAGGCCCGATTATACAATTTATGACGAGCTGAGAAAAAACACTGACTTTAACATCTTTGCGGACATGAGACTTGCAGGCGTTGGAATGATTGGAGTTGTACATGCCACCCGTCCGATAGATGCAATTCAAAGAATTGCTTCAAGAGTGGAGCTTGGTGTGATTCCGTCAATCGTTGATACAAGCATATACATTGAAGACGGTAAGGTTACAAGTGTTTATGAAACCAAAATGACTGTTAAGGTTCCAACCGGAATGAAAGAAGCTGACCTTGCAAGACCAGTCATTGAGGTAAGGGACTTTGAAACCGGCGAGCTTAAAAACGAAATTTACACATATGGTGAGCAGACCATTGTAATGGATATGGATCTTGTTAATGGAACTGGTAGTGAGGAAAACTTTAAATCATCTGTTGATAAAATCGCTGAAAAGGAAATTTTAAGGAAAATTAAAAAATTGCTGCCTAAAAAGGCAAAGGTTGACGTTGAAGTCATATCACCTGAAAGGGCTAATATTTACATTCCAGAAGAATTTATTCCAAAGATTATCGGTAAAAACGGTAAACGCATTGCAGAAATTGAAGACCATATCGGAATAAGTCTTGGCGTTGAGGTAATTGAGGCAAAACCAATCAGTAAAACTCAATTTGAAGTTGATATCATCCACACCAAAAAGCAACTGATTTTGGACCTTGGAAAGGAAAATGGAAGAAAAAACTTTGACGTGTTTGTTGAAAACGAATACCTTCTTACAGCAACAACCTCCAAAAAAGGAGAAATAAAGATTAAAAGAGGCATAGAATTATCAGACATTATTATCGAAGCCATTGAAATGGGCTTGAAAATTACAGCCGTTCAGAAAATGTGATTATTATGAAAATTGGAGCATCAACACTTGCAGGTATCGAGTATGAGCTAGAAGATACCTTGGAATTTATTGAAAACTTGGGTTTAGAATATGCTGAACTTGTTCATCAGTACCCCTTTGAGCAGATTGACCCTGACATTTTGGAAAGTTATAATTTGAAATATTCCATGCATGCTCCCTTCATGGACATTAATATTGCATCACTTCAGGAAAAAAGCAGATTAAGTTCAATTGAACAGATTAAATCATCCATTGACCTTGCAAATAAAATTGATGCCGAAGCTGTTGTAGTTCATCCCGGACTGATTCCTTTTTTAGCAAATAAATACTTTAAGGACAGGGTTTATGAAACAACCAACAATTCCATCAAACAGTTGGGAGATTATGGTAAGGATTTGGGTGTTTTAACAACAATTGAGAACATGCCTACTTTTGAAGGTATGATTTATCAAAATCTCAAAGATTTGGATGAAATTTTAACAACCTATGATATGGCAATGACTTTAGACATCGGACATGCCAACCATGTGGGATATGCTCCAGACGAGATGATTTTTGATTCAATTAAACACATACATGCGCATGATAATTTTGGTGATGATGATGCACACCTTGCATTAGGTGAAGGCTCCATTGATTTAAAATACATCATCGATAGTTTAGAGAAAAAAAATTATGATGGCATCTACATCATTGAAGTAAATGACTACGATTCTATCAAAAAAAGTTATGAGTATATAAAAAAGAACTTCTAGAGAAGTTTCTTTTCTTTTATTTCTTTTTGGAAATACAGATATTTTGAATCAACTACTTTTCTAATATTTTCAGCTGTTTTTTTACCTATTCCTTCAACTTGCTGAAGTTCACTTTCACTTGCATTCAATACATTTGAAACAGAGCCAAAGTGCTGAAGCAGGTTTTTAGCATTAACCGGACCAATATTCGGCAGAGATTCGACAATGAATAACTGCTGCTCCATTAAACTTACCGGTTTTTTATCTGTTCTGATTTGAATTGGAGTTCTCTCACCATTCTGCTCACGAACTGCAATTCTTTTAATCATTGCTGCAGTGTCTTGGGCATTTCTTGTTGGAATGATGCTGATTCCAAAATCAATTGCAATTGATGCAAGAGATCCACGAATGGCGTTTGGATTAAGCATTCCAGAGTACAAGTCATCTCCTTCCAGAATCATCAAAGGACGTTTGAACTCTTCAGACAACTCACGTGCCTGTTTAAATAATCTTTTATCAATTATTGAGTCCACAAAATCCTTGGCGGTTTTTCTCTCGATAGCTACCTCATCACTTACCTGATAATCACCAACGGCCATTGACTGTACTTTAACATCAATTTCCATTTCGGTTAAATGTCTGATGACTTTGGAATTGCCTTCCCTTGAATCTGCATAAACTATTGGAAAATCATTTTCCTCTTTAGGCCTTTCAAGAACTTTAACTTTCTTTTCGTTTTCCATTCTCTCAACCGCTGATAAATTCAACTCCTCTAAAACCTCAGGATCAATGAGCTGATTTTTCATCCTGTCTTCCTTTCTGATACTTGACCAGTAATAAGCTTCATCCCTTGTTCCATTTGTGATTAATACTTTCACACGACCTGTTCTTTTACGGCCGGTTCTTCCACGCCTCTGAATCATTCTGACTTCAGACGGAACAGGTTCATATAAAACAACCAAGTCAACTGCCGGAATATCAATACCTTCCTCAGCTACACTGGTTGATAAAAGAACGTCATATTCACCCATTTTAAAAGCCTTAATAATAGCTTTTTGCTGTTTTTGGGTAAGGCCTTTTTCACCATCCTTTGATGCCTGACCAAAGAACTTGGCTGATTTGATGCCTTCTTTTTCAAGCTTTTGATGAATCATTTCAAGAGTGTCCCTGTACTGTGTAAATACCATGATTTTAGATGAGCTTTCATCGCTTTTATCATCAAACCTTTCTGTTTTAAGTTTGGTTTGGCCGTTATCGCCCAGTTCCTTTTTAATGATTTTGGTAATTTCCCTGAGCTTCGGATGTTCCCAGCCATGCTTTTCAGCTTCTCTTGCCATTTTAACTGCACGGGAGAAATTATCATCCCACATCAATGATTTGGCTGCTTTGGTTTGTTTTTTTCTAAGCCTTGCAACATATTTATTGAAGGTTTGAATACCCTGGGTTTCAATTAATTCCTGAGCATGCTGTACATTAATAACAGCACTCAATATTGAAATGGCCCGGAACAATTCCTTGTCGGGATTGGCACTTCTTGCAATTTCACCTTGAACCCTGCCTCTTGCCTTTAGGATATCAACCTTACCGACAGACACTGTTTTGATAATTCCCATATTCTTTAATGCCTTAAGCCTTACCTTTAAAGCCTTATCCACATATTCCTTTATTTTTTCAAGCTCGCTGCTCATTTTAATTCTGACCCAATCAATTTCAACGGGATTGAAATATGGCTTTACATCACTGTCCTCTTCTGTTTTAACAACAATATTTTGGATGTAGAGGTTCTCACAGACTTCCTTGATTTTAAACTTATCAGAACCCGGTGAAGCAGTTAAGCCTAAAATTAAGTTAAATTTGGATTCCTGAACATATCTTGAGGCCAAGTATACATAAGAATAAGATCCAACCCCATGATGGCATTCATCAAAAACGATTAAAGAAACACTGCTTAAATCATAGCGTCCATTTAATAAGTCTGATTCAACAGTCTGTGGAGTTGCACAGATGATTCTTGACTCTTCCCATCTTTTAACTCTCTCATCAGTTTTAACAGCACCTGTTATTGATGTGCATGGAAGAGTGATGAATTCCTTAAAGCTAGCTTCGTGCTGAATTGCCAATGGCTTTGAAGGTGCTAATACTAAAATTTTTGAATTTTTTACCTTCTGAAGTCTGTCAGCAGCAACCAAAATAGCTACGATTGTCTTACCTAATGCTGTAGGTGCAACAACCATAGTATTTCCTTTTTTCAATACATCACCTGCCAAGACCTGCTGATAAAGCCTTGATTCAATAGCATCTTTTTTCAATAAGGGATGTGAAATATAGCTAGCCATACTAGGAATTTTGTTTTTATGCATTTATAAATGTTATAAGAGAGCATTTGTGAAGTAATCCTGCATCCCACATGAATAATTTTACACAAAAAAGAAAGACAATAACTTGTTAAATGAAATTTTATAGACACATAACTATTGTTTTGATTTAATAAATTGTATTTAATTTTTAAAATTGTTTTAACATCGTTAAATTGCTTTTATTTATGAGAAATCTATATATATTAACCAAATTCAAAATTAAAGAATACATGCATGCTCAGAAAAAAAATAAATGAAATATTTACAATAAGGCCTTATCTTAAAATATTTTCTAGGAGACCGTATGACAAGAAAAATACATGACATTTTCGATGTTATTTTGAAATTGATTGCCCTATTATATGGTACAGAATTTTTAAGATATATCGGATGTGATGGAGAGTTTGAAAAAGAATGTAATGTAGAAATAACCACATTAAAAGGCAACAAATTATATTTGGATTTCTTATGCCTGTTGAAAGACAATTCTCTGCAACATATTGAATTTGAATATCCCAAAGCAGAATATGATGATTTGAAAAGATTTTTCAACTACAACATTACCTCACAAGTTAAACATCAAAGACTAACAGAAACGGCAATTGTCAATTTCACTAAAAACCCTTTGAAATATAAACATACTAAGATTGGAAAATCAAAAAGTTTTCATCCGCATAATTTCTATATCGGTGATATCGAATTTGACAAAATATTTGAAAACATTAATATAAAAGCAATGTCAAATGAAAAATTAACAAGCTTTGAAGAAATTTCATTATTGGTTAGATGTTTAGAATACAACTTCAAGGATAAGGTAGAAACACTAAATTTCATTACCGAACTTCTTAAAAAAGAAGAACTCTTTGATGCAACCAAATTTGATTTTATTAAGACAATTGTAAAATTAGAAATTGAAAATCTCCTCACAGAAAAGGAAAAAGATGAAATAACAGGAGAAATAGAAATGAGTCCACAAGCACAAGAAACAATTATACAAGTTATAAGAGAAGTCAACACCAAAGTCCTTGCAGAAACAAAAGAAGAAGGAATAGAAGAAGGAAGAGAAGAAAAACAGTTAGAAATAGCCCAAAATCTAAAAAAAACTATGGATGATGAAGAAATTGCTAAAGTAACTGGATTAACTCTAGAAAGAATACAAAACCTAAAATAATTAACATTGCCTTGTTAATTATCCATCACCCACCCCCTTAACAGGGAAAACCATACCAAAATAACTGAGGACAAACAATGAAACCAGAATCATTAGAACTTGTCGTGAGAGTCATAAGAGAAGTCAATCGCAAAGTACTTGCAGAAACAAAAGAAGAAGGAATAAAAGAAGGAATGGAAAAAGGAAGAGAAGAAATTCAAATAAAAATAGCTAAAAACCTCAAAGAAAGACTAAATGACAGTGAAATCTCCAAAGTAACAGGATTACCACTAGACAAAATACAACGCATCTAAACATCTCCAAGTTACTTCAAGGTTACCTAGTTACTTTAAAGTTACAAAAAAGCTTTATATAGCTTAATACAGACTATAAACAACAAACAATTAGGAGATGTAAAAAATGAGCGAAGTAATTAACTTTTTAAAAGAAAACTCTTTAATATATTTAGCAACTAGTGGACTTGACGGTAACGCAAAAGTAAGACCAATCTTATTCTACTTTGAAGAGGATGGAAAACCATACTTCTGTACCGCAAACAACAAACCAATGTACAAAGAATTAGATGCAAATCCAAACTGTGAAATCGTAACTGCAACACCTGAATTCGTATGGTTAAGAATTGCAGGAGAAGTGGAATTCACCGACAGCGTTGAATTAAAACAAAAAGTAATCGATTCAAACGATCTTGTAAAAGCATTATATGAAACCGGTGATAATCCTGTGTTTGAAGTATTCACCATCAACGGTAAAGCAACCATAGCTGACTTTTCAGGCGAACCACCAAAAACATATGAATTATAACTCAAAAATAATGGATTTGAATTTGGTAGCAGCTTCACCAATAGCTATTACCATTTCACAATCTAAATTCAATGCCTTTTTCAAACCATCACGAACTTCATCTTCAGAAGCTCCAAGAGTTCCTACTTTTTCAAAGTCCCCGACATGATTTAAAAAGATTCTATCATTTAACTTAGGATTGGCTTCCAATTTTTCAACAGCAATCTTCTGTGATGCAGTTGATGCCGGAACGATGAATTTTGAGAATTTTAAAACACTATTGAATATATCCAAATCACCCTGATAACCAGATTCGGAAGATACAGTAATTACAGTTGTAAAATCACCGAATAATTTCTTAAATTCTTTCAAGACAGTTTCCACACCTGCAGGATTGTGGGCATAATCAACGAAAATATCCTTACCTTTAACTTTACCCACTTCTTCCATTCTTCCACTTACACCGGAAAAACTTGCAATTGAAGGTAAAATTTTTTCATAAGGCAAATCCAAGAATTCATGAGCTGCGATAATGACTCCAGTTAAATTATAAACATTGTGAAGACCGTCAACCCCCATTTTAACAGTTAATTTTTCTGTTGGAGTATGTAAATCAAATGTTCTGTTTGGCAAATCAACGTTTGTTGCAACATAATCCACCTGAGGAGTTGTAATACCACATTTACAGAAATAATAACCACAACCTGAAATAATCTCTTTAACAGCAATTTCACTACCACATACGCATTCCTTCATACCTATTGAATCCGGAAGCTCGTCAACACCGAATGTTATGACTTCACCTTTAAAGTCAAGTTCACGTAAAAGCCCCATTATTGTAGGGTCATGTCCATTTACAATCAGCTGACCAAGACCCAATTCGGAGATGAACTCTCCTTTAACATTTGCATAATCCATAAAGCTTCCCAAATCTCTTAAATGATCTGGTGTGATATTTGTTATAAGACCACCGGACATTGAGGTATTTTTGACTATCCTTCCAACGGTTCCGGGAACACCAAATGTTCCAACTTCCAGAATACCAACGTCTCCGTTTAATCTTGACTGTAAAATAGGAATAAACTCGGCGTTGCCCTGCATTCCTTCAAGGTCATGTTCGCAAGGCTTTATTCCATTATCATAAGCGATTTTTTTAAGTAATGTGGTTGTTGTGGTTTTGCCGTTTGTTCCGGTTATTCCAAATACGGGTTTTTCCGGCTGAATCATTTTAATGATATCCTGAAGTTCTAAAATAGGTTTTTCACAGTTTTTTAGAATTTCAGAATCTTTTGAAAGGCTTAAAGGAGGAATAATATAATCAGCTTTTTTGAAAAAGGCTTCTGGAGTTTTTCCATAGTAAACATCAATGTCATATCCTTCAAGGGCTTTTGCAAATTTACAATCCTTTTTGAATGATAAATCAGTTCCTATAACATTGAATCCCCTTTGTTTAAGTATTCTAGCGATTAAATTACCGTTTGCTCCGCAAACACCAATAACCCCATAGGTTTTATTCTTATTCATATTTCCTACTTCCCTTTTCAAGTCCTTTCATAATTTTATCAACGGTTGTCAGCCTGTCATATGCTATAAGTGGCCCCATGTGCAAAATAATGTCTCCCGGTTCGGAGTATTTGAATGTTTCACATGCAGCAATCTCAATTGTCTCAACAGCCACCTTTTTAATGTTTGGATTTGTTATGGCATCCAAAATTTCCTGTGCTGCTTCCATTTCCACTTCCTGAGTTACCTCATTAAAACCGCTTGCAATGACAACCTTAATGTCATAATTGCTTACCAGTTCGCCAACTTCCGCCTTGTCCCTTACAGACAATGTATCAAAATGATCTAAAAACAACACAACACTTTCATCCTTGAAATAATCCAAAGTGATTTTCATTCCATCATATAAAAATGCAGAATCAAGAATTACTTTTCTGCCATTATAGTTACCGACATCCTCCATGTGTGCCGGTAAGCCTTTAAATACAGTTAATGCATCTATAATATCTTCCTTTTTAACTCCATATGTAAGTGCAACTGCTGAGGCCGCAACTGAGTTTTCAAAGAAATAGCTCATCATGTTAAATGGAGTTGTAAATTTATCATCTCCATATTCAATCGTTAATGATTTGTCTCCTGCAGTTCCCTTAAAGTCCACGTTTTTATCTAAAGCGTAATAAATAGCATCATCCCTTACCTTTTCAATAATGTCACGGCATGAGTCATTTGCTATGAATGTTTCACTCATTGCCTCCAAAACAAGTTTACGCTGTTGGTAAAGTTCAAGTGAACCTCCGAATTCCGACAGGTGGTCTTCTGCAATATTGGTTAAAAGGCCTATTTTAACATCCAACCTATTTAAAAGACCAATTGTTCCATGGGGAAGTTCAAAAATAGCTATATCACAATCTTCAGCTTTACCTGTGACAATACCGTCAATGATAGCTTCTGAAACAAGGTTGTTTACTAAAGAAGAACAGGACCATACATTATATCCCGCCTGCTTAAATAGGCTTGTGGTTATAAAAGTAGTGGTGGTTTTGCCCATGGTTCCGGTTATTGCGATAATATCAACCGGAATCAAATCATTAACCATTCTGGAAAATTCTTCATTGGTCAATACTTTTAAGTCTGAATTTTTAATATATTGAGCTATTGGAGCAGTTTCGGGCAGTGTAGGCGGCATATATGCTGCATCAAAACCGTCAACAGACGGATTTTTATTTGGCATGTCAAGGATGACACCTTCCTGTTCTATTTGAATTAAACTTCTTTGAAATTCAATTTTAAACTCTGAAATGTCCTTTAAATCAGTTATAGTAACATTATGACCTAAATAATTTAGTAGTCTTGCAACAGGCCTACTAGCATTTCCAGCACCAACAACAAGATAATTCATAAAAAGTATTCCCCATAATTTCTTATGTTTAATATTAGATTTAGTATAATTTATAGTTTAAGAGTGATTATTGAGAATTTCTTCGACAAATTCTTTTAATTCTGGAACATCAACTTTTATTGCATCCCAAACTAAATCAAGAATTATTCCTTCATAGTGGTGAGCATGTATTACTCTCATGCCTACAAAACCACTCCAATCAATTTCTGAATATTTATCAGTGAATTCCTCAGATAATCTGTTAATGTATTCTCCAATTTCTAAAAGTTCAAATCCACATGCCGCTTGATAATGTTCGTTATCCAAGTATTCTTCTCTATCATCACCAAAATACTCAACATGACTTTCCAACAGGTTACAATGGGACAAAATTAATTCTAAACTTTTTTTATCATTATCGTTCATATAATAAAACCTCATCTTTTTTAATATTGTTCAAAAATTCTTTATTTGAGTATCCTGTTGTTATCAAATCAACATTACAATTAAAAGCATCTTCTAAATCTGAAAGTAATGAAAAATATTTTATCCCAATTAAATCTCCTTTATCCATGATAAAATCAATATCACTATCGATTGTTGCCTTTCCTTTTGCATATGATCCAAAAAGACTAATACTTGCTATACCATATCTTTTAGCAATTGGAATTACAATATATTTAATTTCATCAATAGTATAAACCATTTTATCACTACCTCAAATATGATTTTAATTTATCTTTCATTCTATATATTTTATCAGTTTATTGAATGATTCAAATTTTAAAATAATACCCATTAAAAATAAATAATTGGGCATTAATAGACTCATTATTGTTTTAAATAGAAAAAGTAGCTAAAAATTAGAAATTTTTAAAAAAAAGAATTAAAGAAAACCTATTCAAACTGAATAAGATTTTCCACATCATTATATACAACATCAAGACCGCACATTGATGGAACGTAATTTGCTGCTTTTGCTGAGTTTACGCCAATCACTTCAAAGCCCATCTCTTCGATTGGAGCTACAACCATACATGTGTCGCATACAACATTTCCACCTGCAGCTTCAATTATTTTAGTGTAACCCATTCTGTCTGCAGTAGCCTTTACGCTAACAGATGTGCAGATCCATAATTTGTTTTTGATAGTTTTACCGTTAACTATAGCTGCTACTTGTTTAATTTCTTCAAGTGATGCATGAGGACATCCTAAACAAATCAAATCAGGAGTCTTGTCAGTTGTTGTTAGTTTTTGACGAGTTTCTGTAATTTCTTTTTCAGAAATAAACATGATATCCTCAACTTCCTCCTCACCGGCAACATTATATTCAGGAGTTACGTTTTCGACATGGTAAAGTGCAACTGAACCGGATGATGCAAGTGCCGCACCTAAAGTTTTAAGGTCATTGTTTGATGGAGTGTTCTGCATTTTAAAGTATGGAACTCCTCCCCCTACGACTTTACCAATAATGTAGCCTAATGCACCAAAGTCAGCACCTTTAAGATCGCAGGAAACATTAACCACAAGATTAGCTTTTCTGTTATGATCCAAATGGAATCCGTATAATGGAGTTTTACCAACAATAGCTGCAGCAAGTGCAGCAGGTCCTCCTTCACGATTGGTTCTAGCACCGATGACAGAGTTTCCGTATGCAACAGCTGATGATTCAGACCATGAAATGTGGTCTTTAAACCTTGGAACGTTACCTACCAAGTATGGAGTGCAAGTACATGTTTTTGTAATTCCAAGATTTGCATAGGCGTCTACGATTTCGTTTTGCTTAATTGCAAAGTATTCTGGAAAACCTAACTCTTGCCAGTTGTCCAAATCAGTTCCTGGAGGATTTAGTGAAGCATTAACACTTGCCTTTCCAGAACCGTCACTGGCCAAGTCCTGCAAATATTCCAGACCGGCATCACCTATTGTCTTATAGGACACACCAGATACCTGTGCAGAAGTAATGTCAACCAATTTTGAAGCACCATAGATATCTCCTAAGGCAACTAAGATATCCATGCTTTTTCTGATGGTTTCTCCTGCTTCTCCATCACACATTGCTTGTTCTTCTTTTGTCAAAAACATATTAATCATTATTTAATTGGTATTCAACCATTTCATCAACTAAGTGCAGGAAGTTGTCCTTGCTTTCATATGGAATCATAGCACCTGCAGCGATGTCATGACCTCCACCGGTACCGTTGAAGTTGTTGGATGAATCCTTTAAGGCTTTTCCCAAGTTAACACCTTTAGCAACCATTTCTCTTGTTGTTCTGCCTGAGATTTTAATGTCCTTGTGAAGTCTTGAAAGACCTAATACCGGTTTTGTATCATCAAGTAACTCAACAGATAAACCTATGCTTGCTATTGTACCCATTACTGATTTCAATACTTTATCTTCAGAGTACAAATATTGGATACTGTTCAATTGCTCTGCACCCTGCTTTTTAACCCATTCAAGTCCTTTCACGATTTGGTCACGGTATTGGCGCTGAAGCTTAACTGCAGCATCAAGTGCATGGTCTTTTTCTCCAAGTGCAATGCTTAAACCAAGCCCTTGCTTTTTGTTTTTACCGCAGGCATCAAGAATATATGAATATTCCTCCAAATCACGTAGCAGTGGGGTTTCTTTTGGAACAACATAACAGTCTCCGAAAATATCAGGATTAACTGAAATTAAAGCCTCTTTAAGTAAGTCCTTTTCCTCATCTTCCATATCGGTGAACTTTATCCCATAAGATAAGTTCATCCTCTCTAAAAATTCACGTGCACCATCCAAATCTCCGCTGATTTTTGGAAGCGGTGGTGAGAAAGTATATGCAAGTGACTTGAAGATAGGTTCAGAAGCCTTTGAAACAATCTTTAAATCTTCATGAATTTCAAGATTTCCGCTTTCAACTGCATCTTCAACAATCAGCTCGTTTACACCTCTAAAGCCATCTTGGCCTTGCATGTCACCGAATGCACCTACAAGTGCAAAATAAGCCAAATGTTTTTTATCCAAATCACGAACAGTCAGATAAGCAGATCCCGCACCGGATAAATCCCTGCTTCCGTCAATCTCAAACAAATGAGGATTGACATGGATGACATTGCTTTCGCTTTGGGTGTCATCCACCTGATGGTGATCAGCAACAATAACGTCATGCTTATAGGTATTGAATTCCTTAATGAATGGACTTCCCATATCTGAAAATATGAACAAATCATACTTTTCACTTCTAAGCTGATTTACAGTATCCTCTTTGAGGCGAGGAATTATTGTAGTGTGGAACTGAACGTTCTCCTCAGCCAAAGCATTAGCTATAACTGCTGCTGCTGATATTCCATCAGCATCGTTATGAGAAATTATTCTAATAACACTATCCTTTTCAATATGCTCCTTAAGCATATTGCAAGCTTCGCCAGCTCTATTTAACAAGGAGTGCTGCTTCTTTTGGATTATATCTCCAACCTTCTGGAAGTGCACCTTCACTTACATAGTAAGATGCTAATTTTCTGATTCTTGATTCGATAATGGTTAAACCTCTTTTAGAGTGTAAATCTTTAGGATTTTCTTCTA
>CAZOYH010000012.1:0-23526 GCA_964583995.1 uncultured Methanobrevibacter sp.
GACAACCACAATCATCATCAACACAAACATCAGCTTCCACATGCTCATGATGATGCTCATGACCATGTTCGTGATGCTCATGCTCATCATGTCCACAACAATCAGGATCACTACAAGAATCAACTTCTACATGCTCATGATGATGCTCGTGACTATGACTGTGGTCATGATGGTCATCATCTGCACAATCTGGACAACCACAAAGATTTATATCAACATCTTCATCATAGTCAATCTCTTCTCTGTGGTCATATACGCTTAAATCAGTATTTTTTTGATAGTCTTTTAATAACTGTTTATCATAATGATTAGAATTTTCACAGTGAATATCTTCACATTTTGGGTCAAAACAGATGTAATTGTAATGTTTTGGATTGAGACATTTTTCATCATCACAATCTGAATCATAACACCTATTTTCATCCATATTATCACCAATTAAAAATTATTCTAATATATGTTCTAAACCTACTTTGTATATCATTTCAATGTGAAGGTCTGTAAGAGAGTATCTTGCCATTTTACCTTCTTTTTGATATTTTACGACATTATTTGCCCGCAATATTCTTAATTGATTTGACACTGTTGTTTGATTTAGCTCAAGTGCATCGCAAATGTCACATACGCATAAATCTTCAACTGCAAGTAGTGAAATAATTTTTAATCTTGTTGGGTTTCCAAATATTTTAAAAAATTCTGATAAATCGGAATATTCATCTTCTGAAGGCATTTTACCTTTTACACGAGCAACTGCATCTTCATGTGAATTGAATACTTCACAGACATCATCATTTTCATTTCCAAGATTATTATTTTTCATTGTCATCACATATACTATATATTTACATATTATGATATGTTTATGTATTTAAATGTTTTCATATCATGATATTATGATATGTTATTTTAAAAAAATAAACTTAATTAAAAAGTTATCTTTTAACCATACTGATTAAAGTTCCATCAATAACACAGTCAAAATTAACCTTATCTAACCATCCCGCTTCAGTGAACATGTCCATGAAACAAACACCAATGATTTTACCTCCATCATTTAAAATCTGACCAATAAAATCATTTAATTCATTGACATCAACATTGAATTGAGGCATAGACACCCCACCCAATATAACAACAATGTCTGAATTGTGAGGGTCTGAAACTTCATCGCTGAGAGCTAAACCATAAGATTTAGGTTCAAACTGATGGGCATCATCAATATTAAGCAAAGGAATAAAATGTGCCTCCTTATCTTGAACACCGCAAGCCATAAGCTCTGCAAATGGAGTACACATACCCGGAGAACCTATAAAAGTAATCTTGGATGCGTCCCCTACTTCTTTCGCAAATATATTTATCAAACCGTGGAATCCACTCATGTTATTACTCATAATAATCTCCAATAATACTTATGTAAATTATCCATATTAAAAGTTATTCTCAACATCACCTTAATTTAATTCCATCAATGTGAACCATCACTTTCAATTAAACAAATGCTTGATTTTTTCCAATAACAATTATTGCAAGTCTTACAATCGGATTTACCCCCACCTTCTTTTTTCCATTTAGTTAAAAAACAAGGATTGTGAACAAAAGGCCTGTACATTGACAAAAAGCCAATATCTGTATTGTTTAACAACTTTTGAATAGAGTCCATTTCAGACCAACCACCACCCAAAACAACAGGAATTTGCACTGAATCGGCTACTTTTGAAGCAAAACCCACCAACATATTTTCATTGGACTGGCCTTTTCTAAAATATTGTGGAGACAAAAATCTGGTAATCTGCAAGCTATCTGCACCGTTTTCAGCAAGTATCTTACATATTTCTAGAGAATCATTTTCATCCTGATATAAATTAACCCTACAATGAACATGCAAATCAGTGGTCTGTTTTATCAGTTTAATTATTTCAATAACCATTCTTACACGATTATAGGTATTTCCACCATAATTGTCTTTCCTTTGGTTTTCAAAAGGATCCATTATACGAGACAGGAAATAGTTATTGCCCACATTCAATTGAATACCATCAAAACCTGCAAATGCAACTTTTTTAGCTGCAACAATATAATCAGATTGGATTGTTCTAATATCCTCAATTGTTAAATCATTTACTTCCATCATCTGTTTTCCATTGACATTACAGTTGATAAAACCAATCTGTGCAAAAATCGGTGTGTCAAATTCATGAACTGTATCCGTTAGCTGTTTGAATTCCTTAATGAAATAAGGATAGTTAATGTAATGGGAATAATCGCTGAATCTGTCATGAGAATACATAGAGATTAATTCAGTGACAATTAAACCAACATTGTTTTTAGCCAGTTTCTCATATCTTTTAAATATTTCTGGAGTTAAGTTTTTTTGGAATTCATTTTCTGATTCCCATAAACCTGATCTTATTATACGACTTTTAAGGTCAAATCTACCAAATTTTGTGTTATCGAATATACTTTTCATGAATTTAAATTATTCAAAATAGTATAAAAAGAGATTAGTAATTTAAGAATTACCAAACAGATTAAAACAATGAAAACTAATATAAAAACATGAATTCTGAAAAATTAGAAGCCTTTGTAGATGCAGTGCTTGCAATTATTTTAACGGTTATTGTTCTTGAACTACCTCAACCCGAAACAATAACCTTTGCAGGATTTTGGGCTTTAAAAACTAACTTTTTTGCTTACTTAACAAGTTTCATTGTTGTATTAACAAATTGGTATTTCTTCCACATTATTTTTGAAATAATTAAAAAAATAGATGGTAAAGTAATAGCCATGACAGGACTGGTTGTTTTTGTAATGTCATTGCTCCCATACTTTACATTATTAATCTCCAATAATTTTTCAAACATTAATGCACAGCTATGTTATTGTGTCTTTTTCATTGTGATTGAACTTGCATACGATGTACTGTTTTGGATGATTATCAATATCGAACATAACAAAGGTTTGAAACAAATATTGAATCTGAAAAGAACTGGAATACATTTATTGCTTTATATCATTGGAATAATCTTAGGATATCTTATAATACCTGAAATTATAGTCGTATTTGTATTTATAGTGGTTTTAACATGGTTCATACATGTTTATCTCTCCATTAAAAGTGATAACATGTACTAGTCTTAGTCCTATAACAGTTATTGCACTTCTTACACCTAGACATACCATCATCAGATTCCTTCCATGATTTTAGAAAATCCACTTCAGCCACAAATGGCCTATACATTGACAAGAATTCCATATCAGTCTTATTCAACAGGTCATTCATATGTTTTTGACTGTCAAATCCACCACCCAAAATAACAGAAATATTAACTTCTTTAATTAATTCTTGAGTGAATTTTACCAGTTCATCCTCTTCAGAAACATCTTTTGTAAAATACAAAGGAGACAATGGTTTTGTAACCTGAATACTGTCAACACCAACTTTTTCAAGCAGTTTGCATATCTCAATGCTTTCTTTAGAATCAATTCCCCCTTTCCTTCCATCATATGCATTGACTTTACAGCTAACATGGAATTTAAGATTGGTTTTGATTACTTTAATCAGCTCCAAAACAAGCCTCATCCTGTTGAAAGTGTTTCCACCATAATCATCTGATCTTTGGTTAAAATAAGGATTAATGAGTTTTGATAAAAAGAAGTTATTTCCTAACGCCAATTGAATTCCATCAAAACCTGCAAGTTTAAGTTTTTGAGCTGCAACAATAATATCTGACTGAATCTGGCGAATATCCTCAATTGTCAAGTCATTAATGTTAATGTCCAAATCAATTCCCCGATTAAATTGTATAAATTCAATTTGACCTAAAATAGGAACATTATGTGCATGAGTGATTTCCGCCAATTTTTTAGCTTCAACCATGAACTGTGGAGCACTGCTTTTAACAGAATACTCTGAAAACTTATCTTTTGGATAAAGTGAAATTAATTCTGTAATAATTAATCCAACACCACTTCCGGCAAGGCTTTCATATTTCTCATAGACTTCACCCATAGGTTGTGTTTGCCACAAACCAGTTCTTACAATACGACTGTTGAGTTTTAAATCTCCTAATTGACAATTATCAAAAATATCTTTCATAATAGTAATTATGTGAAAAATAATATAAAAAAAGTTTAGTAACTTTCAAATTACTCAATATTGAATGCTTCGCGATACTCTTTTAAGATTTCCTGTTTTTGCAAATCATCATATCCCACATAGTTTAGCTCATTGAAATAGTAGGAAGTAATTTCATACAAGATCTTATTGGTTTTAAAACCTTTTTCAGTTAAGGAATATTCAGTTTGAACTCTTGGACCATCTTCAATAGTTGTTTTTTCAATTAAATTATTTTCTTCCATGTATTTTAAAGTTTCAGCTAAAATATGATTACTAATTGTTGGATTAGCTTTTTTAAACTCTGAGAAATGTTTCATTCCTCTAAATATATTAGATAAGATGCAAAATATCCATTTTCTGTTAAAAAAATCCAAAGTATTTCCAACCGGACAAATATTATTTTCAATCATAGTATCAACTTATAGTAATTGTAGAATTACTCATGCATTTATTAATTAAATATTGTAAATATTCATTTAAATAATATAATGGTGATTTAGATGAAAATTACATACTGGAGCGATTTTGCTTGCCCTTATTGTTATATTGGAAATACAAGATTAAAAAAAGCTATCAAAGATTTGAACATTGAATATGAAGTGGAATTTGACATTCATGCATTTGAACTGGATCAAAATGCTCCCAAAGATGTTGAATCAACAACCGTTGATAGATTTGCCATAAAATATGGTTTATCAATTAATGATGCTAAAAAAGAAGTGGACAATATTTCCAAATTAGGTATTGAAGACGGAATTGACTTCAAATATGACTCAACATTATACACCAATACCCGTGATGCACATAGACTGATGAAACTAGCCCAAAGTAAAAATGATTTCAAACTTGTTGAAAGATTATCAACATTGCTATTTGATGCTTATTTTACAAAAAATCTTAAATTGGCCGATAGGGATGTTCTATTAAATATTGGATGTGAAGCAGGACTTGAAAAAACAGATGTTGAAGAAGTTTTAGACAGCACATTATTTAATAAAGAAGTCGAAAGGGATGAGGAAATCGCCCTTACAAGTGGAATACATGCTGTTCCATTCTACTTATTGGATGGAAAATATTCTGTTCCCGGAGCATTATCTTATAATGACTTTAAAAATGTTTTAAGCCAAATTATCAATGAAAATAAAGTCGATGAAGATGCTGAAGTAGACAACTGCGAAGATGGAATATGCAGAATTTAGGTGAAAAGATGAAATTAAGATGGTTAGGTCATTCAGCATTTGAACTTACAAGCAATGAAGGAACCAATATTTTAGTTGACCCATTTATCCGTGCAAATCCAAGCTGCTCTTTAAAGCCAGATGATTTGAATCCAGATATTATCTGCATTACCCATGCTCATGCAGACCATTTCGGAGATGCAATTGAAATAGCTAGAAATTGCAACTCAACTGTTGTTTGCAATTATGAAATTTCAAATTATCTGCAGAGAAAAGGAATTAATGCTATTGGAATTAACTGTGGAGCTGCAATTTCTGCAGGAGACGTTAAAATTAGAATGCTTGATGCAAAACATTCATCATCATATGATTTTGAAATGGATATCAGATATGGTGGAAACCCTGCGAGTTTCTTATTTGAATTTGAGGATGGTTTTAAAGTATTTCACGCTGGAGATACTGGATTGTTCTCTGATTTGAAATTTGTTGTTGGTGAAGTTTACAATCCAGACGTAGCATTGCTTCCTATTGGAAATATATTTACAATGGACCCTAAAGAAGCATCAATAGCTGCAAAATGGATTAATCCAAAATATGTTATCCCAATGCATTACAATTCATTTCCTTCAATAATACAGGACGCATCTGAATTTGAAAAATTAGTTAAAAAAGAAGCTCCAACATGCAAAACAATACTTTTAGAACCTCTTGAAATCTGTGAATTTAAGGAATAATATCTAAATTATTCAACATCCTTTAGGGCTTCAACCATATTCAAGTCATTAATCTTATCAGAAAATAGGAGATTTACACCAATGGAAATTGAAAATGTTATTACAGCCACCAACAACAGATTACCCCATGTTAAAGAAGGCACATAATACAGTGAATCCCCCGCAGCATTCATCATCAGAGTCATGAAGTAAAAACCTAAAGGAATTCCGAAAATATATCCAATAGCTGTAAAAATTACATTTTGAGTTAACAACAGTTTTCTTAAGGTATTTGTTTTAAAACCCAAAACCTTTAAAGTTGCAATTTCTCTTTCCATTTCTGTAAATGATAAAATACCCAAGTTATATAAAACTAAAATAGCCAAAGCAACCGCTACAAACGTTACAACATAAACCATCATCATAACGGCAGTTGTCATCTGATCCCAACTTTCCTTTATTTTATCAATGCTTGTAGATGATTTGATTGAATCAAAGTTTTCACCAAATTTTTCCTTGGTTATGATATTAGTTGGTGTAAAATCCAATCCTTGGTCTTTTAAAGTGTCCGGAGACATTATCAAGCCCTGGGATATTGGTTCTGCATGAATTTGACCGATTTTAGAAGTTACCCAATCATCACTTCCAACTATATGCCATCTGATTTCATCACCGATTTTTAAATTGAACTTTTCGGCAAGTTTTGTTGAAATCGAAACGTCCCCCTCATCAATTTCAATCTGATTTCTGCCACTATCAGTATATGATATCAAATCCGTATTATTAGAAACCAGAAGCGATACCGTATCCTCTTTATCATTAGCTTTAATTTCTATTGACTGCTGCATGATAAAGCTGCCATCGGTTTCATTTAAAATATAGTAAACCTCAAGAGGGTTAGCATCACTAGACAATAATAATTTAGACTCATAATGCGAAATGTCATCATATTCCCATGATTTTAATTCATTTAAACTATCATTCATACCAAATGCTGCAATTAGAAGCGCAACACAACCCATAACACCAACAATAGCCATGAATGCCCTGAACTTATTTCTTCTTGCATCTCTCCAGTTCCAGCGAATGTTGAAACTTAAATGTTTCCAAATTTTTGATTTTTCGATTATGCTTTCTGAAGAGACATTTGGAGCTTTTGGCCTTAAAGTATTTGCAGGATTTTCTTTTGAAATTCTTCTGCATGAGAGATATGTAACAAAAACAGAAGAAACAACCATTAAAAGGGCAATATATACAAAACTCATATCAAAGCCCGGATGCCAACTTGGCATGCTGTAACTATTTGCCATTGTCGGATAAAACATCTGTGGAATTATCATTGGTCCTGTAATTAAACCTAAAACGGCTCCTGCCAAAACTGGCCAGAAACCGTAGGATATGTAATGCAAAATTATTGTTTTATCTTTATAACCAACAGCCTTTAGAATTCCAATTTGTGTTCTTTGATGTGTAACTATCCTTGTCATTGTTGTTAAAAGAGTTAAAAAAGTAACCAGAATAAATACAATTGGGAAAACATCCCCAATCATCTTGTGCTGTGCCATTTCGTCTGAAAACTTGGAAACACTTAGATGATCCTCTTTTTTAGTAAATGATAAATAATCAATGGAATCATCAAGTTTCTGCTTAAAGTCATCGTCAGAGCCATCATATTTAACCAACAAAGTATCATAGCTTAAATCTTCAGGATATGCTTTCTGTGAGAGATAAGCAAAACCCATCTGGGAAAAATCAGGCGTCAAAGATGACGGAGACAGTTCATAAACATACTCCGGAGAATAACCGATACCCTTAATTTCCTTTGTGATTTCTAAATCATCAAATTCAAATGTGATATTATCTCCAACATTTAAATCACGGGCTTTGGCAAAACGTTCATCAAGCCACACCCCAGAGGCATCATCTGCATCAAACTTTTCACCTTCAGTGAGATAAAACTTCGAAATCGTCCCCTTTTCAACAAAGTGCAGTGTAATATCTGGATTGTTTTCCAAATCAGCTTGTGACTGGATAACAGCTTGTCTGTCAGTTTGTGTTGAAAATTCATTTACTTTTTCTAAAGCAGCCTCATCAAAATCAGTATTGTAAATCCAGCCATCAGCCAGATTTGTTTGTGTGTAGAATTCATCGGAAGTTTGCACTAACCCATAATACTCCCCATAAATCCCACAGTAAGCAAAAATACCTAAAAATGCCATTAGAAATATCGCAATAAACTGTGTCCTATTGATTTTGATATCTCTCAGCATCTTTTTAGATAATGACATATTATAATATTTAAAAATAGGATGTAAAAAAACTTTTTTTAAATTCAAAATTCGATTCATTAAACTGTCAAAATAAAATAAATAATATTAAATATTGAAAGCTAAATGACGTTAACATTGGCTATGGAACATATATGTCTTAAATTAAAATAAGAATATACATGAAAAATGAAAAATGAAAAATTAATATGAGTTAATCAACTCACTAAATAGTTCAACAGTTTCATCAACACTCATCTCAGCGCTTTTGCTGACTTCTTCAAGATTAGCCTCCCACAGAGAAATTTTACCCATTTGTGTAACTAAAAATTCAAATTTTGGATTGGCACGGGCAAGGTCTGTTTTCAAAAGCGGATATTCATTTAATAAATCCATATATTTTGACTCAGCAGTAACTTCAACCATCATATCACCTAAATAATAGTTAAAGGTACTCATTTTTAAAGGTTTTGTCACTAGCCAAGTATTAAAAAGGTGGGAAAGTCATTCCACACCTTTTAAAGATTCAACCATATCCAGCATTTTGATTTTTCTTGAAAACATCAGGTTTACAAGTATCGACAATGCAAAGGTTATCAAGGCTGTCAATACCAGATTCATAAGTGATATTGAAGGCAAGATATAAAAGGAATCCCCAGAGGACTGCCACATTACATCCAGGATATAATAGCCTATTGGAAGGCCCAATATGAATCCTATAGCAGTAAACCACAGGTTTTGTGTTAACAACAGTTTTCTTAAAGCACCTGTTTTGAACCCTAACACCTTCAATGTTGCAATTTCCCTTTCGATTTCTGTAAATGACAGCAAACCCAAGTTATAAAGTACAACAACTGCCAATAGACTCGCAAAGAATATCAATATATAAATTAACAGCCACATCGCTTCTGTTAACTCATCCCAACTTGATGTCATATCTTTCATCGAACTAGATGATTTGATTGCTGTGAAATTCTTATCAACATGTTCGGTTGTGACAATGCTTGTTGGAGCGTAATCCAAATCCAATTCCTCAAGCTTATCTTTAGACATTATCAATCCTTGTGAAGTCGGATCAGCATGTATCTTATCGATTTTTGTCTTAATCCATTTATCAGAACCCATTATGTGCCATTTTACAGTATCACCAACACCAACATCAAGTAAATCAGCCATTTTTTGTGAAATTGACACTTCATCGTCTTCAATTTCAATCTCATTCCAATCGTAATCTGTTGGAGTGACCAAATCAGTATCATCCAAAACCAAAAGCGAACCTGACTTTTTGGCCGAACCTGCTTCAATTTCAATTGCGGATTCCATTAGTTTATCACCATTGACCTCATCTGCAACTTCATTAATTTGAGATATGCTTGCCTCTTCATCAATAATCAATTTAGAGTCATAATGATTAATCTGATTAAATTCCCATTCTTTTAAATCATTCATACCATCATACATACCAAATGCAGATACCAAAAGTGCAACACATCCAATTACACCCACAATTGTCATCAATGCCCTAAACTTATTCCTTTTTGCATCACGATAATTCCATCGGGCATTAAATGATAACCTTTTCCAAAAGCCTAATTTTTCTAAAATGCCTGTTGTTGAGACTTTAGGAGTTTTTGGCCTAATTGTATCTGCAGGTTTTTCCTTTGAAATACTTCTTACGGCAAAATATGATACCAAAAGGGACATTAAAACCATCAATGCAGCAACATATACAAAATTCATGCTCCATGCGGGATCCCATGAAGGTAATTTATAAGTTGAACTCATTGAAGGATAAAACAGTTGCGGCAGTGTCAGAGGCCCAATAATTAAACCTAAAATTGAGCCTATCAAGACCAGCCAGAACCCATAGGAAATGTAATGAATCATTATTGACCTATTTGTAAATCCACTGGCTTTTAGAATTCCAATTTGAGTTCTCTGATGAGCAATGATTCTTGTCATTGTTGTTAAAAGAATCAGCATTGCAATCAATATGAATACAACAGGGAAAATGTCCCCCATCATTTTGTGCTGGTCCATTTCTTCAGCAAACTGGTTTACGCTTGTATGTTCTGACTGTTCGACAAATGAATTATACTCGCCGTCCAATTCATCAGACAACAAATCATTATAATCATCTGGACTTCCTGTGAATTTAACCTGCAAAACATTATACGGAACATCACTTAATGGAAATGCCTTATATGACATATAGGCAAAGCCCATCTTTGAAAAATCAGGAATGACTGATGACGTTGATGCATGATAGACATATTCCGGTGAATAGCCTATACCTTTAATTTCCTTTTCCATTTCAAATCCGTTAAACTCGAAAGTTATATTGTCTCCGACTTTCAGATTCTTAGCGTCCGCAAAACTCTTATCAAGCCATACACTATCTTCATCATCAATGTCTAATGGTTCACCATCCATCAGATAGAACTTGGACAATGTATTATTTTCAACAAAATGCAGAGTGATATCTGGGTCGTTTGAAAAGTCGGCTACCGAATCTATCACCAGCTGCCTTTCACTAGCAGTAGTTGGAGCTATATTATTTACTTCATCTACAAAATCATCATCAAGGTTTGCTGAGTAAATCCAACCATCAGCCAAGTTTGTGTCTTCATAATACTGATTAACATTGACTTCAAGACCAACTGATTCTCCACCGACACCGGCGAAAACAAAAACTCCTAAAAATGCCATTAAAAAAATAGATAGAAATTGAGTTTTATGCTTCCGGATGTCTCTTAACATCTTTTTTGAAAGCATGTCCTCACCAGTCCAAATCAGTGACCTTTTTAGGATTTTCATTTATAACAATACTTTCAATCTGGCCGTTTTTAATTCTTATTACCTTATCGGCCGCTTCTGCAAGTATTGCATTGTGAGTTACAATTACAACTGTAGTGTTTTTGTTATTACTCATATCCTGGAGTAAATTTAAAATTAATACTCCTGTTTTAGAATCCAATGCTCCAGTTGGTTCATCACACAAAAGCATTGTAGGCTGTTTAGCTACAGCACGAGCAATAGATACTCTTTGCTGTTCTCCACCAGACAACTGTGCTGGAAACTGGCTTGCATGGTCTTTAAGCCCCACTGAGTCTAGAACAGATAATCCATCAATATCCACATCCACAATGTCTTTCATCAATTCAACATTTTCCAGTGAGGTTAAATTTGGAATCAAGTTATAAAACTGAAAAATAAAACCGACATTTTTAGCTCGGTATTCTGTTAGCTGATTGTCATTAAAATTTTCAACGTTTTGTCCATTTACAATTATCTGACCAGATGTTACTGAATCCAATCCTCCCAACAAATTTAGAAGGGTTGATTTGCCCGCACCGGACGGTCCAAGGATTACAACAAATTCACCTTCATCAATTGTAAAATTAACGTTATCCATAGCTTTTAGGATGTGATCTCCAGATTTATATTCCTTATTCACATTCTTAAATTCTATAATTGTACTCATCAATATGCCTTCTTTAATTAATTGTATTTAAGTTTGTTTGACATAGTATATATATTTAGGTATACCTAAAAATTTAGTTATAAACTACAAGCATTGACATCACCACGAAAAATTGTTTTAAGTTAGTTAAATTGATTTAAACTCATTATATATAAGTATTATGATTAAAAAAGGTTTATATACTATTTAATTTTAATAAATAGCTATGAAACATAATAACATTAAAAATCAAAAAAATATAATTAAAAATGATAAAAAAAATAAAAAACAAAATAATGAACCATTTAAAACATCCATTTACAACAAATATAATTTTAAAAAGTTTTGTGAACTAAAAGAAGAAAAAACAACAAGAAGGATATGTAAAAATGATTTACCACCAGAATTTGATGAAAAACTATGTGATTTCATTAATTTGTTTATGAGAAAAACAATGAATGTTAAAAATGAATGGGAATTCTACATCGATTATGAAAACAACGAAATAATTCATTGTTTACATGGAAAATCAACAACAGTAGGAGGATTAATTCATTCAGCACTAATGGAAAACAAAAAAATATTAACAATACACAACCACATCAAAGGAACTTATTCAGCCCCATCATGGAAAAATTTTGAAATATTAGACCATGAATTTGAAGATTATGAAATAATATGTGCTGAAGAAGAATATTGGATTTTAGAAGCTCAAGGAAAATATCCTCTAGAGTATGTAGAAAAATTTAAAACAGAAATTGAGATTATTTTTCAAGATACAAGAAAGAAATCCATTGAAAAAAATGCAATTCTTGAAAACTATAATCCTAATGAAGATTATGGCAACAGAATAGAAGAACATATAAATAAGCAAAACAATAATATTAAATTAACCAAAAAGGAGTATAGATAACATGACACCAATCCCCTCTGGCTGGAAAATCACTTCTAGGGATGATGAAACACATAGATTAGATTGGGGCGAAGATAATCCCCAACTAATAGAAGAAAAAAGAAAAAAGTTAAAAGAGAAAATTATTAAACTCAACGAAAAAATGGGAAATAATATAAATCTAAAAGAAGAATACCCTACGTTGTTTAATGAATAATTTCTGCAGTTTATTTTCTAAAAAACTTGAAATAAACAACAATAACAAGCAAAATCAAAGTTACTGCAGTTGCAACCATCCAATTTACAAAACCAAAAAGCAATGCCCAAATGAAAAATAACGCAAAGAAAATCAATGTTGTAACATTACTTGAATGATATATATCATTTATCTGCACAATATTATTGTTGTCAAGTTTCGCTCCGCAATTACTGCACCTGCTTTCCTGCGGACTTAAAATTTTGTTACACTTCGGACATCTTTGAACAGACATGAAAATAACTATGTCTCCCAAACAATATAAATTTTAAGGCATGCCTAAAAAATTTTAACAATAACTTATAAAACATTTCAAAACATATAATTGTATTATAATAAAACTAATACAGGAAAAATCGTAAATGTCATTTAATAAAGATGAAATGTTAATAATGCCCGCAGTCGATATAAAAGACTGTAAATGCGTTCAGCTCGTTCAAGGAAAGCCCGGAAGTGAAATGGTTAAAATAGAAAACCCTGAACTTGTCGCTCTTCATTGGCAGGATTTAGGAGCTAAAAACATCCATGTCATTGACTTATCCGGAACCATCGATGGACAAACTAGCTTTGAAGTGATTAAAAAAATCTTAAAGGAAGTCTCCATTCCAATCCAACTAGGTGGTGGAATCAGAGACTTAGCATATGCGAAAAAACTTTTGGATTTGGATATTGAAAGAATAATCCTCGGAACAATGGGCATCAAACATCCAGAAACCATCGAAGAACTTTCAGATGAATACGGCTCTGAGAGAATAATGATCTCACTTGACAGCAAAGACAACAAAGTAGTCATCAAAGGATGGCAGGAAAAAGTTGACAAAAGCCCAGTTGAACTTTCAGCTGAATTTAAGGAACGTGGAGCTGGAAGCATCTTATTTACAAATGTGGATGTTGAAGGTCTTTTAGGCGGTTTTTACACACAACCTGTTGAAAAACTTAAAAAATCCGTTGATATTCCAATTGTTTATTCAGGTGGAATTACAACAATTGATGACATTAAAAGATTAAATGAAACTGGTGTGGAAGGAATAGTAATAGGTTCTGCACTTTATACTAATAAAATTGATTTAACTGAAGCGTTAAAATACCAAAAGAGGTAATTGAATGAAAAAAGTAATGGCAAGTGGAACATTTGACCTGTTGCATCCGGGTCATGGAGTTTACCTTCAGGAGGCAAAAAACCTCGGAGGATACAATTCCAAACTTTATGTAGTGGTTGCGCGGGATTCTACCGTTGAAAAAAGAAAAAGAGTCCCAATTGTTGGTGAAAATCAACGTTTAGAATTAATTAAAATGTTAAAACCTGTTGATGAAGCTTATTTAGGTAATGAAGAAGGAGATATCTTTAAAATTGTTCGAGAAATTAATCCAGACATTATAGCTATCGGACCTGATCAAACCCACAATGTGGAAAAACTGCAGGATGCAGTTGACAAAAGAGGTTTAAAGGCACGTGTGCAACGTGTTAAGGTTTATCACAAAGATGAACTTGACAGTAGCTGTAAAATTATTAAAAAGATTAAAAATACTGACTTTGAAGGAAAGATATTAGATAACTGTGAAGATTAGGAGATTATAAATATGTTTAAAGTAGCAATTATAGGAGCAAGTGGATATAATGGTGGAGAGCTTTTAAGAATTCTTTTAAACCATCCAGAAGTAGAAATTACAGACATTACTTCAAGACAATACGACGGCACACCAGCACATAAAATACATCCACACATAAGAGACTCAGGACTTGTATTTAAAAACAAAAATCCGGGTGATTTAGATGCCGATGTTGTATTTACCGCAACTCCTCATGGAGCATCAATGAAAATCGTGCCGGAAATCCTTGACACTGGTGCAAAAGTAGTTGATTTGAGCGGAGATTACAGATATAGAGACACTGAAGTTTATGAAAAATGGTATGGAATGGAACACACCGATAAAGAAAATAAAGGAGTATTCGGTCTTCCAGAATTATACCGTGATGAAATTAAAAAAACAAAACTTGTTGCAAATCCAGGATGTTTCCCAACAGGTGCAATTTTATCATCATATCCACTAGTCAAAAACAATATAGTTGAAAGAATAATAATTGATTCAAAAACTGGAGTTAGTGGAGCTGGAGTTAACCCATCAGAAACTACACAGTACCCTAATATTGCAGATAATGTAAATCCTTATAAAATATCCTCACACAGACACATGTCTGAAATTCAACAGGAATTAAAAGGATTTGAAGGTGTTAAAGTATCATTTACACCTCATTTAGTTCCAGTTAACAGAGGAATTCAAACCACTTCACATAGCTTTTTAAATGATGAAAACCTAGATATTACTCCAGACGAAATTAGAAAATTATACGAAAAAGAATATGGTGATGAATTCTTTATCAAACTTATGGATGAAGGAGAAATACCTCATTTAAGTGCTGTTAGAGGATCCAACTTTGTACATATTGGAGGATTTGAAATTGACGAAACCGGAAGAGTTGTAATGCTTTCAGCAATTGATAACCTTGTTAAAGGTGCATCAGGTCAAGCAATCCAAAATATGAACATCTTGCTTGGATTAGATGAAAGCACAGGACTTGCACACTTCGGTCTTCATCCTTAAAATATAGGAGATTATAAAATGAAAAGGATAATAATTTATTATTCTCAAGGTGGAAAAACAGACTTAGTTGCTAAAACATTAGCTAAAAACCTAAATGCAGATTTAGTTAGAATTCATGATTTGAAAAATCGTGAAGGATTTAAAAATAGGTTAATTTCTTCAATCAATGCATTAAGAGAGGTTAAAACTGATATTGTTCCGGCAAAGGTGGATTTAAGTATTTATGATACGGTCTACTTCGGTACACCAACCTGGGCTGGAAATCCAACACCTGCAATTTTAACCATAATTGACAGATGTGATTTGAGAGCCAAAGATGTTGTTCTGTTTGCTACAATGGATGCCAATCGTGGTGAAACCAATATTGAAAGGCTTGAAGAAAAAGTTAAAATCCGTGGAGCTAGAGTAATCGAAAGCTTTACAATAGCCACCAAAGATAAAAGCCCAGAAAAACTAGTTAATGATACTGAAGCAATTATTGATGCAAAAGTTTTAAAAATGTACTAACAGGTAGATTAAATGACTAAAGATAAAAAATCTGAACTTAAAATTAAAGCAATTGAAAATGGTACTGTGATTGACCACATTACTGCAAACAAGGCACTTCATATCCTAAAGATTTTAGATCTCCCCGATTCTGAAACTAAAAATGTTACTGTTGCTATGAATGTTTCCTCTGGAGAAATTGGCAGGAAAGATATTGTTAAGATTGAAAACAGAGAATTAGACCATAAAGAACTTAATCAGATTGCATTAATTGCTCCAAAAGCCACAATCAACATTATCAGAAACTTTGAACCTGTTAAAAAAGATAAAATCATCCTACCCGACAAGATTACATCAATTATAAAGTGCACTAATCCGAAATGTATTACAAATTATGAAAACGAACCGATTACACCACTTTTTAATGTAATCAACAAGTATCCTCCTGTTGTCAGATGCCATTATTGTGAAAAATTAATAAAAACAGAAGATATCGATAAACAATTCGAATAATCTTCTATTTATTTATTAAATAATCTGCTAATCTTTTTGCTAATGCAAGTATTGTTAATATTGGTGGTTTTCCAGGAGATATTGGCAATACACTTGCATCACAAACATATAAATTAGATATTTCTGTTTCCAAATTAGAATCAACTATTTTTCCGATTGGTGCTGTTCCACCAGGGTGTGCTCCCCTGTAAACTGTTGAACCTATTGTTTTTGGGTCAACACCTGCTTTTTTTAAAATAAAACCTGCAGTTGCAGTTCCTTCTGCTAAATATCTGATATCGGTTATAGTATTTATTTTAACTACATCCCCATTATCATCAACATATCCTCTGCATTCATCTGGTGTTTTAACCATGATGCTTAAAATATCGCTGTCCGTTACGTTATCATAAGGAATATTTGCCCTAATAAATGATGAAAAATGAGGTGATAAAACAAAGTTTTCACCTATTACCAAACCTGCCATTTGAACTTCTGTGTTGAAATTAATGTCTTTAAGATAACCCCCAACACTTACAAACGGATCAAAAAAGATTTCACGGCCAGCTTCAGTAATTCCAGATTTCCTTAAAATTAATGTAGAACCTATTGCTCCAGCAGATAAAATCACCAAATCATCTTGAATAATTTCCTCTTTATCATCTTTAATGTATTTTACACCGCAGACTTTGCCGTTTTCTTTTATGACTTCAGTCACTTCTGCTTCACAGATTAATGTTGCTCCATTTTTGACTGCTTCATCAACAAAGTCTTTACCAGACCATTTTGCATCGGCAGGACATCCAAATGCACATTTACCACATTGAATACAATCCTTTTCTCTGATTGCTTTTGGCATTTTTAATGTTTCAAGACCAAGTTCATGACCTGCATCTAAAAATAATTGAGTTCCTTTACCTATATGTGAATCATCTAATTGATGAACGCCCACCAATTTTTCCACATATTCATAGGATTCAGTTAAATCAACACCAAAATCATGCAATTCACTATCTAATGCTCTTACCATATTTGACATAGACACGATTGTTGCACCGCCAATACATGTGGTTGTAAGTAAATCCACATCATCAGAGTACTTATCATAAAAGTTGAATGCATCTTTTGAGTTTATATAAGGTCCTTTTTCAATAATAGTAATAGGAATATTTTCCTTTGCAAGTTCACGAGCTAGAATTCCACCGCCTGCTCCAGTTCCAACAATAACAACCATTTCATCACCAAAATTTTTTAAATAATATGTCAATTGTTATATTATCATTACTCATATAAAAAACTTTTATGTAATAGGTAATCTAAAATTAATATTAGATTAATCTTTTTGTGTGATAAAATGGAAGAATATACTGATTTATTCGAAAAAGTTATTTCAAAAACAATCCCCCAAGTAGATTACATTGACATTAGAGTTGGAAAAGGAGAAAATACATCCATATTGATGAAAGATGGTAATGTCGATGAAATTAACACTGGAATGAGCTTAGGAGCAAGAATAAGAGTGTTAAACAATGGAGCATGGGGTTTTGCATATACAACAGACTTATCAAAAATCAATGAAGTTACTGAAACTGCTATCAAATTCTCAAACTCACTAAAAGGAGATGTAACATTAAGTGAAAGTGATATTATCAAAGATAAAATTGCAGTAGATGTTAAAATACCTTTTAAAGATGTATCAATTGAAGAGAAAAAAGACATCATGAAAGATGCTAACGATGCAGCTACTATCGATAAAGTAAATAGTACCACTGCAAGTTATGTTGACAGTGAAGTTGATGAATTATTCATGAACAGTGAAGGAAGCCAAATCGAAGTCAAAACATCAAGAGTGAGAATGGCTTTAAACGCATCTGCAACAGATGGTGAAATAATACAATTCGGACATGGTAGTCTTGGAGGAGTTAAAGGATTTGAACTGATTAAAAATGCCGATATTGAAGAGTTTGGAAGAAATATTGGCCAGAAAGCTGTAAGACTGCTTGATGCAAAACCAGCACCTTCCGGACAATTTCCTGTAATAGCAGACCCCGAACTGACAGGAGTCCTAATTCACGAAGCATTAGGTCATGCTGTTGAAGGCGATTTAATCTTGCAAAACGATTCCATCCTGAAAGATAAAATAGGCACACAAATCGCATCAGACATTGTAAATATCTTTGATGATGCCAGCCTGAAAGAAGGATTCGGATACTATCCATATGACGTTGAAGGCGTGAAAACCAAACCAAATCAACTAGTAAAAGACGGCAAACTGATTTCACTTTTAAATTCAAGAGAAACAGCATCAAAACTGAACATGAAATCTTCTGGAAATGCAAGATCAATAATTGCTGACCAGCCAATTGTTAGAATGAGCAATACTTTCCTGCAGCCCGGCGAAAATACCTTTGAGGAATTACTTGAAGATATTGATAACGGAATTTATCTTAAAGGCTCAAGAGGAGGTCAAGTCGATACAGGAAAAGGAATTTTCCAGTTTAATGCTGCTGAAGGCTACATTATTGAAAACGGTGAAATAACAACCCCTGTAAGAGACGTTTCACTTTCCGGAAATATCCTTGAAACATTAAAAAACATTGATGCTATTGGAAATGACTTTAAATTAAGTGTTGGATTCTGTGGAAAAGACGGACAAACCGCACCAGTAGGTGACGGAGGACCACACACAAGAATACAAAATGCATTAGTTGGAGGAATGGGATAATGATAAGTGAAAGAGCTGGAAATTACCTAGTTAAACTAGCTAAAGATTCAATTAAATATTATTTGGAAAATAAAGAACAGATGCAAAAACCTGACGATTACCCCATTGAATTAGATGAAAACCTTGGAGTTTTTGTAACATTAAACAAGAATTTCCGCCTTAGAGGATGTATTGGATATCCCGAACCAATCATGAGCGCAATTGATGCAACAATGGAAGCAGCTGTTGCAGCAGCAGTTAACGATCCAAGATTTCCTGAAGTCAGCATAATTGAATTTGATGATTTGGATTTTGAAGTTACAGTCCTGACAAAACCTAAAATGATTGTTGTAGCACATCCTGACCAATACATGGATGAAATTGAAATTGGTCGTGACGGACTGATAATCCAAAAAGGATTTGCAAAAGGATTATTGCTTCCTCAAGTGGCAACAGAAAACCATTTTGATAAAGAAGAATTTTTAGAACATACATGTATGAAAGCAGGAATTAGTGCAGACAGCTGGATGGATGAAAGCTGTGACGTGTACAAATTCCAAGGACAAATATTTAAGTAGTGATTAAGATGATGATTCCAACAATTCCAACTCCTGAAGAATTATTAGATAAAGGATTCAGCAGAGGTAAAAAACAAGCAGACCTAATCAGAAGTCAAAAAATACCAAAACACCTGAAGGGTAAAAGAATTGAAGAGAGGAGAGTAGTTACCTCATGTCAAGTTATTAAAGATAAACTAAAATCAATTTTAGATGCCGTTCCAGAAATTGAAAGCATGCACCCGTTTTATCAGGATTACATTGACATTACCGTCGGAGTAGATGACATGAAACAGGCCTTAGGTGCACTTAACTGGGCCTACGGAATTATAACCCAACTTGAAAAGGAATACGGTGCAAAAATCAGGAAAAATCCATCTGAAAAAGCAACTGCCATTCAAAAACAGGCTTATGGAAGAATAGCTTCTGTTGTAAATAAAATTAAAAAGGATTTGGACTTTTTGGACTTTGCAAAACAGAACCTAAGGAATATGCCGACAATTGATTTTGATGCCAAAACAATTGTAATAGCCGGTTTTCCAAATGTAGGTAAATCCACACTTTTACGCCAGATTTCAGGAGCAGACCCTCAAGTTGCAAACTATCCGTTTACAACCAAAGGTATTCAGATAGGACATGTCGAAAGACACTGGCAAAGCGTGCAAATCATCGACACCCCCGGACTTTTGGACAGACCAGTTTTGGAGATGAACGACATAGAAATGAACGCTATTGTTGCTTTAGAGCACCTAGCCGATGCGATACTCTTTATTTTTGATGCATCCGAAACCTGCGGATTTCACCTGGATAATCAGTACAATCTCCTAAAACAGATTGAAAAGATTTTCTCAGACATCCCTGTTTTCTACCTATTCAATAAGATGGATTTAATTGAAGATGAAGAATACCTCAATGAATATGTAGATGACATTGACAAATCCATTTTCATTTCCGCCATTGAAGGTGAAGGTGTTGAGGAAATAAATAAGGTTATTGATTCCATCAAGAAAATAGACAGAACCATTGAAGAAGAAGACGACGATTATTACTAAAGTGATAATTTAAATTTTAAAGGGGAGATGCTTGTGGATGATTTGGATGATGCCTATGGCGTAATCTTTGATGAACAAGACAATGACAGATCTCTTAAAGAATCATCAAAAAACAATACATACAGCCAGAATCCTCCCCAAAGCAATACCACATATTACTGTTGTGGTATTTTATTTATTTTTGCTTTAATCGGATTTATTTTAGTGATATTGTTATAATAATTCCTAATCAACCAGAGTATCTATTTTATCAAAGAGTTTTCCATAGCTTTTAAAGAGATCTTTGAATTCATCATCATTTTTAGACATTAAAACCAGCTTCAGCTGTTTGTCATTTTGAATTATTTTTGCTTGATTATACTCATTGTCAACAATAAGTGATTTAATTTCAGCATATGCATCATCAGTTAAATTATGTCTTCTAACATGATTCAATACATCCATCGCGTGGATAAGTCCATTATCTGGTCTGTCAATACATGAAGACAATTTGATTTTAGTAATCATGTAATAAGGAGCCTCAATTTTATCTCGGCGAAGCACAATTGAAATCTTTGATAACACATGGTCATCATCACAGTTTTCATTAATGAACTTAAGCAATTGGAACTGTTTTATAGTTGCATCATTATTCACGAAAGTCATGGTAATATATTCTTTTTAAAAATATTTAAGTTTAATGCAATAAGAACATAAAATAATTATCCACATTAGATTTAAGTTCCTTTTTGGTGCAACAAAAGTTATTCACACCCAGTAATGACAGTACTCCCTCAAAAAATATAAAAATAAGGAAATAAAAATATATTTAATGAAAGAAATTATTGAAAATTTAATTTCTTCTTTAAACAGTGATTTTAAACTTTTGATGATTTTTAAAAGCATTGAAAAGTGATTTGAAATAATGGGGAGATATCATGATTAGCAATGAGGAAAAAGCAAAAATCAAAGAAGAGATTGTAACAAAAATAAACTCAGTTTTGGAAAAAAACAACGAATCATTCAGAATGGATCAAATAAATGTCCTAAATAAAAAGGAAACCGTAAAATTCATGGGAAATTACAGAGTTTATGACAGGAAAAATTACAACTCCATTTCAAGAGAAATCAATACTTTTCTAAAAGAATACGGTGACGTTGACATAAAATCTAAAAAAATCAGAGATAGCGGCATGAAATTTACAGCAGTAAGCTTTAATTTTGAG
Organism: uncultured Methanobrevibacter sp.; assembly: GCA_964583995.1. Lineage (GTDB taxonomy): Archaea > Methanobacteriota > Methanobacteria > Methanobacteriales > Methanobacteriaceae > Methanocatella. The sequence goes on from CAZOYH010000012.1 coordinate 21,987, forward strand.
CTATGAAAAGTTTCATTATATACATATAATTCAAAATTTAACAATACCCACCATATTTAAGTATTAGAAAATAATCTCAAATACAAATAACATACAACTAAAACATAAATGATATAAATTCTTAATTTTAACAATAAATGACGGATATTACCCATATTAATAAATTAAATGATGAAATAAATAAAATAAAGCATTATTAATATGAAAAATAAAAGATTAAAGAAATTAATTTTTAATAACTTTTAGTAAATTTAATCGAAATATTTATATACTAACAAAAGGGAAATCAACAAAAAATTGTATAGTTACCATTTTATCTGTATTTAAGTGATTAAATAGTATAGTTTGGAAGTAACTATGTTTTTAAAATCTTATTTACAAACAGTGAATAATCAAATTTTTGAATAGTTACCAAATTCCCAAAGAAAATTAAAATAAATTTTTTCACAAAACATTAATCATCAACCGTAATCATCAACCAACTTGATTTTTTTATTTTTAATTAAAATTGTTTAAATCATAAAATAAGTAATTTAAAGAGTTTTTAAAAATTAATCATCAACCAAAAAATATGTTAATCATCAACCACATATAGTATAGTAATTAAGAAAAATAAAAGTTGATACTATGTTTGAACCTAAATTTACATATACTGATAAAATTGTAAATTACATTGCAGAAATCGCTTCAGCTAAAGAAGTTATCAACAATGCTAAAATAATCCCATTATACGATACCAAATTAAAACAGGACGCTCTTATTAGATCTTCACATTACTCAACATCAATTGAAGGAAATCCTTTAAATTTAGACGAAGTAGAAACATTAATCAAAAACAATCAGAAACCAACTACAAAAGCAGAACTGGAAGTATTAAATTATTTCAATGTATTAAATCATTTAGACCAATATTCAGATAAAACTATTACCCAAAACACAATTTTATCCGTGCATAAAGATCTGACTAAAGATTTATTAAGAAATCCAGAATATGAAGGTAAATTTAGGGATACTCGAGTATTTATCGGCAATCTGCATGCTCAAAAAATAAATTACGTGCCACCAGATGCTTATAAAGTGCCTTATTTGGTAGAGGAATTATTAGACTGGTTGAACAATTCAACAGATGAAATGTATCCCGTCATTATCGCAGGAATTCTTCATTATGAATTAGTACGTATCCACCCATTTGTTGATGGAAATGGGCGTACCAGCAGACTTATGGCAACATTAATTCTATCAGTTCACAAATTTAATATCAATAACTACTTCACTTTAGATGAATATTATAATCAGGACAGGCAGGCTTATGTTGATGCCCTACACAGTGCTGATAAAAACCATGACTTGACTAATTGGCTGGAATATTTCTGTGGAGGAGTATTATACTCAATTAATAAAGTTAAATCAGAAGTATTGAAATTAGGTGAAATCACATCAAAATATGATAAAACAATTCAATTAACTCCAAATGAAATTTCTGTATTAACACTTCTTGAAGAAAAAGGACATATTCAAAACAAAGATATTCAAGAGATGT
>CAZOYH010000013.1:0-23175 GCA_964583995.1 uncultured Methanobrevibacter sp.
AGTAAAATGGACATCGGTAAAGGTAAATTCTGGTTAACCAAAGACGGTGAAGACAGTGGTTTAGCTATTAAGGAAACCCACGGTTACGAACAAGCTGGATGTAACATTTGTCAAGATTATGTTGCTGAATGGGCTGACGTATCAACTGGTTCAGTCGGATCTCCTGACGGATGGTCTACTGTTTTAACCAGAACTGATGACGGTTCAAACGTATTCAAAGCAGCTGTATCTGCTGGTTTAATTGAAACAAAACCAATGGATGAAGTAAAACCTGGTCTTCCTTTACTTGAAAAATTAGCTAAAGGTAAAAAGGACAAAAACACTGCAGAACGTGAAAGAAGAGCTAAAATGGGACTCAAAATCCCTGCTATATACTAAATCTTCTTTCTTTTTTTCTTTTTTTTCAATTAACTTTAAATATTTTCAATTCCAATATATTTCTTATATGGGGGTGAAAATATTAAGATAAATAAAATTTTAATTCTCTTAATAGCAATTACATTTGTTTTATCTATAAATGCTGTTTTTTCAAGCGATTTTGATGATAATAACTTAACTGCTGATTTTCAGGATAATGCTATTGACGATAATGTATTGACAGTTGACAATACACAGGATATTGCATCCATTTCTGGTGATGAAGTGGTTATTGAAGATAGTGTAACTAATTCAACCATTAAACCGGGTAAAGTAACTAACAGATATTATGATGGAGTTTATTACTCAGCTACATTTTATGATGATGCAGGTAGTCCTTTAAAAAATACACTTGTATTTTGTGGTGTAAATTCAATATACTATGGTGTTAATGCAACAACAAACTCTGAAGGTGTTGCAAAATTCCCATTGCCTCTTGATAAGGGAACTTATACTTTATACTTAATTAATAGTGAATCTCAAGAATATGTCACTGATACAATTAAGGTCTTTGATGTTATAACTGGAAATAAGGATATTGAAATGTATTATGATGGTGGAAATACCTATAAAGTCCGTGTTTATGGGGATGATGGAAAACCAGTAAAAGCAAACCAGAAAGTTACTTTTACAGTGGGAAATAAAAAATATACCAAAAAGACTGACAGTAAGGGTTATGCAGCATTAAGAATTGATTCAACACCTGGAATCTATGCTATTTCTGCTAAATATAAGGATTTCGCTGTTGTAAATCTCGTTTATGTTAAGCAAGTACTTAAACCTATTACAAAGTTCAGCGGTAAAAGTCTCAGCTCAACATTTAAGTTTAAAGTAAAACTGCTGGGTAAGAATAACAAAAACAAAAAGATTACAGTTAAATTCAACAAAAAAACCTACAGTGCAAAAACCAATAAAAAGGGATTGGCTATTTTTACATTGAAAACTCCGAAAAAAAATGGAAAATACAATCTTGTTACTAGTTATAAGAAAACAAAAGTAACTTCTGTATTTGGAAGGTATTATGTTTGAAGAGAGTAATCTCTTCATTTTTTCTATTTTAAATTGTTGTAACGATACAACCTTCTTTTTCAACAACAATAGTATGCTCTTTTTGGCTGACAAAACAGTTCTTCTTTTCACGAAGTGGTGCATAAGGATAAACTGCCATTGCCTCTGAAAGTTGTTTTAAGGCAATATTTCCTTTTCGCTCACCAAATTCACTTGTAATCCATCTTCCGGAAAACGGAACATAAGCATGATTGTGCTGAATGTATTTTAAAACTCTTTGTGTGCTTTTCATTCTAAATGGCTTGTTTGCCATATATGAAAAGATATAATGACCTGGAGAGTCATTAACTATTCCCTCTCCATTGGTTGCAAATGGTTCAATTGCAACAGCCTGGCCTTCTTCTAGAATATAATTATCATGATTGTCATAATTTGGAATTGAAATACCGGCATGGAGGTTATTTTGCTCCAAACTGTGTCCTGTCAAATTAAAAATTGGGTTCAGGTTATATTCTGATATGGCTTCGTGAACAGCAGCGCCGATTTTTGAAACTTCAATGCCTGCTCTTGCTGTTGCAATTGCAGCTTCAAGACCTGCAGCTGACGCTTCAACGATTTCTTCATGTAAGTTTATTTCATCCTGAGTGTAATTTTCATCAATATTTCCATCAGCAATAATTGTAACTGCAGTGTCTGCAATGTATCCGTCAATCATTGCGCCCAAATCTAGTTTCACCATATCTCCCGCATGAATTACAGTTTCATCACCTGCTGGTGAGGTATAATGTGCGGCCACTTCATTTAATGATACATTACATGGAAAAGCGATTTGTGCACCTGACTTTAGGATTTCACTTTCAACATATTCGACTAAATCAATAACTAAAGTTCCATCTTTAATCATTTTTGATGCTTCTTCACGTATTCTTGAAGCAATTTTTCCTGATTCTATATATGATTCCATCATAAAATATTACCTTCACTAAATTAAATAATTAATTTTATAATTGATTAAGTTATATTATTATTTATATTAGTTTACTCTATAAATATAATTGGAGGTTAAAAAATGGATACTATTCCTGCAATACCAAATCAAATTTTTTATTTAATTATATTGGTAATTGTTGCTGTTGTATTAATTATTATTGTTTATCAATGGAGAAAGGTTGCACAATCCAAAAATTCAATCTTAATGCTTGAAAAAGAAATTGAACTCAAAAAAATGTCCATGGTAGAAAAAGACATTGAATCTAAAAGATTAATGGATAATCCAATTCCTTTACCACAAGAGCAACAAGACAGTCTTTCAGCTATCAGACAATCTACAACTGAGGTCAGAAGTAATGTAGGTTATCTTCACTCTGAAATTAATGAAAGATTGGCTAGACTTGAAGCTGAAACCGAACAAAGAAAATTAGAAAAAATGCTTAAGGAAATTGAAGCAAAAGAAGCTAAGCTTAAAAAAATGGATAAATAGGTGGTAATATGGATGCTATGGAAGCAGTTGCTGTTATAATTTTAATCATTGCGATTGCAGTTTTAGTTTATTATTATTTATTAAATAGTCCGGAATCTATGGATAAATTACGCAATATTGTTCCAACCAGTGCGGATGCACACATGAATCAAGTCTTAAATAGAGATTCTGAACCAGCATATGATGATTTACCTAAAGAAAATGCTGATGAAGATGACGATTCCATGACTAAAAGAATTAAAGTAAAATTAAGCGACATTGACATGTCCAGTTTAAATACAGATGCATTTTCTAATAAAATCGACGCATTTTTAGATGCTAAAAGTGATCAGTTAATTAAAGATTGGTCTTTAGCTACTACAAATGACCTTGAAGAGTTAGAATCCAAATTTTCTGAAACTACAAGCAATGTCGATGCTTTAGAGAAAAACTTCAATGAATTTAAAAAATCATCAGCCGAATTCCAAAAGGCAACTGAAGAAAAATTGGATGATTTGGATAAAAGAATAGAATCATTAGAAAATAATTAATATTATTTTCTTTAATTTTTTTCTTTTTGTAGAAAGGTTTATATATAATCTTTAATATAATTATTAAATACTTGTACTACTTTTTCATATAGCAGGGTGGGGTAGTCTGGTGAACCCGCGGGGCTCATAACCCCGAGATCCCTAGTTCAAATCTAGGCCCTGCTATCTTAATTAATATTTTTCATGGCAAGTTAAAGACAGCTGCTGGTTATTTTTTAACTAAGGAAACTCCGCCCATCAATACAGAACTATGGCGTTGAAAAACGTATACTGAGAGGTATGACTCTGGAGCAGAAACGACACGGCTTTTAATGGTGGACGATGATATTTAATTGAGGACATTAAAAGAATCGGTGAAACGGCCATTCCATAGGATGCAAGAACAAAGATGCCGATAATCTCTGTTGTAGGCAAGGTAGTTCGCTAAGACGAATGCTGTAAAACAGAAGGTGGGTTACTCTTAACAGGCCATGAATATTAATTATTTTCTTATTTTTTAAGTGTGATTTTTCGCACTTGTGCACTTTCAAAAAGTTTAATAATATTTGAAATTATATAATTAATTATAAAATTATTGAATTTAATTGGTGGTTATTATGCATAATAGAGAGGATATTGCTCGTGAATTTGCAAAAGCTATTAAATCAGAGTATATCATTAAAATTATATTATTCGGGTCTGTTGCTCGTGGTGATGATACAGAAGAGTCAGACATTGATATTTTGATTATATCTAATAATAGGGAAAACATTCAACAAACAGTTGATGATGAAATTGCTTGGATTATGTATGATAAGCAAGAATTGATTTCTGCACATATAATGGATGAAAAATTTTTCAATCAGACTAAACATTTTTCATTTTTAACTACAGTTTTAAAAGAAGGCGTTGCAATTGGATGAAGAGATATGTGCATTCATTGATAAAGCTGAAACAAAATTAAAACATAGTAAACTACTATTTGAAGTTGGAGGATACGCTGATTCAGTTTCATTATCTTATTACTGTATGTTTTTGTGTGCTAAGGCATTATTAGTTAAAAAGAATTGTAAAATTCCAAAAACTCATCAAGGTCTAATTCAATTATTCAGTTTAAAATATGTTCATGAGGATGAATTTAAGTATAATACATATAATTATTTAGCTAGTTCACAATCTGAACGTGAATCTGCTGATTATGGTGCAAAAGATAATATTGATGAAAAAATTGCACAAAGAAGAATTAATCATGCTGAAGAATTTTTAGTTGAGACAAAAAAATTTTTATAATTTTCTTGTTGAAATTTGTGGTAGTCTTTGTCTATTTTTGATAGGTAACCCACACGATTTTCTGTGGGTTACTCTTAACAGGCCATGAATATTAATTATTTTCTTATTTTGATGATTTCAAACATTGCCAAATTTTATCAAATAATAACTTGATAAATAACTAATGAGAAACTTAAAGAGGATTAACATGGCATCAAGTAAAGACTACTTAGAATATATTTTGGAGCAGTTATCTGGTTTGGAAGATATATCTTATAGAGCAATGATGAGAGAATACATTATTTACTATCGTGGAAAGATTATCGGAGGTATTTATGATAATCGTTTCCTTGTCAAACCTGTTAAAACAGCCATTTTATTGATGCCTAATGCAAATATGGAACTACCATATGAAGGTGCAAAGGAAATGTTGCTTGTTGATGATGTAGAAAACAGTGCATTTCTAAAAGAACTGGTGGAAGCAATGTATGATGAACTTCCAACTCCGAAAAAACGTAAATAATTTTGGATTATTGGAATGAATGTTATTGAAAACTTATTCTTTTTCATGTCAAAATAAGGTAGGATTTAGTGATTTTTAATATGTAACCCACCTAATTTTTGGTGGCTTGCTCTTAACAGGCCATGAATATTAATTATTTTATTTTTTGATTATTTTCATTATTGATTAAATGGTTTGATACATATATATAACTAAAATACCAAAATTAATAATTGAAGATTATTAGATTTTTTAAAAATTAAAGTTCAATGTTTTCGATTTAATTATAATCTTTGACTGTTTGAAGCGATATTTATGATATATAATACACTTGGAAAAACTGGCTTAAAGGTTTCAAGATTAGGTTTTGGAACTATGAGGCTTCCGACAATTAATTCCAATGCTAATATTAATGAAGTAGAAGCAACTAAGATGTTTGACTATGGAATTGAAAATGGAATTAATATATTTGATACTGCTTATCCGTACCATAGTGATACTTTAGGTGGTAATGGAAATTGTGAAGTATTTTTAGGCGAATATTTAAATGAAAATAACTTAAGAGATGAAATAATCCTTCAAACAAAATCGCCTTCATGGTATATTGGACAAAAAAGCGATTTTGAATTATACTTAAATGAACAACTTGAAAAGCTACAAACAGACTATGTTGATATTTACATGTTGCACTCTTTAACTGCTCCAATCTGGGATAAACTTAATAATTTGAATGTATTGGACTTTTTGGATGATTGTTTAAGTTCTGGTAAAATTAAACATGTAGGATTTTCATCACATATTGATTTTGATAATCTAGTTAAAATTTTAGATGAATATCCAAAATGGGAAGTTGCTTTAACTCAAATGAACTATCTGGATGAATATTATCAATCCGGAACAAGGGGTCTTAACTATTTAAAACAGAATGATGTGGGAACTATGATTATGGAACCATTGCGTGGAGGTAGGTTAATTAATCATGTTCCGGGTGAGGTAAAAGTATTGTGGGAGATATCCGATGTTGAAAGAACTCCGGTTGAATGGGCTTTACAATATTTATGGAACCGTGATGATGTTGATTGTGTTTTAAGTGGTATGAGTAGTTTAAAACAAGTACAACAAAATGTCAGGTATGCTTCAACTGAAGATATTATTAATGAATATGATCAGGATATCCTAAAAGAAGTTGCAAGGCAGTATAAGTCTTCTTCTTTGGGAAATGATTGTACAAAATGTGGTTATTGTATGCCTTGTCCTAATGGGGTGGATATTGTCAATTGTTTCAATGAATATAATATCGCTCTTATGATGAATGATCCTAGAGCCAGTGCAATGCAGTATTTCTCATTAATTGGTCAGGATTCAAGAGCAGATAGCTGTATTCAATGTGAGGAATGTTTGCCGTTGTGTACTCAAAATATAAATATTCCTGAAGAACTTGAAAAAGTATATGAATACTTTGGCAGCGAATTTAACCATTTTTAAATATATTAAATCGTTTTTGTGAAAATGAGTTTTGGATTTCATTTGTTGGTTTAATTTTCCTTGTAATGCTATTTGCTCAAGAATTTAGAGTCAAAATAAGCCCTTCTCAATAATATCAACAATAATTCTTGGAATTAGCAATATCGAAATTCAGTTAAATCATTATAATTAATACGCAATCATTTGCCTAAATTCCTCTAATAAATCATATAATTCTTCTTTTGTATTAATTTTAAACAGTTTTGGTTTAATCTCAGAGCTTCTATAGGTGTTTTTTAAATAATATGCGGCATGTGTTCTCATTTTATGCATTGCTATTTTTTCACTTTTAAGCTCAGAAAGTAGTTCTGCATGCTTTTTAATCATTGATATTTTTTCATCAATTGTAATCTTTTCAGGTTCAGTTTCATCTTCTAAATATTCAATGCACTGTTTGATTAGCCATGGATTTCCCCGCACAGCTCTTCCAATCATGATTGCATCACAGTTTGTCTCATCAATCATTCTTTTTGCATCATAACATGTCCAAATATCTCCATTTCCTATAACTGGAATTGACACACTATCTTTAACTTTTCGAATAATGTTCCAGTCTGAAGGAACGTCATAGCGATCTTCTCTTGTTCGAGGATGGACAGCTATTGCAGAGGCTCCCGCATCTTCAACAATTCCTGCAACTTCAACTGCATTAATGTTTTTTCTATCCCAACCGCTTCTGATTTTTACTGTAACGGGCACATGAACACTTTCAACTACGCTTTTGACAATGTTGTCTATTTTTTCAGGTGTTTTTAAAAGTGCACTTCCTGATTGGCTTTTAATGGCTACCTTTGTAACTGGACATCCCATATTAATGTCGATAATATCTGGTTTCATGGTTTTGCAAATGTATTTTGAAGCAATTTTAAATGCTTCTGCTTCCGCTCCGAATATTTGCTGTGCTATCGGACGCTCTTTTTCAGTCATATACAACATTTCTTTTGTCTTTTCATTGTCGTACACGATTGATTTTGCTGAAACCATTTCAGTTCCAATAAGTCCGCATCCCATGGATTTTGCAATTCTTCTAAATGCTGAATCACATATTCCTGCCATTGGGGCTAGACAAATCTGATTATCAATCTTTACATTGCCAATTTTCCATTTCATTAAATAAATATTTGCCTTGCAATTATTTAATTGATTGTATTTAAAAAAAAGTAGTAATGTGAATTAGTTGAATAATCCACTTAAAAATCCTTTTGCTGAGTCAGTATCACTGCTTCCTAAAATATCGGATACTTGACTTTGATAATTATTAATGTCGCCTTGAACGTTTTGAATTTGTTCAATACTGTCTGCTAAGTTTTCAATATCATTATTTGTTAAATTAATATTATAGGTAATAGTGTAATTGTTAATGATATTTACAATAGTTGCATGATCAGTAATGTCTTCTTCTTCAACAGTCTGTTTTACATCGTCAACTAAATTGGATAAATCTTCTGCATCAACATCAGAATTTTCAACGATTTCAGCTTGAGTGTAAATTTCATTGTTGGCTGCTTCTTTTACAGTGTCTGGAATTTCAACATCTGTTGCCACTTCGTATGAATTCATAATTCCTGTAAGTGCTGATTCACCTGTTGCAGTTACCGGACTTGTTACATAAACGTGTCCGCTTGTAATTCCAACTGATTTTAAAGCAGAAAGATACATGTCTCCGGTTATTGTGGTGATTTTTGATTTATCAACACTAACTTCAAGATTATCGTTGTCATTTAAGTCTACAAGTGCTGAGGAAAATATCTGATTTGAATTGTATGTTTTTCCGGTTATTGTACTTGCAATCTGATTTACTTCACTTGCTGTGATTATTTTTGATTCAACGGTGTTTAAATCCACTCCTGCCTGTTTTACAAAAAAATCATCAACAATATTTTTATAATCTGCATTTTTATGTGTAGTTTCACCGTAAGTTATTACAACTTGGGAATTGTCATTTGCTGAAAAACCTACTGGGATAAGCATTCCTATAATTAGTATTGATAGGAGAATCATGCTTAAACTAATCTTGCGCATTAATATCACCTCTTATTATATTGGTACATTTAATTTTGTCAAATCAATATTTAAATGTATCTTTTTTGTGTTTATTTTATTTTATTAAAGTATAATTTTAATTTAGTTTAGTTAATTTTATATGTTTTCAAATTAAACTTAAAAATGTAGTAATAATTTGCTATGTTTGTTATAAATAATTTGAAAGGAGGTGAAAATACGAAAAAGTTAGATTATAGATTGTTATTTACATTAATTCTTTCAATAATGCTCATATTTTCAATAAGCATGGTTTTTGCAGAAAATACTGATGCAGTATCTGATGTAGTTGGTGTTCCTAATGATATAAGCGATGTTTCGCAAGATTCACAAGTAATAGAAGTTGAGAGTTCCCAGATTGATGAATCAATTTTAACAGAAAGCAATAATGTTATTAATATTCATGTAACTGACTCTTATAACGAAACTGGCAAAACATGGGATGAAGATGGATTTGACTTAGCGGGAGCTACCGTTAAAGTTTATGATTCTTCAAACAAACTTATTTCAACACAAAAAACCAATGCAAAAGGTATTGCAATAATCAAAAATCTGGCTTCCAGTAAATATCATTTGGAAATTAGTTATTCAACCTATGAACCTATAAAACTTGACAATATTGACTTCACTAAAAAGAGCGGTACAATAAACATTGATGATGTAATGTTCGTTCCGGATATCCTGATGTTGGTGGATTATAACTCCCACAATGAAAAGGTGGATGTATTGATGAATATGTCAAGAAGAGTTGCATTTATCAGTACTACTGACTTTGATAAAGCAAGAGCATGGCTGGTTGAATATGCAAACTACATTCACATAGATATGTTTTCAGAATCGGCGTATAGTGTTTTTACGGGACAATATTTAAAAGAACTTTTAGCAAAATCCCCTGCTAATGCAAAATATAATGTTGCATATACATTTGGTGTTTGCTCACAGCAAATATTAAACAATACGGGTTTGCATGTTGTTGGAGCTTCAGCTTCAAACAATACTTTTGACACTATTGAAAACACATATGTTGGCTCATATTTCCAGGCAAGAGATATTGAGGAATCCAATATCTTACAAAGTAATATGAAGAATTATTTGGCTTATGTTTATTATTTAATCAATCCTACTAAATATCAAGACCCAACTCTTGATGAGGCTAACTCTCCTTTAATGTCTCCGGAGTGCGGATTTTACCATCCTGACATGGGAATCTATTCATTAGTTCCTGAAGGAAAACTAGTAAATCAGTGGATTCACCAAAATCCAGGTTATACTCACAGTTCTGACGGTAGTCTAAATTGGATGGTAGAGGATTATGTAGAATGGCTGACAAACGTCTTGGATCCTACAAGTTTATTTGTCCAATTTGAAAATGATTATATTGCTAAATTCAATCCAAATAAAACATTTATAGCTATTGCTTCATATTATGGTGGTGAAGAAGTAGTTGATGCATTAATCAGAGGTTATGAAGCTAGTGGAAGACCGGCATTCAATGTATTTAAAACAGGCACACAACCACCTATATCTTCAATTATAAATAAGATTAACAATATTTCAAAAGTGGGAATGTCTGCTGTAAATTCATTATGCAGTTGGTCTCTGGATTATACTGCAGGTACTGCAGAACCTGATTTAACAGATATTGATTTGCATGTATTGAAAGGTATAGTTGAGATATCAGAATACAGTTATAACAGTGACTTGGGTCCTCAAGTGGAATGGACATTTATGGTTACCTATCCAAGTTTTGAAGGAGTATTTGGACAGGTTGCATTATCTTATGTGGATAATTTTGGTAACTCTCATGTTATCCAAGATGGTGTAGATAAAATGGTTAAATTAAACTGTGCTTGGGCCGATTTAAAGGATTTAAACAATTCTGATAAAAAAATATCTGTAATGCTGTACAATTACCCGCCGGGTAAAACTGAAATAGGTGCTTCTTATCTGGATGTTTTCCAAAGTATTCATGATTTACTTATACAGTTATATGCTCAAGGATATGACATTGGAGGTAGTGTTGAATACTCAAACGTCTACAACGATACATATCAGTGGATTATTAAATCAGATAGTAATTATAAAATCAATGGAACTTCCACTAATCTGATTTCCCTTGAGAATTTAACTGATTTAATCTTTGACATGAACAACAAGGGTTCATGGGCATCAGGTTTGCTTGAAAAATATGTAGAAGAAAACTGGGATTACTTAATGGAACACCATCAGTTAATATCTCTAGAAGATTTCGAATATTTAACTTCAGATTTAAGAGATGAACTTTACAATGAAATGATAACCTATTGGGGAGACACTTTAGGTCCTGCAATGGTTTATAAAAATAAATACATAGTAATTCCAGGTATCTGGTTTGGTAATGTATTTGTAACCTTCCAGCCAAGTAGAGGTTGGGAAGAAGTACAGGATTACCACAGTCTCACTATACCGCCACATCAACAATACGTTGCATTTTATGAATGGATGGATAAAGTAGCAGATATCAATGCTATTGTTAGTATGGGAACTCACGGAACCCTTGAATGGTTACCGGGTATCAATCTTGGTGCTTATCCTGGAGATTGGACATTCGAATTAACTTTAATTCCAACAGTTTATCCATATATTGTTTCTAACCCTGGTGAAGCAATGGTTGCAAGAGATAGAAGTTCAGCACTTCTTATTACACACATGACTCCTGCAATGGTTTCATCCGAGTTATATGGTAATTATACTACATTGAAAAATTACATTAACTACTATAAAGACCAAGTAGCCCTTAATGTGACTGCCAATGCAGAATCCTATAAGAATATGATTTTGGAATTGGCTCCGGCTTTAGGTTTTAGAAACATCACTGAAAATGATACTTTTAGTGACTGGATAGATGAATTGCACCTTTATCTTGATGCAATGGAAAATGACTTCAACACTTATGGATTGCATACTCTAGGTAAAGTTTTAACAGGCTATGAACTTGCAGAAGAGATTATTACAATCGTAACTTCTCAAACTAAGATTTATGACCAATTAAAGGAGTTTTTATATCCAAATTTAGCGGATTTAAGTTTCTTTAAAGATATGCAGGGTAATCTTAAATATTCAAATGAAGTCAGTGCCATAAAAGCTTACCTTAAAAATTATGTCTACCGTATGGTTAATGGCAGTTCTGCAGAAGAATTAAACGATGAATTAGGCATCCAAAAAGGAACTGCTTTATATAATTCAACAAGCTATTGCGAAGATATAATTGTTAATATTCAAAATAATAATGAATGGAATGCAATTTTACTCGCATTAGGTGGAAATTATGTAAAAGCAGGATTGTTTGCTGATCCGTCTTATGGTGATTCAATTCCAACAGGATATGATGGTTATGCATCAGATCCAACAAGAATGCCTTCTCAAGCTGCATATGACTCTGCTGTAAGGATTGTTGACATGCTTTTAGCTAATTACTATGATGCGCATGGTAAATGGCCAGAATTAACTTCATTGATTTTATGGGGTACTGAAATATCCAGAACTGAAGGAATTGGTGTTGCTGAGTTTATGTATTTGCTTGGTTGTAAACCAGTATGGGCTGACAATGGAAAAGTTTTAGGTGTAGAACAAATTCCTTTAAGTGAGTTAACTGTAGAATTAAACAATGGTTCTGTTGTTAACAGGCCTAGAGTGGATGTATTTGCAAGTATGGTTACAAATAATAAAGATTGGATTACTTGGATGTTAACAGCTGTTCAATTGGCTGCAGATGCCCCTGGTGAAGATGCCACTAACAATTATGTTAAAAAGCATTATGCTGAAAATCCAACTTTAGACAGATTATTCGGTCTTCCAGGTAATGTTTTAGAAGGTACTGGTATGTCTAATCTTATTCCGAATACTGCTGATTGGAATATATCTACAGTAAATGAATATGCTATGGATATATACTTAGATAAAGTATCATATTCATGGACTCTTGATGAAAAGGGTAACATAGTCATCAATAAACAAAAAGACACATATAAGTATTTGATTGAAAATGTAGATGTAATTACCCAAAACTTTGACAGTAGTTGGAGGTTATTTGACTCAGACGATTATTATGATTGGTTTGGTGGTTTATTAAATGCTGCAAATCAATTAAAAGAACAAGCTGGTAAAGAACCTGTTGATACAATGTTCTTTGATATTAGAAATAAAAATAACATTGTTGTAAGAACCTATATGGAAGAACTGGAATTTGAAGTTCGCAGTATGCTTTTAAATCCACAGTATACTGAAGCATTAATTCACTCTCCTGCTGGAATGAATTCATATGCAAAAAGCTTCCAGAATTTCTATGCTTCTCTTGTCTTAAGTGGTGAGGGTCTCAATACTGAATTAGGTAATCAGTTGGCGGATCAATTATTATATATTTCATCAACAGTTAATAAAGGTAGTTTAGCTGCGGGTGCAGAGTCATCTCTTGCTTGGATGGTTTATATGGCTCAACAACGTCTTTGGAAAGCAGATCCATCTAAAGTTCAAGAATTGATAGATAAATATATTGACATGGTAGTAGATTATGGTGTTGCATGTTGTCACCACACCTGTAAAAATCTTGCTTTTAGTAATGAAATAATTCAGGCAAGTTCATTATCTCCAGCTAAAAAGCAGAAATTTGCAGAAATTTTAGCTCAAGCAACAAATACTGAACAGTTATATACGGATGAAAGCGGTGGAAACAGTGGTAATGCAAATACATTAGCTAATGGAACTTCTCAGGATAAATCAAGTGGTTCTAACTCTGGTGGTCAAACAGCTATTGGTGAAAATCCATCTCAAAGCGGAGATGCAAAATCCGCTTCAGATGCTCAAAGTTCTTCATCAAGTGATGCGGGTGCTAGTGGTGCTCAAGCTTATGAGCTTTCACAGAAATCTGCATCAAAATCTACAATTTCTGCTGAGTCCAGCATGCCAATATTTGTTATTATTGCAATAATTATCTTAATTGCAATATTCCTGGTTGGATATGTGAGAAAACAAGATGAATATAATGATGATTATTAACTTAATCATCAACTTTTTTTTATTTTTCGCAATTTTTAAATATCTTATTTTAACAAAACTAATAATATATTAGAAAATTTTTAAAGTTAAGTTTAATTAAACTTTAATATATTATTTTAAATTTAATTTGATGAGGTATAATATGATTAAAAAAATTAACATTTTGATGTTATTGCTGTTAATTTTACTATCAATTGGTGCTGTTAGTGCCGTTGATGATTCAGATATTTCAATTGACAGCAATACCACTGCTTCAGATGTTTTAACAACTGATGCTGATGTATTGTCGGAAAGTTCTCATACAGTCACTCAGGATACATATGGAATGTATTTTGATATTAAAGGCAATCTTATAAAGTCTACTGTTAATGAAGGGGATACAATTTATTTGGATGGAAGCATTTCCGATTTGAAATTCACTATTGATAAAAAAGTAAACATTGTAGGTACTTCTTCCAATAATATGAAAAATTCAATGATTACTCTATTAAGTGGTGCTTCTGGAAGTTCTATTGCTAATTTAAATATTGCAAATACAAAAGCTCAGACCTATGGTATCTTTTTAAATACTGCAAGCAATTGTAAAATCGAAAATTGTCACATTTCAAATACTGGGCAAGCTTCCTACTGTATTTGTTTGGCTAATGGAGCAAACTACAATGAAGTTTTAAATAATGACTTAACATGTTATGGAGTTACTTATGGTCACGGTACCAGATCAACCCCTCCTTTGATTCTTAGTGGTTCACATTATAACTATGTTGCAAATAACCATGTTGAAGCAGATGATGCAAATGGTATTTACTTGTCCAGTTACAGTGGCGGACCTTTAAACGGAGGTCTTTCTAATTTTAACACAATTTTCAATAACACTGTTCACTATAATGTTTTACCTACCTCCTGGAGTTACGGTATCCAAATCATGGGTGGAAATAATACTATCAAATCCAATAAGGTCATTGGAGGTTATAGAGGTATTTCCACAGCCGGAAACGGAAATATTATTATTGAAAATATTATTATAAACCTTACTGGTGCAGATTACAATCATTTAGGTGTTGAAACCGGTGGTGAATTTGCAATTGTCGGTTCTTATAATTCAATTGTAGCAAACAATACTGTAATAGGTGCAAAAGTTATTTCAACTGGTGCGGGCATCACAGCTATTGATGGGTCTGTTGTTGAAAATAACTGGGTTAATGTTACACTAAAAGGCAGAGGTATTGTTGCTGGTGGATCAAATGTAGTAATTAGGTCTAACGTGGTGTTCACAGAATCTGGTTCTGGAATTTATGAAAAAGATGAAGGTTCAGGATTGTTAGTTGAATCAAACTATATTACTTCCGATACTGGTGTGGGAATATTGATTGAAAAATTAAGTTCTAAAAGAATGCCGTCTTATGTAACAATAATAAACAATATAGTTTCTACACACAATCAGTATGCGATTGATGCAAGTGGTGTTCAAGCGGATACTTCTGTAATTGATCCTGATTCAAATACTATTGTTGGAGGAGGTTTAATTAAATCCCCTGCAGGTGTCATCGATACTTCAAAACCAACTTACACATATAAGGGTGTTATACATGTAATCACACCAGAAAACATTCGTGATTATATTAATGATAATGGTGGTTTAACTTCCAATATTAATGATGGTGATATTTTAAGCTTTGAAGGTAGCTTTAACAATGAAATAATCTATGTTACAAAAGGAGTTAAAATTACAGGTAACAATCCAATATTTTATAATACCACTTTTAAAGTTACTTCTGGAAATGTATTGATTGAAAACTTAACAATAATTAATAATGAAGCTGAAAGGGTAAATGCTTGGGGAATTTTCATAAATCAGGCTTCCGGTGTTAGAATTACAAATAATAATATTGCTGTAAACGATCCAAAAGCAGCTTATGCCGTTTATGTCTTGGAGTCCAGCGAAATTGAAGTTTTAAATAACATATTAACTTCCCAAGGTGATTATTTAACTTTCACTTTACTTTCATATGCCTGTGAGGATTGTATATTCTCAAACAATACAATTTATACTGTAGGAACTGGCCAAGCATACAAGTTCTCTCCTGAAAAATGTATTGACGGAAATGAACTTGTAATAAATGGAAGATCATACTGCCTTGACGGCAATGAATTGACAATCGATGGAAATACTTACTGTCTGGATGGTAACGAGCTTGTAATAAATGGAATGTCATACTGTTTGGATGGAAATGAACTGGTTATTGATGGTACACGTTACTGTATTGATGGAAACGAATTTGTAATTGATGGCACTCGCTATTGCATTGACGGAAATGAGTTAACCATTGACGGTACAAGCTACTGTTTTGACGGTAATGAATTATCAATTGGTGGAAAAACATATTGTTTGGATGGCAACGAATTGACAATCGACGGTAAATCCTACTGTTTGGATGGTAATGAGTTAACCATTGATGGTAAAACATACTGTTTGGATGGAAATGAGCTTGTAATTGATGGCACTCGTTATTGCGTTGACGGTAATGAATATTCAATGGATAATGGTCATGTTGTTTCAGAAATTTATCAAACCTACGGAATCTTATTGTTATACTCATCAAATAACATAATTTCTGGAAATGACGTAAATGTCACATCCAACTTAAACGACACCTATCAGGTTACCGGTGCAAATTCTTCAACAAATTCCATCGTCGGTATTGATTTATATTATAACTCTCACAACAATGTATTTTCACAAAATACCATTAACATGAAAGCTAATGATAATTACATCTATGGTATGGGTGTATTAGGATATTTCACAGGTCACAGTGCTCCTGAAGGTCAAGGTGCTACAAACAACCAATATGTTGGAAATGTAATTAACATTGAAGGAAGCTATTTTGCAACAGGAATAATTATAGGTGATGAATCTGAAGGCACAATTCTAAAAGATAACATTATCAATGCCAAAGCAGGCGTTACTTATGGAATTACTTTGGAAATGTCTCAAAAATCAATAATTGACAATAACACTGTTGAATTACAATCAGAAGTGATTTATGGAATTCAAGGTTATGCTTCAAATGAAAATGAGATAAGAAATAATCATTTCGACACAACTTCAAAGTATGTGTATGGAATTGTATTGTCAAATGGAAATAAGAATAAAATTTCATATAATGTAATTAATGCAAATGGTAATGGTGGAAATTTAACCATTAGAAATCTTGATTCATTAGGATATGGTAATGCTGGAATTTATCTTCACGCTGATTCATGCAATAACAGTATTTTTGGCAATGAAATTAAATCCATTAAAGGTTATGCAATTCTAATGGATAGTGGAGCTATTGATAATATAATTTCAGACAATTATTTAGATAGTGAAAATGGTATTGCAAACAATGCCATTAACGGGTCTGGTGGTAATCAGATATCTGCTAATTACAAATATGTTATTGATGCAGTTGTTAGGCCAACCAGTGTTGTATATAATGGCATTGGTGAGTTCAGATTAGAATTTGACAGTAATGCTGACGGTGCAATTGTGGAGATTTATGACTTAAATGATAATTTCTTAAACAAAACTGTTGTTTCAAATGGTGTTGCAATAGCTAAATACAAATTTGATGAATCATATATTCCTGCGCAGTATATATTTTACGCTAAATTCATCAAAGAAGATTACAAAGCTTCTATTTTTGATATAAATACAATCATAAATAAGGGTAGTGTTTTAATTGATTTAACTGAAGCTAAGATGATTCAGGGCAATTCTGTTAATATTAGTGCAAAAGTCACTGATGAGTTTGGAAACGTTAAAGAAGGGGTTTCTGTAAAATTCAGCAGAATTAATTCTGCCGGAAGATCTACAATAATCGGAACAGCTATAACTGATAAAAATGGTATTGCCACTATATCATATGATTCATCCTTAAGTGAAGGAATCCATGCAATTACTGCTGAAGTTAATGGTTTAAACTATTATAATGATGCTATCGGAACTTCAAACTTAACAGTTTTAACAGTTAAAATCTCAAGCAATAAAGATTATTCAGTTTACTATGGAAACACTGTTAGTTATAAGGTTCGTATTGTTGATTCTATGGGTAACTCACTGGGGGCAGGTCATGAAGTTCAGTTTAAGATTAATGGCATAACTAAAACAGTTAAAACTGATGTAAATGGTTATGCAACTTATTCTGCCAAATTGAATGTTGGTACTTATACAATAACTGCAAAATATAATGATTTGAATGTATCAAATAAGATTACTTTCAAACCTACTTTAACAGCTAAAAATGTTGCAGGCAAAAAGTCTAAAACTACTAAATTCAGCGTTAAATTAGTTAATAAGAATGGTAAAGTTCTTAAAAATAAGAAAATCACTATTAAAGTCAAATCTAAAAAGTATTCTGTAAAGACTAATGCCAAGGGTATTGCTACACTTTCAGTTAAACTTACCAAGGTTGGCAAGTATGCAGTGATTTCCAGTTATGGTGGATGTACTATTAAAAATACAATTACTATTAAAAAATAAGGTTATATTTTAACCTTAATTTTACTTTTTTTTCAAGTTTAATTTAATTAAATTTAAATATTTTTAATCTATACTTATTAATGTATAGTCAATTTTTTGATTTTTAATAAATATTATTAGACTATTACTTTACTGAACATATTTTAAAATGAGGTGGAATTATTAAAACAAAAAGTTTATTTATTTCATTAATTTTGCTTTCTGTTGTTCTATTATCCATCAGTGCTACTTTTGCAGCTGATGATAATGTAGATGCAATTGCAGTTGATGAAATAACTGATGAACCTCTCACTGTTGACGAAGACAGTCAAGCTTTAAGTGATGGGGATGTTGTAACAAAAGATAATTTTAATAGTTATTTTGATAGCAATGGTACACTCATGTCTAATGTAACTGCAAGTGAATTAACATTCAGTGGTGACATTTCTGATGTTGGTGTGGATACAATTGTTTTAAATCGTGCAATAAGCGTATTTGGTGAAAATTCAACTCTTACAAATATTGCAATTGATATTAAAGCAGATAATGTTGTGATTTCAGGATTAACTATAAATCAAAATAATGGAACTTATGCAATTTCTGCTTTTAATGCAACAGGAGTTGAAATTTCCGACTCAACAATCAATTTTAACGCTGTTTCCAATGCTGACGGATATGCAATTAAAGCAGACACCATATCTAATTTAAAACTTCTAAATAATGCAATCACATATGTTGGATCTACTCTGTACTCCGGCATAAACAATGGAATTCTCGTTTCCAATTCATATGATGTTAATATTAAAGGCAATAAATTTAATTTATCTTTAGTATCTGCTGCTGTGGCTTGGTTTGAGGTTCCTACAGGTTCCGGTAATTGGGTGAGCACTACTATTTCTGAAGGTATTGTTGTAGATTCATCAACAGAAGTTATATTTGAAGATAATATTGTTGATCTTGTTTATAATAGTATTTCTGGTAGTTATGATACCCTTTATGCTATTGACTTTAAAGATTCTGCTTATACAGCTATTTCAGGCAACACTATCTCCGTTTCAGGTCACACATATACTTATGGTATTATTACTTCCGGATTTAACTTTGTTATAGATGACAATACAATTATTGTAGAATCCGATAATTATTATGCAAATGGTATTGATATTGAAGGTCCTGCTGCAGGTGA
Organism: uncultured Methanobrevibacter sp.; assembly: GCA_964583995.1. Taxonomy (GTDB): domain Archaea; phylum Methanobacteriota; class Methanobacteria; order Methanobacteriales; family Methanobacteriaceae; genus Methanocatella. Next base: position 19,474 of record CAZOYH010000013.1, read on the forward strand.
AGTTAAAAACAATGTAATATCTGTAAATGGTGTTCAATCAGCTTATGGTATCTATTCTGGTATGAACGGTCAAAATGTTTCAGCAATTTACACAAACAATACAATTACCGGTAAAGCATATAATGTATTTGGTATGTCTTTAGGTGATGTAGTAAGTCAAATTGACAGCAGCTATATTGATCTTGATGGAAATTATACTACTGGTATTGCTTACTATGGTAATTATATAAATGCAACTGAAAATAGAATCGTTTTAACTTCTTCTGAAGAAGGTAATGAATCTATCTGGGAATCATTCGGTGTTGAAACTGTTGGTATTAAAGTCGTTAAAGGTGCAGCAACTATAACCAATAACGTTATTGCTACTGCAGGAAAAGGTGTTTCCTTAACTGGTAACGAAACTTCTGCTTATTTGGCTGATAACTTCATTAATGTTGTTGCTAACACTGATAAGGATGCTTATGCAATTTATTGTATTGATACTCCTGAGCTATACATTATCAGTAATGATATTGATTATCAAGGAACCACTCAAGGCACTGGTATAAACAATGCAGTATATATTAATAATGTTAACAACACTATGATTGCATTAAATGAATTTAACTTGGATTTAATTTCATGTTATGTTCCTTGGTTTGAAATTCCTGCCAGTTCCGGTAATTGGGTAAGTTTCCCGGTTAGTGAAGGTATTGTTGTTGATGAATCAGATAATGTAATCTTTGGCGGAAATGTTGTAAATGTTACTTATGGAGATATTGTAGGTAGTTATGATACTATTTATGCTGTTGACTTTAAAAATTCTGATAATGCATTAATTACCAATAATGAAATCAATTCAAATGGTTATACTTACATTTATGGTATTATAATCTCTGGGGATAATTTCACTATTGAATCAAATAACATCACTACTGTTTCTGATTATTATGCTAATGGTATTGATATTGAAGGTCCTGCTGCTGGTATAGTCAAAGAAAATAAAATTGATGTTAAAGCTAATACCTCTGCTTATGCTATTTACTCTGGTATGAATGGTGCAGATGTTAAAGCTACTTACACTGGAAATGAAATTTCTGGTGCTGCATACAATGTATTTGGTATGTCTTTAGGGGATGTTGAAAGCAATATTGTAGATAATACTATTGCATTAATCGGTAATTATACTACTGGTATTGCTTACAGAGGCTCTAATTTAGTAGCTGATAATAACATTATTGCATTGTTCTCTTCTGAAGAAGGTAATGAATCTATTTGGGAAGCATTCGGTGTTGAAACTGTTGGTATTAAAGTTACTATGGGAAATGCTTCTATTGTAAATAATATTATTTCTGCTCAAGGTAAAGGTGTTTCTTTATCTGGCAGTGAAATTGCATTAACAAATAACGCTATTGCTGTAGTTGCTAGTGCTGATAAAGATGCTTATGCTATTTATGCTGATTCTGTAGAAAAATTAACTGTTACTGATAATGATGTTGGTTATGCTGGTGCCACTGCAGGTACTGGAATTAATAATGCTGTTTACATTACTAATTCATCCAATGCAAAAATTAATAACAATAAATTTAATTTATCTTTAGTTTCATCTTATGTGCCTTGGTTTGAGATTCCGACCGGTTCTGGTAATTGGGTAAGTTTCCCTGTTAGTGAGGGTATTGTAATTGATTCTTCAAATGGTGTTATTTTCCAAGAAAATGATGTAAATGTGGATTATGGTGCTGTTGTTGGCTCTTATGATACAATTTATGCAGTTGACTTTAAAAACTCTGATGATGCATTAATTAAAGACAATAATATTGTAGCTAATGGTCACACATACATTTATGGTATTATTATTTCTGGTGAAAACTTTACCATAGCAGATAATGAAATCAGATCTGAATCTGATAATTATTATGCCAATGGTATTGATGTTGAAGGTCCAGCTACTGGTGTAATCTTTGGTAATGAAATTCATGCTACTGGTGTTCAATCTGCTTATCCAATCTATTCTGGTATGAATGGTCAAAGTGTATCTGTAAACTACACCAACAATGACCTTTATGGTGATGCTTATCTTGTAATCGGTATGTCCTTAGGTGATGTTGAAAGCAATATTGTAAATAACTGTATTTATGTTGACGGAAACTATACCAAAGGTATTGCTGCAAGAGTTGCTCAATTATCTATCATTGATAATTTAATTGTTTCTTTAGGTTCAAACGTAGGTAATGAATCTGTTTGGGAAGCATTTGGTGTTGACACTTATGGTATTAAAGTAACTTCAGGAGATGCTTTAATTGCTAATAACACTATTAAATCAACTAGTGATTATGCGATTTATATGGCTAGTGGAGTTACTGGTTCAATTTCAGGTAATGATTTAGTAGCTAACAATGTTGGTAAAAACGCTATTGAGGTAGCTAATAATATTACAATTTCAGGTACTGGTCCTGATTATAAAACAATTATCATTGCTAGTGATTTAACCAAAGCATACGGTGCTTCTACTCAATTTACTGCAACTTTAATTGATGAAAATGGTGCAGCAGTTGCTAATAAAGAGGTTATTTTAACTAAAGGTAATGATGTTTTAGGTGTAGCTACTACAAATGCAAACGGTATTGCCAAATTCAATATCAATTTAGCTGTTGGAACTTACACTGTCAACACTGGATTTGATGGTGATAATGTATACGCTCCAAAAGATACCACTAATAAAATAGTTGTTACCAAAGCAGCAACCAAAATTACTGCATCTAAAAAGACCTTTAAAGCAACAACCAAAACTAAAAAATACACTGTAACCGTTAAAGCTAATAATAAAGCTTTAGCTAAAGTTAAAGTGACAATTAAAGTTAATGGTAAAACTTATAAGGCAACTACCAACTCTAAAGGTAAAGCAACCTTTAAAATTACAAAATTAAACAAAAAAGGTAAATACACTGCTACAGTTAAATTTGCAGGTAACGGATCTTACAAATCATCTTCTGCAAAAGCAGTTATTACTGTAAAATAGAGATTTTTATTAATCTCTATACTTTTTTTATTTTTTCATGTATGTGATTAAATTCATATTTGTTATTTTCATAATATATCATTAAAATTATTAAACATGTCTTCCTAATTTTAGATACTTTCTTCATTAAAATCAATTTACTTAATCGTTATTCCATTTAAATCGATAGAAAAATTTCATCTAAAATATCAATTTGTAAAAATAGATTTTTCAAAAAAAATTATAAAAAATAGGGAGGAAAATAAATTAGTATAAAACTAATTTATTGCATCTTTGACTCTGTCAAAGAGCCCTTTTTCAACGTGTTTAATCTCTTCACCGCTGATTTCAGAAAACTGTTTGAGTAAATCTTTCTGTTTTGAATTTAATTTTTTAGGAACTACTACTTTAACAGTAACGTACATATTTCCTCTGCCGTTGTGTCTAACAGAGTTCATACCTTGGCCTCTTAATTTATAAACAGTTTCACTTTGTGTTCCGGGAGTGACTTTAAACTCAACTTCTTTTCCTTCAATTGTTGGAATGCTGATTAAGTCTCCAAGGGCTGCTTGAGGAAAACTAATTTGTTGTTCGAGGTATAAGTGATCGCCCTCACGGACGAATGTTTTATGTCTTTTAACATGAACAGTAACAATTAAATCTCCTTCAAGGCCTGGAGCTTCACCACAGTTTCCTTCACCTGAAACTCTTAAGTGGTTGCCTTC
>CAZOYH010000014.1:0-20708 GCA_964583995.1 uncultured Methanobrevibacter sp.
ATAGTGCGGGGGACGGGACTTGAACCCGCGAAGGGACTGACCCACTAGGCCCTCAACCTAGCGCCTTTGACCGCTCGACCACCCCCGCATAAAAAAACAAAAGTAGTTATTAAAAAGTATCTTTTTCAAGTTATATATACTTAACGATTTTTTTACAATTTTTTAAAAATTTCACTTTAAAAATAAAAAATATATTAAAAATTATGCTTTCAATAGCTTAATTTTAGAAACCGGATAATATTAAAACAAACTTTAAAAAAATATAAAAGCAAATTAAAGATTTGCTTTTAATTCCCGAATTCTAAAAACAGACAAGCCAGTCATCCTATGCACATAATCAACATCCTGATTATCCCTTAAAAGGTTACGAGCAAAATTTTCAGATAGTTTTTTTTCAGCATCTTCTCTGGCAAGCCTTCTTTCTCTATCCAATCCATTTTCACAGTATTTTAACATATTTATCGCCTCAAGTAATTTTTCTTCTAATTAAAAGAAATTGCCCCAATAATCTTTTAAAGAAAATAAAAGCAAATTAAAGATTTGCTTTTAATTCCCTAATTCTAAAAACAGGCAAGCCAGTCATCCTATGCACATAATCAACATCCTGATTATCTCTTAAAAGATTACAAGCAAAATTTTCAGCCACTTTTTTTGCTTCATCTTCCCTGGCAAGCCTTATTTCTCTATCCAATCCATTTTCACAGTATTTTAACATGTTTATCGCCTCAAGTAATTTTTCTTGTTCATATTCCCTTTCAATGAAATACCCAATATTCAAATACATTGCAGGTATGATTGTATTTTTTTCTTGTTGTGGAATACAATCATGTTCTTTTATATATCCGCAGATTTCACGAACATATTCCTTTTCGGAAATTGGCAAATCAAACAAAGGCAAATGAACTAAGATTGCACAGTCCCTATGAGTTAACTCTTCTTGTTGTTTAATTTTTAACCTTAACTTATTTAAATATTGGCTTCCATCAATGTTTTTGAATTCCACAACAGTTGGTTTAAAACAAATATTTTCCTCAGCAACTAATCTTTTTTTGTTATTGCCTTTTTTCAAACAAGCAATGATGAATATTATCTCTTGTGAGTAGTCACAGAAAGTATCTTTGAAATAACCGTAATACCTTAAAAGATCAGGGTCTTTTAATATTTCTGTTTGCCCTTCAATAATCATTATTTTTCCAGATTTGGTTAATGCTCTTATATCTGTAAACTTATTGTCTAAAGTATTATTAATAATTTCTGTAGGTAAAATCCTTTCTATCTCTTCATTAATGTTTAAAACTTCCAGAAGAGTATTTGCATAGTTTAACTCACAGATTTTAATATATTCATCCCTATTTTTAATTTTTTTAAGATTTTTAAAACTTTTAATAATAATCATCTCCAATTTTTTCCACCAGTGAAAAAGAATTATCAACAATTAATAATTGAATTAGGGAATATATAAGCGTATCGAGTTGAAAAAAGCAATATTGCTGGCTTAATATAAAATCTAAAAGCAATATTGATTTATCTTTGAAAATATAGTAAAAAAGAATAATTAACTTAATTCAATGATGAAAATCTTCAAATCTTAATGACATTTAGTAGTTTTCTGTCTCAACACGATTAAACCATACAGAAAAAAAAGAAAATAAAGTTTTAAATTTAATCCAAAATAAGATTTAAACTCTAAAATTAATTACAAACTTAATTTTATAGTAACATCCATGACTTTCCCATTTTTTAAATCATCTATCAAGCCAGAGTCAAGATCTAGGCTGCCTTATCAGCATTAATCATCAAAGTCCTAGGACAGGTATAATCACTTTTTCTTATAACAATATCTGTTGGATGAGTTAAAGTAGGATGCTATTGTTTAATTATTCAACTTCAGTTAAAAACAGAGAAGATTGTTAATTGAAATAATATAAGTTAAAAATTGATTTCATTGTGAAATATTGATTTCATCATGTAAAATTGATTTTAATAGGCAATTAGATAATTTTAAATACATTAAAATACACATTAACAAATAACTCTAATTGAATTTATTTTAAGCAAATAATTTAATGGTGTTTACTATGGATATTTCACAAAAAGAATCTTTATTTCAACCAGGACAACCTGTAAGTCCAGATAGATTTGAAGGCAGAGAAGACATTATTAAAGAGATTTTAAAGTATTTTCCATCTGTTAAATCTGGAAATCCTCAACATTTTTTCATAACTGGAAAAAGAGGAATGGGGAAAACATCTCTAGCCCATTATATATCTGATTTTGCCAGAAATAATTATTCCATGGTAACTGCACATATTATGAATGATGGGGTTCACGATATTGATGAACTGGTCATTCAAATAATTGAAAGAATTTTAAATGCAATCAGACCTGAAAAATGGTCAAATAAAGTTTTTAACCTCATAGGCAATTATATTGACTCTGTTGGTTTTGGCGGTTTAAATATCAAATTCAAACCTCCTGAAGATGAATTAAAAAATATTAAAGACAATTTAGCATTTTATTTATCTGATTTAGTTGAAAGCTTTAAAGACAAAGATGGGTTATTTATCGTTATTGATGATATTAATGGATTATCAGATACCCCTGAATTTGCAGATTGGTATAAAAGTTTTGCAGATACCCTTGCAACATCTGTTAAAAAAGCATCAATTTGTATAATGCTAACTGGATATCCTGAAAAATTTAGAAGATTATATGACCACAATCCTTCTGTTAACAGAATATTCCATACTCACGAATTAAAGGCATTATCTAATGAAGATGTTGAAAGATTCTACACAGGTATCTTTTCATCATATAATATAAATATACATCCTACCGCTTTGGAGAACATGACCAAATATTCTTCTGGAATGCCAACAATGATGCAGGAAATTGGTGATGCTACCTTTTGGAAAGATACTGACGGATTTATTGATAATAATGATGCTTTAGGCGGTGTAATTGAAGCAGGAAACAGAATTGGTTTAAAATATTTACAGCCCTTACTCGACAATAAAATCAGAAGTGAAAACTATTTATCCCTCTTTAAAAAAATCGGAAAAAAACTAGCAGCATCTCCAAATAGTACTTTTACTAAAAAAGAGTTTGAAGACGTGTTAAACGATTCGGAATCTAATGTGTTTAAAGATTTCATTAGCAGATCTAGAAAATTGGGAATAATTGAACTTGCCAGTTCAAAAAAACAAGGCGAATATCAATTTACAAATCAGTTATATCCAATTTATTTTCTAATTCAAGCAGTTTTAGAAGAACAAAAATAGTTAATCTAATTCAATTTTATAGTAACATCCATGACTTTCCCATCTTTTAAATCATCAATTAACTTACCTTCAAGATCACGTGCAGCCTTATTTGCTTTAATCATCAAAGTCCTAGGACAGGTATAATCACTTTTTCTTATAACAATATCTGTTGGATGAGTTAAAGTTAAATCCTCATGACCCCATCCTATGATTTCATCATGACCGTTTTCAGTATCTAAAATCACAGTTATCTTAGTATTTGAATCGGCAATTTTTGCCTTAAACTCATCTGGAAAGTCAAGCATGGAATAATCCATTGCAACACCAATAATACAGTCTGCAGTAGAGCCGATTTCGCCATCCTTTGTTATTTCAAAGGTTGACTTGTGAAGTGACGTTACATTCCTGTGACCTTTTGTTTTGAGTTTGAAAATCATAATAAAACCTACTAAACCAATGCAAGGCTTGTTTGACTGTCAGTTAATAATAATATCTTAAAGATTAATCACTTTTTCAAATTCCCAGCCACAATTAAAATTATGTATCTTAATGTTGTGACGGTTCAAACCGGGAATATTAATGTTGGCTCTTTTTTGTTTTTTAATCTGTTTTGGATTTTGATATTTTCCCAAAAAGCAACATATGAACTTGCCAATCTCAAAATCAGAATCATTAATGACTTCTACAAAATGTTGGGATGAATCAATCATCTTCTTTTTAACATCTGCCCATTTTTTGTCTCCACCCAATTCACAGATGATGACATCTATCTTGTTTCCATCATAGGGTTTTTTAGAAATTATAATGCAGTCAACAGATTTTAAACCGGCGAAAAGATTATCTTTAATTTTATCACCATCTAAAATAATATAATCTTTATAACTTCCTCTTAAAACACAGTTATGTTCCCTGCAGTTTTCTTTGATTATTTCTTCTAAAGGAACATTATTTGTATCAGTGTAAAAATTTTTAAGCATGTTATACGGCAAGTTTACCGCCACCCTACATCAAGTCGATTATTCTATCGCTTTCATCGTACAATTCTTCGCTTATAGGCGCAAAGCTTTCTTCATCAAATCCAGTTTCATTAATATCTATTTTTTCTGCGATAAATTGCTTTTTAGAGTCCTTTTTAAAAGTATATATTGAAACATCCTCATGACTTAAGATGTCTGCTTGAGTATAGTTGAATTCATCTAAAAGATTCTCATCCACACTGTTTAATCTGACAAAATTATTGAACTGTTCGATGATGTAATCACTGTGGGTGGTTAACATCACTTTAAGGCCATTATTCACTGCACGAACAATATATTTAACAAGTATTCTTTGGTTTTTAGGATGCAAATGCGCTTCTGGCTCTTCAATGATTAACAAATCATCCTTTTTAACAACATACTTTAGATATATGCTTAGCAAAGCCATTTCATGGATTGATGTTGAAAGCATTTTTGAGGAAACCTCTTTATTTGTATCCTCATCAATAAATGATATATCATTGTTAATTCCATTATATTTAATGTCAACAAGATATCCTGAAAATTCCCTATCAAATTCACATCCCAACTCATAAAACTCACCTTTTTGAGTTGAATCAATACTATATAATTTAGACAATATATCAATTTGATTTTTTGAAAAATATGATTTATCCTGAATTCTACGTGTCAATGCCTTGTTGTCTGTGACTAAATCTGATCTCTCAGCAATGAGATAATATGAATTTTTCAAACAAATGTCTTTAAATATAGAATTAACAATCATTGTTAAAATAATTAACAATAATGAATTCACATCACTTAACTGAGTAATGTTAAAAAATATTGATTCAATGTTAATCAGAAAATTAGATTCACCGTCAAAAGCCAAAGCGATTCTACCAGTATTCACTCTTTCGGTGAGGGGAAAGGAATTTACCTTAAATTCAAAGTCTTTATTGAATGGCTTAATTATTTCGCAATCATTAATATCAATCTTAAAATAAGACTGTGTTGAGTTAATCAAATCATTTAAATTTAAATCGAACTCCTCTTCAATTTTAAGTTTAAAGACATCTGAAAGATATCCTAAAACAACACTGTCAATTATCGGTTGAATCTGAGAGAAAGGAATCTTTAAAGGTTTTGAGTTTAATTTCGGTTGGGTTAATATGTAATTAAAAATCTTTTCATTAATATTATCATCATTATCCTTTAAGTATTCATCAAGATAAACAAAAAGTTCCTCACTAATATCCGGTGCGTCACTGCAATTAAAACAATGGATTAATCTGGCTGCAAATGATTTGCCTGAACTATTTGAACCAATGAAAATATTCAATGGTGCAATATCTATATTTGCATTCTTAATTATTCCGAAATTATTTATGTCAATATTCATGAAAAACCCCTCTATGTTAATAGATTATCAACTGGTATAAATAAAATTTTCTAAATTATTAAATCCCAAGTAATTTTAGAATATAACCCCAAAAATATCATTTTAACCGAATTATCAGTATTTTCTAATTCCGGTTAAGACACTACTCTTTTGTCCTTAGTTTAATAGTTACATCCATGACTTTCCCATCTTTTAAATCATCAATTAACTTACCTTCAAGATCACGTGCAGCCTTATTTGCTTTAATCATCAAAGTCCTAGGACAGGTATAATCACTTTTTCTTATAACAATATCTGTTGGATGAGTTAAAGTTAAATCCTCATGACCCCATCCTATGATTTCATCATGGCCGTTTTCAGTACCCAAAATCACAGTTATTTCAGTACCCGAATCAGCAATTTTTGCCTTAAACTCCTCTGGAAAGTCAAGCATGGAATAATCCATTGCAACACCAATTATACAGTCTGCAGCAGGACCGATTTCAGCGTCCTTTGTAATCTCAAAGGTTGACTTGTGAAGTGAAGTAACGTTTTTGTGACCTTTTGTCTTGAGTTTGAAAATCATAATAAAACCATCTAAACCAATGCAAAGCTTGTTTGACAGTCAGTTAATTTTAAATTTTCACCATGTTTATCGCAATAATTTAAAACATACTGTTCATCATTGTTTTTGAAAATTACATTTAACTTTATTAAATCACAATCAACAACTATAGTTACATTACCTTCAGGATTAATTAGGAATTCCTTATCCACATTTAGTCTTTTAGAAATAGAAAGTATTTCCAAGTTAACTGGAAAATAATTTTTATCAAAATCTAAAAATACTCCAGTTTCCAAATCTACAGATTCTTCATAGATATAGTCCTTTTTTGCTTTAATGTTTACTATGTCTAAATCATAGTTATACTCATATTTAGCATTTAAGTTATTAAATTCCACTAAAAACCCCCATTGTGAAATAGATTAGAAAAAATTCTAATCGCCATTTAAAATGGCATATATTTCACTATCAGACAGATTAATCAAACTGGAAATAGCTGTAATTGAATGCTTTTTCAACAGTTCACCTATAATAGCCTTCTTACCCTGATTGATACCTTGGTTAAAAGCTTTTTTCCTTTCTTGTTCTTTAAAACTTGCAATAACACCTTTGGTTCTTGTTTCCACGCCAATCATCTCCTTTAATTCATCTTGATTTTCTAAATCGATGTATTCCAAAATATTCAAATACATGCCCATTATGACTCCATCCAGTTCCAAATCAGGAATACAATGTTTTTTCAACTTAATATATTGACATATTTCTTCAATTATCTCTGCTTCAGACTCTTTTAAATCAAACAAAAGCAAAGCAATTAAAAGAGAACATTCCTCAGAAGTTAAAGTAATATCATCATTAAATTTATCCCTAATAATTTTTAAATCTTTTTGTTTGTTTATTTTTTTAGTTTTGGTTATTCTGGGATGATATGTAACATCCAATTCAGTGTACTCTTCAATTTTACCCTGTTTTAAGATTTGCCTTTTTATCTTAATTGTGCAAGAACACAATAACTTCTCCAAGTCATGGTCAAATTGCACAAATGATGACAAGGGCATTACTTAACAAATGCTCTCTGATTGAATTTAAATATCAGATAAAAATAAAATAATAAATGACAAAAAGATATTAATTAAATATTTTATAACAAAAAACCAAGTTAAAAAAAAGAATAATTAATATATAAATACTCAAACCTTCAGGACGAGGAGAATAGCACAGTAATCCTATGCTCACAAGAGATACAGTCCGTTAAGTAAGAATCCTCAACTTCTACAAAGTTGAGATAGTTCAAGTGTGAGTTAATGTTTCATGTGTTTTGTTGAACACTAAAAAAGGAGATGTACACACTTCATTTTTAGTATATAAACAAACAAATAAATATTAGTTTAAAACCTTAAATATTAACCTCTCATTTAAGAAATAATTTGAATAGAAATATTTTTATATGAAATTAAAGAAAATATTAAATAACCATTTGGAGAAAAAATATTGAAGTAGTGATGATAATGGAAGTGAATATGGAAAAATTTAAAAAATTACTGCACTATATCATATCTAAATGCGGATCCAACTCAAATGTTGGAAAAACAGTACTCTACAAATTATTATACTTCATAGATTTCAACTATTTTGAAATCCATGAAAAATCATTAACCAATGAAACCTATAAAAGATTACCTCATGGTCCCGCACCTACACATTTTGATTTAGCAATATCCGAACTTGAAAAAGAAGGTAAAATTTCTGTAGATTCAAGATTAGTATATGCAGATATGAGTCAATTTAGATACAATTCCCTTAACGAACCAGAGATTGATTTCACTGAAGATGAACTAGATGTTATAGATGCAGTCATTGAAAAATTAAGTAATATGAATGCAACACAAATAAGTGAATATTCTCATGGAGACATGCCTTGGAGAGCTGCTGAAGACTATGAAATAATGAAATATTCATTTGTATTTTATCGTGACCCTAAATATCGTGTGAGGAAATATGACTCAAATTAATGTAGGTTATCATAAAAAATTCCTTAAAGAAAAAAGAAAATTGGCTAGGCAATGCCGTTCTATAGACAGTGATTTTGAAGATTTTAAAAAAGCATTAATAGTGGATATTAAGTATAATAATTACACTGTACCTACTGATACAGACAAATATTTCCGTATTTCTAGTTTTCCTGTATAGTTTGCTTTATCGTTTACGATGCAAGTTACGTTACCAGTTGCATCAAACAGGTCAATATCCATATATGCAGCAAGACCGTAATCAGCGCCGTTTGCTGTTACATTATTCATTTGTATATGGATGTTTTTAGACCAAGTTACTGATTTGTAGTATTCATCACCAGTATATGTAAGGTAGATTTGGTAATTGTTCCTTACTCTATCGTAATCTGTTAAGTCCTGTGAGAACTTACCGTCGACTAGAGGAACAGTATGGTAATAATAGTTACCTGAAAATCCAAATCTGATTGTCACATTACCAGTTGCGTTTCCGAAATCACCATTTACTGTGATTACCTGACCGTATTGTGCCACATAGTTTGATCCGGACATTGTGTCCGGTGTAACTTCAATAGTGTAGTTTGGTGCTACACTTCCTGCAGACAATACGTCTGTGTCATTACTTGCACTGCCAATAGCAATATCATCACCACCGGCAGATATTTCATCTACATCCGAAGCAGCCAAATCAAGCTCTTCGGTTACTCCAACTGCCGTATCACCGGCAGCTGTATCGGAAGCTGCGCTAACAGCTCCGAGAGTTAAAATGGCTAGCATTAACATACTGACAAAAATGAATTTATTTAATTTCAAAATTAAACACCATTAAATTTTATATAAGTAATATTCAAATGAAATTGAATACTATATAATATATATTATAAAGAAATATTTAAAAGTTATCCAATAATTTTGAAAAACAAAAATATAGTATGAAAAATATATATTACAAACATGAAAGGATGCTACTGCCTAATCATTAAAGTTGATGAAACATCCACCATCAAAATAGGAAAAAAACTAGGTGAAATTCAATTTAAGAAAGGATTTTACGTTTATGTGGGATCTTCCATGAACTCACTAGAATCAAGGCTTAAAAGACACTTAAGCAATGAAAAAAAGCTGCACTGGCATATTGATTACCTATTAAAAAAAGCCGAAATAGTTGACATAATTTATAATGAAGACAAAAAAGTGGAATGTGAACTGTCACAATATCTTGCCTCAAAAACAGAGGGAATTAAGGACTTCGGATGCTCTGATTGTGAATGTGAAAGCCATCTGCATTACTTTAAAAATAGAGATGAGGCTATTGAATGTGTTAAGGATGCATATGATTCAATAGCTGTGGAATATAAATTTTTTAATCAATGTTAGCAATACTCCAAGAACAATATACAATTTCATTTAAAAACATTTAATCTTCAAATTTGTCATATTTTTCAAAAATTTTCTTTGAAAATGTTTTAATGTCCTAATCATCCAAATGGCCAATTTCTATATAATGAAATATTCTTGAAAAAGACGGGTTAAGCTCAGTCAATTCATCAAAATTTTCTCTGTAACTTACCAAGGTAAATGCTACTGGAACATGCTTTTCACTGAAATCAATTGTCTCAGACAATCTCTTATACCAATTTGGAAAATCCTCATTTTTTGAAAGACCATTGATATCATCAATTATTAAAAATAATCAAGCATAATCCTTAAGGGAATTATTAAGGTTATGTAAAAAACCTTCGAAATTATTCTTTACACCACTAACAAAATCAGGTTTGTTTTTTAAAGAAATACCAATGCCGGAATCTTAATTTCATCAATACTTTTATAATTACTCATTGAAATAATTAAAATATAAAACCTAACTTTTTCTTGTGTTTATATGATATTTCAAATGAATTCAAGGCAAGTTTCTTTAAAACTTCACAATCTTCATCTGTAATTCCAACAACATTTTGCCAATCTAGCTCTAAAGCTGAAATTTCATCCAAAATAGCCAAACCATCATCAGTCAACCTGCAGTCATAGGAAAGACCATTTTCAGGATTTTCATCAATTTCAATTAAGCCTTTAACTTCCAGTTTCTTATATTTTTTCAAATATAACTCCAGATGCAAGTTGAACAGATCAGTTTTTTCTGATTTTTCAAATTGTTTAACTCTTATGCGCTTGTGATGAGGTTTTTCATGTTTTTTAACCTGTTTTAGGAGTTTAACTTGACTTTCATGCAAGTGAATGCTTAGGTTTTCACGTACATATGTCATTTTTGACTCTTCAATAATGCCTATTAAAGATGATGCTTTCATGTTTTCTATTGCTTTTTTATGCGGATGAGCCATTTAATCACCATTAAATTTAAACTAATGCAAAATTTGTTTCTATGTCCGGTAAAAATGGTTCAGCAAATGTATCTAACTTAAGCAAACCGTTAACCTCATTATTTTGGAATGTCACTTCAACATTAATTGAATCCTTACTAATTATAATTTTTACATTTCCAGAAGGATTTGCTAAAAACTCTTTGCTAACGCCAATTTTTTTAGAAGCATCAATGATTTCAAGACCTACAGGAAAATAATCTGTATCAAAATGAAGAAAAACTCCTGCTTGTAATTCAACAGACACTTCATATTGATAATCCTGTTTAATTTCAATGTTTACTACATCCAACCTGGAATCATATGTATAATTAGCTTTTAACATTAATTTCACCATTATTTCATCTGACCAAAGATTCCTCTCATGATTCCTTTTGTAACTTCACGTGCTGCAGTGTTCATCGCCTGTGAAGCTGCCTTTTCAACCATTTTCTGTTGAGGTGTTTTTTTCTTGCCTTTTTGTGCTCCACCACCTAAAACACCACCAATAATATCACCCAAAATGGATTCCTGTGGTTGGCTAAGTGCCTCTTTTGGAGTTTCAGGAACAACTTCCTGGTTTTTGACTTCTTCGATTATTTCCTTATCAACAGATGGAACCTCACTTTCAACGTTCGGATTTGAATCTATTTTTTCAAGAAGCATTTCATAAGCAGAAATCGGATCAACTGCCTCACCGTATTTTTCTTTAAGTTCAGATAAGTTAATAAGCTCACTTCTCATAGAATCATCAATAGCTCCAATGTAACTTTGTGGAGGGACAATATCAACATGCTGGACAATTCCTGGAACTCCGCCTTCATCTAAAACGGACACCAGTGCCTGACCGATTCCAAGATTTGAAATTACTTCAGCTGTGTCAAAGTCAGGGTTTGGACGGAATGTTTCAGCTGCAACCTTAACTGCCTTCTGGTCTTTTGGAGTGTATGCATGAAGTGCATGCTGAACCCTATTACCTAATTGAGCCAAAATGTCATCTGGAATGTCTGCAGGAGACTGTGAGATAAAGTATAATCCTACACCTTTTGAACGGATTAAACGTACAATCTGTTCAATTTTTTTACCGAATTCGGCTGACATGTCATCAAAGAGCAGATGTGCCTCATCAAAGAAGAATACGAATTTAGGCTTGTCCATGTCGCCCACTTCAGGCAATGTTTCATATAAGTTTGAAAGCATCCATAAAAGGAATGTTGAATATAATTCAGGAGATAAGGATAGTTTTTGAGCATCCAAAACGTTTATGATACCTTTTCCATTATCATCCAATTTCATAAAGTCACCTAAATCAAGTGCAGGTTCCCCGAAAAAGTCGTTTCCGCCTTGGTCTTCTAAAGTTATAAGGCTCCTTAAAATAGTATTTGCTGATTTTGTAGCGATTGCACCGTACTGGCCTTCATATTTGTCCTTGTTTTCAACAACATGATTAATCATTGCCTTTAAATCCTTTAAATCAATGATTAATAATGATTCGTCATCTGCAACTCTAAATACAATGTTTAAAACACTTGATTGTGCTTCTGTGAGGTTTAAAATCTTTGAAAGTAAAACCGGTCCCATTTCGGATAATGTAACCCTTACCGGAAGACCTTTTGCACCGAACAAATCCCAGAACTCAACCGGATATGCCTGATACTTAAAGCCTTTACTAGCTAAAGAGTATTTTTCAACGTTTGTCCTGATTTTATCGGTTTCACTTCCAATTTTAGCAAGTCCTGAAATGTCACCCTTCATGTCTGCCAGAAATACTGGAACTCCCATATCGGAAAATGACTCTGCAAGAGTTTTTAGAGTTATAGTTTTACCTGTTCCTGTTGCACCTGCAATTAAACCATGACGGTTTGCAAGTTTTGGAAGCAAATAGACTTCCTGAGCATCATTACAACCTATTAAGATTTTATCTTCTGCATACATAGATTTTCACCCGTTTTCAATTTTTTTTATTAAGTAATTAGTTTTTTTAACTATATTATTTTTATTGAATGATTTTGCAATTCTTCTGATTGCATCAAGATTTTTAACGTAATTATCAAGCCATGAGAAAATGTCTCCAGGATAGACCTGAATCTGGTATTTTCTAAAGAGCTTGTTTGAGATGTCCTGTGGATCTTTACCTTTAAGACGTTCATGAATGATTACTTCAGATATTCCTCTCTGCATGCACTGACAGAAAGGCCTTTCCTGACATTTGCACTGCATGAAGTCACTTTGAAGGCTAATAAGAGCATCCTGATACTTTTTATCCAACTTTTCAATAGCTTCACCACTGGAAATAATGTCCAAAGTGGATTCGGCAAACAGTCTTGTTGAGAATTTGATTTTTAATGCATTTGAAATCTGATTGTGAATAACGCTTGATAAATAGGCGTTTTCAAACATCTCCAAATCAAGTGCCATTGCCATGACTAAAACCTTAAGCTTATCATACTTCTCCTTTTTTTTGTACATTGGAGATAAACCCACATAATTTTTGAGATAATTCTTATCGTTTAATGTGTTTTTAATAAATTCCGCTTCGCCAATGGTTAAAAATGACACTGAAGCTGCCCTGCCATATTTCGTTATTTCCAAATCATTATTTGCCTTGATTCTGATTAGTCCCAAATCCTCCATTTCATTAACCGTTATTTTAAGTGAAACAGGAATTTCAATGTTTTTATAAAACTTATTCAACTCATCAACTGATTTTATGGAAGTTGATGAAATGTCAGCCAGAATCTGTTCGTATGATGATTCCTCATCATATTCAATGTAGACATCCTCACTGTTGCTTTCCAATAGCTCCAATGCCATGGCTTCCTCTGATTCGCCCTGAAAATCATTGCCGATTTCGGGAAGTAAATAGACAATTCCTCTGTCGTGATAGGACGGTCTTCCGGCACGTCCAAGCATCTGTGAAAACTCATTAGGGTTAATCCACTTGTTTCCCATGACCAGAGAGTCGAATATTACCTGTGAGGCCGGAAAGTCCACACCTGCAGCCAGAGCGGCAGTTGTAACGACACAGGAAATCTTGCCCTTATCGAAATCCTTTTCGATTTTCTCTTTTTTATAGTATGAAAGACCTGCATGGTATGCCTGGGCATTGATTCTTTTGTTTGTGAGGAAATTTGCAATCTGGTGGGTTTTACGCCTTGAATTTGTAAATATGATAGTTTGGCCCCTATAGCCCTTTTTGGATTTGGTGTTATATTCCCTTCTGGTCAGCTGTGCCATGAGATGGCGCTTTTGTGACTCGTTTCTTGTATAGACCAGATGCCTTTCTAAAGGAACCGGACGCTCATCATACTTTACCAGTTTCATGTTAAATTCTGATGCTAAAAACTCAGGGTTTTTAACAGTTGCAGAAAGTCCGATGATTTGTGTTTTTGGATATAAATTTTTAATACGTTTAATCAAACCATTAAGACGTGTTCCACGGTCTTCATCATCAATCATGTGAATTTCATCAATTAAAACAACCCCTAAACCATTAAGAGCGCTTGAGTTTCCGTTTCGCAAAAGATAATCAATTCCCTCATAGGTTGCAACCACAATGTCTGCCTTTGATATATCTGAGTCCGGCAAGTTAAGTTCACCTTTTGCTTTGACACGGTTACGTCCAACTTTGATTGCAACATTTAAACCCAACTTTTTATATTTCCTTTTAAAGTCACGGTATTTCTGATTTGCAAGTGCCACCAGAGGTGTTAGAAAGATGAATTTTTTGCCCTTAAGTGCCTCGGTGATTCCTGATAGCTCACCGACCAAAGTCTTACCTGAACCGGTTGCACTAACAACAAGCAAATCCTCACCCTTTAAAAGACCTTCCTTAATGGCCAAGTACTGAACAGGCAATAATTTGGTGTTACCTGAATCCAAAAGCACCTGTTTAAAATCTTTAGGTATCTTTAAACGTTTCATGTCAACCGGCGGAACAATATGCCTTGGCTTTCTGGTCCTGTCAAACAAAGTTAATTTACGGTTTTTTAAAGGGTCAAAGTGAGGATCCAAAACAGACAAAGTTTTCTCAAGACTTCCAGTCTTTTCCAAAGTATTTTTAAGGTTTCTGAAAATCTTTTTATCAAAGCCCTGAAGCTTGATTTCCTGTTTGATAGTGTCCAATGCACATTCCTTACATATAAGCTGATTGTGATACTTATATGAAAATTCAGAGTTGACGATGGTAATGTTACCCTCATAGGCACAATAATCACAGACCTGGGTTTTTCTAACCTTAATGTTAAGGGATTTTAAAAATCTTTCAACCTTCTCATCAGGAGTTGCCAGAAAAACAGCCTGGGAGCGCAGAAGCCTTGTAACTTCACCCGGAGGAACAAGTTTTTCATTCAAACTTGAATTGTCCTTGAAATTATAATCCGCAACGAATCTGGAAATAGAAAGTGAATCACCTTCATCCTTGAATTTAATATTTCCAACAAATTCAGGTTCCCTTTTATGGTTTAGGGCACCCTTCGGTGAACCAATCGGATATAATCTCCACTGTTTTTTAATCTTTTTTAAAACAAGCATTGTTTTTAAATATATTTTTAATTGTTAATAAATTTTTGATTAGTTACTTTAACAATTTGTGGCAAATCACTTTAAACATTTGTGCCAATTTACTTTAACAATTTGTGGTATTTTACTTTAAAGATTTGTAGTGACAATTACTAGAAAATGTTTCAAATATTAACTTTAAAAATACTGTTCATGATTAGAACAAATATCCTGAATTCTTTTTTTGTTTTCAATCTCATTTTTTGATTTATAATAACATTCTGTAAAGTAGATTGTTTTGTGTTTTCTGCTTAAAATGAATATGAATCTGAAACGTGACCTGTTACCTTCAGGTATTGATTTACAACGAAATTTTTTGATTTTAAATACTGGGAAGTTAACTTTAGGCCCTAATCCCGGTATTTGATTGTATCTGTCCTGAGTTAATCTATGGTTTCCCCTTTCCAAATCCAAAAGTAAAACTTTCTTTAACCTTTCAAAGTCCTCTTTTAGTGTTGAACATTTTTTGGTGAGTTTTTTTAATTCCTTATCAAATTTAGGATAAGTTTTAATGGTGTATTCAGTTTTCATAATTCCTCACGGAGTATTCTGGATCTCTGTAAAAAACATATTCATAATCTAGCTCTTCATTGTCTTCAGCTATCATCCAGGGCATGTCCCCGTGTGAATATTGACTAACTTCAGTCGCAGACATATCACTTAATTCATCAATGACTTCGTTTATAACACTTAATTCTTGAGTATTTAAAGCAGATAAGTCTGGAACCTGTTGGAGGTAATGTTTATGGATGGTTGTTGCAAAATAGGGTTTTTTATTGATAATAATTAATTCTTCTTCAATCATTTCATCAATTATTTCATCAAAATGTTGAGGATACGGTCCTCTTTCATATTTGATATAGGTTTCATTGGTTATTGATGTTTCATATTTTTCATAATAGTTAAAGTCTGAAAAGTACAATAACTTACAGATAACTGTTTTTCCAACATTCTTTTTATTTTCACACCTGTTGATGATATATGAAAGAACTGTTTTGAATTTTACTTTATTGAATTCCATCATTAACCTCCTAAAAAAAATTATTTCAATAATAATATTTTGTTAACTAATATTTAAATATTTATGCTTTTATAAGGTAAAATCAATTTTTACTTTATGTTATAATTCAAATAAATTAATAAGGAATTATTATAAATTAAAATAAAAAATAAGGTGATTTGATTAATCAATATAATCAAATCTGGTTTCTAAAATGATTATAAGTGCAAAACCGATTACTGCAATAATCAGACATGGCAGAAGACCTGCAAATGTCATGTTAACAGTTCCGATTATCTCAACTGCAGGAACCTTTAGTGATCCAAGCATAACCCCAATAAGAAATGCCATGGTTACTTCCTCATGGTTTTTAAGTAAGTAATTGAGGATTTTTGAAAATCCAAGTATTCCAATAGCTGCCCCAACTACAAATACTATTATCTCAACAATGTTCAGTGTGTGAAGTGCATTGAGCATGTATTTGTACTGACCAAGAAGCAACAATAGAAATGAACCTGAAATTCCAGGAAGAATCATCGCACAGATTGCAATCATTCCAGACAGAAACAATACAACTAAAGAGTGATTGGCTGCAATTGGGTTTAAGCTGACAAAAATGTATGTCAATATAAAACCTATAACAGCAAATAATATGTGTTTGATATTTATCTTATCGATTTTTCTAAAAAGTATTACGGCTGAAGCGATAATCAAACCTAAGAAAAATGAATAGGTAAGTGCAGTGTGGACATCCATGCAGTATGTCACAACCTTTGCAAGGGTTAGAAATGCAACCCCAATACCCAAAATCAAAGGAATGAAAAACTTAAAGTCAATTTCATCCAGAAGCTGAGCCCAGAATCCTTTTAAATCAGCTTTTAGAAGTGGTTTTACAAATCCAAATTTGATGTTACTTATTGCCTCCACCAAATGAGCATAAATTCCTGTTATTAAAGCTATTGTCCCACCAGAGACTCCCGGAACAATGTCTGCTGAACCCATCAAAATTCCACGTATAAAAATTAAAAAAGCTTCTTTAAAATTCATTTATATCACCATTATTTTGCTAAATCAAGCTGTTAACTCCAAATAATCATCAACAAAAACCTGTCCAATTCCCAGCTCATCAATGAAAACTTTAACATCCTCATTATCTGCTGGTTTAGACACTTTTGAAAATCCATCATCTTTTCTTGAAATTAAATGAATGTCATCCAAGTCACAGTAATTCAATATTTCCGGACTGTGGGTTGTTATTATCACTTGTTTATTTTGTGAAACTTCCTTCATCATCCCCACAAGTTGAATAAATAGTGCTGGGTGAATATTTCTTTCCGGTTCTTCGATTAATATTATGTTTCCAGATTCAAAATATAGTGCGCTGATTAAAGCTAGAATATTCATTGTTCCATCTGAAACAAATGGAGATAAAACCGGTGATTTATTATATTTTTCGGATAATCTGAAGATTCTACGATTATCTTCAAGAGTAAAAACATCAATTTCTTCAATGTAGGGAAGTAAAATTGAAACAAGATTCATATATTTTCTTTGTTTTTCGCTGTCGTTTAAAATCTGCTCTAAAACAACCGGCAAGTTCTGACCAAATTGAGTTAGTTTCGCCATACCACTACCATCATCCAATCGGCAGAATTTCGGATCGAAATCATAATTATTAATAGATTTGAAATAATTGGCCCATGAAATCGGAATGGCTGATAATGGAGTGTTGATAATCAATTCATGATTTTCAGACAAATTATTATTAACAATATTCAATAGGGATTCTGGAACGAAATATTCCAAATCAACATGTTTTTCATCTCTTTGAAAACTAGCAGTTACCTGCCAATCCTTGTTAATTAAAAATAGTGCGTTTTCATGAATTTTTTTATCATCATTATCACAAATATTAAAGTTAAATTTAACACTTTCATTTATTAATTTCTGTGAATCCCCCATGAAATTAATACATAACTCATACTCAATAGAAGTATACTGAATTTTAAAATCCAAATCAGAATTTATTCTTGTTATAAGTGATTCATCGTTTCCAAAAGTTACTTTTATACATGATGGGGTTTTTGATTCAAGATTAAGATTTTGGAAAAATAATCCTCCATGGTTATTAATTCCTTTTTCAAAGTTTTCACTAACATCTTTTAAAAATTGAAAAGCTTCAACAAAATTTGATTTACCTGAAGCTGATGCGCCAACAAGAACATTGAAATCGTTTAAATCAACGGTTACATCTTCAAAACTTTTAAAGTTTTTAATTTCAATTCTTGAGACATTCATAATTATCAACCCACATCATTTAATTAAAATATGAATCTCATTATTTAAATAATTTCGCTTATAAATGCTAGCAATTTAACAATTTCGTACAACTTTTGCTTCAAATAAATTAAATCGAATTAATTTTTCTTATTTTCAAAGTTAAAAACTATTAATTTGGAAAAAAGAAAAAAAATGAATAATTCAAATTGAATTATTCATCATTGAAAGGTTGCGGCAGTTCACATACTCCACTATCCTTAGCAAGATATGCATATGCAAATGCTGCACATATTGCTCCAAGAACAGGTCCGATTAGGTATATCGGATAGTATGCCCAGAGGTTTGCTCCTCCCAAAAGCATGTCCATGAGGTATGGTCCGAATGTACGTGCAGGGTTGATTGAAGCACCTGTAAATGCACCTAAAACTGCAATTACTGCTGCTACCGTCATACCTATTGAAATTCCGGCAAAACCTGGTTCTGCCTTTTTGTCAACTGCTACACCCATTACGACCATCATTAGGAAGAATGTTCCTAAAAACTCTGCAAACATTGCCTGCCAGTATCCGACACCAAGTCCAGGTGCTGTTGCACCAAGTCCTCCAATTGTAACTGCAGGTGCACCAAGGCATAGGAAAAGTGCAAGACTTCCCAAAGTCGCACCTATTGCCTGTGCAATTATATAATAGATACTGTCAATTAAACCAATGTTTTTAGTCACAAGTAGTCCAATAGTGACAGCTGGATTTAAGTGTGCACCAGATATCTTACCGAAGACATAAATACACACCATTACAGTTAGACCAAATACCAATGCAATTGCAATCCAGTCACCTAAACCGCCCAAAATACCTATACCGACATTGTTTGGGTCAATGCTGTTTGAAACAAGTAAAGTCACAACAGCAGATCCTGTACCGAAAAGCACCAGGAAAAATGTTCCAAGGAGTTCTGCGAAGAATTTCTTTCTTATGTTACAGGTCATCAGCCTCACCTAAACTGACTGTCTCCACTGACAGTATTCGTGTTTGTTGTCAACCAAAGATGCGGCAGCACAGTTTTTACATCCCCTTACAGGAGATCCAGGTGCTTCCTTGTTAAGTGCAATGATATTTGTCATCATGGTTGCTGTAATAGGCTCTGAGGTTAAAAGACATGGATAGTCTGCAAGTCTCATCAGTGAGGAGAACCTTACTGTAATTGCACATGCAGGATATGTGTATCTTTGAGGGTTCATTACAGTTTCGTTAGCAAGAATTGGGCTTAAATCAACAGTCATACCATTGATTTTTGGTGCAAGTTCACCGCCAGTACCTGCTCTGAACTTACGGGCACCGCTGATTGCATTGAAACCTCTGTAAATCATGTCCATAAAATCACAGTTGTGAAGCTCTGCAGCAGCACCTCTTGTTGGATACTGTTGGACAAAGTTATGGAAGCGTTTGGAGAACAGATCCACTACCATCGGTGCGTTAAAGCCGTCAAGCTCTAAAATGAATTCTGTTGCACATGCAGATGAACCAGTAGCAAGTTTTAACACGTCAAACTCTGATTTGTAATTGTCCAAATTAGAGGTTAAGGTTGCTTCAATTACCTCAGCAGTCGCCTCAACAATTGCAAGCGTCATGTCATCCTTACACATGTTATAAGTGGATTGACCTATGTGGTGGCCGATATCACCTACACAGTATGCAGGAACGGTTACGATGTTACCGTAGTGGACTCCATCATCCATTGCAGCCTTAACTGTCTTGGTCATTGCCTTTTTGTACTTGTTCATATAATCTCTCACGTCAAATGAAGAATGCTCAGCATCATCCATCAGTTCGCCCTGTGCTTCAATAGGGTTTTTGTAGATGTTTTGTAAAGTTGCAATTTCCTTTTCTGTTGCCTCAGTAGCTGTTGCGCCGTCTTCTAGAGCATTTGCAAAGGCATCACCTATACCGTAGGATGTGTTCATACCCCATGATTTTGCAGAAAGAATTGCCTGTTTGTGGGCAACAGGAATGTCAGTTTTCTGCAGAATCTGATTTACAACATTACTTGTACTTCCAGGCATCAGTGCAAAGTCCACTACACATGTAGGTCCGTAAAAACCACCAT
Source organism: uncultured Methanobrevibacter sp. (assembly GCA_964583995.1). Classification (GTDB taxonomy): domain Archaea; phylum Methanobacteriota; class Methanobacteria; order Methanobacteriales; family Methanobacteriaceae; genus Methanocatella. The sequence goes on from CAZOYH010000014.1 coordinate 20,496, forward strand.
ATCTTCTGATTGACTCTTTAGCTACGATTGCCTCATTATCAGCAATTGCCTCAATGAACTTGTCGAGACTGTCTGCAAACTCGCCGTCCTCTTCACACAATATTTCCAATACTGGTGGAGTCTGGAAGTGTTCGATAAACGGATCATCTTCGCATTTTAATGTGTCTGTAATGGAAGATAAAATCTCGAAGTGGTTTTTAACAGAATCCTTGT
>CAZOYH010000015.1:0-19896 GCA_964583995.1 uncultured Methanobrevibacter sp.
CTGTTAAGTCCTCAGCCATCCTTTTTGTCAGTGTAGTAACAAGCACTCTTTCATCTTTCTCGGCAGTTAACCTAACTTCCTTAAGCAAATCCTCAACCTGACCTGTAACCGGTCTTATCAGAACTTCAGGATCAACAAGTCCGGTTGGTCTGATAATCTGTTCAACGACATTTCTTGATTTTGAAAGCTCATACTGCGCAGGAGTTGCTGATACATAGATTACCTGATTTACGGATGATTCAAACTCATCAAACCTTAACGGACGGTTTTCCTTTGCTGACGGTAGTCTGAAACCGTGCTCTACAAGAGTCTCCTTTCTTGCACGGTCACCATTATACATTCCCCTGATTTGCGGAACGGTAACATGTGACTCGTCAATTATTGTCAAAAAGTCATCCGGGAAATACTTTAAAAGTGAGTATGGTTTTTCTCCCCAGCTACGGCCTGAAAGGTGCATTGAGTAGTTTTCAACCCCCGGACAGTAGCCCATTTCACGCAACATTTCTATATCAAAACGGGTTCTCTGTTCAAGTCTCTGGGCTTCCAATAGCTTTCCTGTAAGCTTTAACTCTTCAAGTCTCTCGTCAAGTTCCTGTGAGATTTTTGATATTGCAGTATCCATCTTGTCCTGGCCGACAACGAAGTGCTTTGCAGGGAAAATCATATATCTTTGAAGTGATTCCTGTTTTTTACCTGTAACCTTATCGATAAGACTTATCGCATCGATTTCATCACCGAAAAGTTCTATTCTTATTGGCGGTGTTCCGTGAACCGGATTGATTTCGATGACGTCTCCTCTGACTCTGAACTGTCCACGGTCAAACTCGATGTCATTTCGCTCATACTGCATGAAAATAAGGCGCATTAGGATTTCTGATCTTTCATAAATGTCTCCGACACTTATTCCAAATGCAAATTCCCCATAGTCTTCAGGAGAACCTATACCGTAAATGCAGCTTACACTGCTTACAACGATAACGTCATCCCTTGAAAGCAGGGATTGTGTTGCTGAATGCCTCATTATATCAATATCATCATTGATTGAAGCTTCCTTATCAATAAATGTGTCAGTTCTCGGCACATATGCCTCAGGCTGGTAATAGTCATAATAGCTGACGAAATATTCAACGGCATTGTCGGGGAAAAACTCCTTGAACTCCTCATACAATTGTGCAGCCAATGTTTTATTATGTGAAATGACTAAAGTAGGCTTTTGAACCTTTTCTATGACATTCGCCATTGTAAATGTTTTTCCAGAACCGGTCACTCCCAAAAGAGTCTGTTCTTTTAGACCGTTTTTTATGCCTTCAGCTAGTGAGTTAATGGCTTTTGGTTGGTCACCCAATGGTTTGTAGGGTGACTTTAGTTTGAATTCCTTCATATTTATCTAGTTTGTAATTGTAACGTTGAAACTGATATGGGTGTAGCTTGGAGAACAGCACGGAGTGACTTTCTGATCTCGTACAACCAATTGCCCATATCCTTTTAAATCCTTTTCCAAATCTCTCATGATATTTGGAATAACTTCATAATTAAAAACCTTAAGAGAACCTAGAAATACTGTTTTGGAAGCCATATTCATAACAGATATGGTTTCCACAACATCCATTTCACTGTATTTTTCTAAAATCCTATTGGATATTTCAACTAATTCCTTTTTAATCTGTTCTTTGTCCATTTTAATCCCTTAACGCATCTGCTATGCTTTTAGCTATGGATACACGTGAAGTGTCTGATGAAAGAGTGTTTGTTGCAATAATCTTATTTGCGCCGGCTTCATAGATTCTGGTAGCGCCGTTGTTGGTTAAAATCCCATGCACACAGCATACGTCAACTGATTTTGCCCCATACTGTTTTAGAATGTTTATTGCATTTACAATGGTTCCGCCGGTTGCAATGATATCATCAATGATGATTGCATGCATGCCTTTAACAGAATCCACATTAACGGTGTTTTCACTTTCACTGTCACATCTCACATCAACGATTTTGGTTTCAACCTTATCCGGTCCGAGACGCACTTTAGTCAGATAGGTGCAGTCACATCCGATTATTTCAGACATTTCCTGAGCAAATCCGTAAGCACCCTTATCCGGAGCCAATATTAAAGGTTTTTCATCTGTAATCTGTTTAATGTATTCAGCAATTGCAGGCATTGCTGAGATGTTTCTTGCAGGAATATTAAAGAAGTTCAATACGCATTCCTCATGGATATTGAATGTAATGAATTCATCTGCACCTGCAGCCTCGATAAAGTTACAGATAATCTTGGCTGATATGGTCTCGCCGGGATTGAAACGTTTTTCCTGTCTTGCATATCCCATATACGGAACTACAACCCTAACCTTTTTAGCACCTAAATCCTTAAGATTTGAGATTATGAATAATAATTCCATTAAATTTTCATCCTGAGGATATCCGGTTGACTGGATGACAGTTACCTCATCTGCAACTTCGCCTGTAATTCTCAAATACCTTTCACCGTCTGGAAACTTGCGAGTTTCAACATAACATAATTCTTCTCCAAGTTCACGTGCAACATTAGCCGCTAAGTCTTGTGAAGCTGAACCACCTATAATCACATTATCACCAAAAAATTTATGATAATACTATGTTTTTCGTTGTTAAAAAAGTTAAGTATTTATATTTAAAGAGTACAATAAAAAAGATTATGAAAACATCAGGTAAGATATTAGGAGTAATTGTTTTAATAATCGTCGCATTATTAATCTTTACAACCGTTAGTCCTATTTTAATACTTGCAGAGGATACCACTGAAGGAACACCTGGCGTTGATATGGCTGCAAGCTTTTCTCCTTTACGTGGTTTTGAATGGGTTTATCCCGGAAGCACATATAATGCAAACGGAGAAACACTGCATAATATCCATTTAATCAGTTCTGATGATCCTTATGGAGTTGCACGTGACATGGTAAGCTATACCTATGAGTATACCCCTCATCTGATTGTCAGCGTTAACGAAGAGGCTGCAGAAGCAATATTCGGTTTAGGTCTTGTGGACAACATCCGTGCAAACGATGCATATAACGGCTATGGAAATCCTTACGCACAGGGAACAATGTCTAGAGGAGACGCTGTAAGTACAGCAATGGTTAATGGTAGCTTTAATCCCCTTGAAATTCCATTGCAGTTACTGATGGGAAATATCAAATTCTTTGTAGTTTAATTTCCCCTTTTTTTCATTTTAATAGAACGTAAAATGAAAGTGCAACACCAACAAGTGAAATCATCATCATTATTAATCCATGCTTTCTGATTGTCGGATGTTTGGACTGAACCAGATAGAAGGGCATGAAAAAGCCAAAAAAAGTAAATGTTGCCATGAATCTGTTTTTTGCAAGGATTCCAACTACAAAACCGCTCCAGGATAAAAATATGGTGACAATATATGCTATTATCAGTGCTTTTTTATTAATCTGCGGCATCTGTGAGTTATAGACATAAACCTGTTTGGGCCTCAGACCCTCAACAAGGGGCGTGCCGCATTTGGCGCAATAATCATAGTCATCCTGGTTTTCAAATCCACAGTTATTACAAATTCTTGTCATTAGTTAAAATTAGCATTTTTTAATATAAATTATTTTTCAAGTTTTACTGCAACTTCAACGAATGTTTCGTTTTTATAGTTTACATTGGTCAAATCAGCATAATATTTAAATCCAAGTTTTTCTAGAACTCGTCCTGATTTTGGATTGTCTGCCCTGTATGACGCATAAACTGCAGTTATTTCATATTCACTGAATGCCCTTTTTAAAACTGCCTTTGAAGCTTCCGTTGCATAACCCCTGCCCCAGTACTCCTCAGCTATCCAGTATCCAAGCTCAACTGCACCTTCACCCCACCAGTGATTGGTATCCGGATGAAACAAAAGTCCCACACAGCCAATTGGAATATCATCCTTTATAACCGCATAGGTTTCCTTTTTTGAAAAAACAGTCCGGATAATGTTAAGGCTGTCTTCAACACTTTCATGTGGAGGCCATCCGGCAACAGGTCCGATATTGGGATTTTTTGCAAAATGATATAGACATTCTGCATCTGAATCCCTCCAGGGCCTTAATGTTAGATTTTTGGTTTTGATAATCATTTTTCTAGAGTTTCGCAATGGTTTTAACAACAAAATCTTTGCTAACATCCAATGCCAAAATGATTTCATCTATTTCAAAACCTTTCTTACTCATATTAACTATATTTTCTTCCATAAGTTCTTCTGCGAATTTTTGTTCCCTTCGCTGTACATAATCTTCAATTATTTTCATATTACCACCAACTAAATTTGCTATTGTTGTGTTTAACAAATCATCTTTAACGAATTTGTCACACAACATCAGCACCACCCCTTTGACGAATTGCCCAATATCCTCATCTAAATTAGGAATGCTTATAATGGTTACAGCTGAATCATATATTGCATGTTCAACGTCTTTATCTATGTTAGTAAAACATAACAAGCTTAACAAGAGCAATTCTTTTTCTTTAAATGATTCGTTGTTTTCTATTTTTTCTTTCATATTATTTAAAAATATATTTCCATCATAGTTTTTAAGGGAATGAATGTATATCGGGAAACTTGCATCCTTGTTGATTTTGTAACATTTAACACCATCTTTTTCCACAGTACTTAAAACATGAAGCTCAATGGGTTTATTTGATTTATTTGTTAGGTAATCATACAATGCAGTGTAGAACCTGAACCTTTTCTTGTCATGAATATCAATATAAGTACTTTGGAATTCGAAAATGGTTATTTTGTCAGTCAGTTCAAAAACCAAATCCGGCTTGTACATTTTAGGATCTAAGATACTACTTTCAGTTTGACAGACATCAATTATCTCTCCTTCAATGCCCATCAAATCCATCAGTTCCTGACCGTATTTTTGCCCATTGTTTTTGAAAATTGTATCCTCGTGAAACTTCATATTTTCACCTCAAAAAGTTTTTACAAATCACTCTTTAATTTTATTTTAAGAGAATATAAACCTTTTGATATGAATTTAAAGCAATTTACTACTTTAAAAGCAAAAATTAAGTTCTAATACAACAATGTTGATGTGAGTATGAAAAATTAGGCTAAAAAAATAATTGAATATAATAAAATACTTTAATTAAAGTTATCATATATGCGTTTTTCAAATGGAAAATCCCTATAAAACACAAACCCATAATCTAGGAATTCATTTTCACAAGCTGCTTTAATAGGTATGTCTCTAGAAGTGTAGTCAGCAATTTCATCCAAATTCATTTGACCTAAATCATCAATAACCTCTCCAATGACATTTAACTCATTATCTTGAAAGTTATCTAATGGTTTTACCAGAGAGTAATAAAAAGATTTAATGGTATCTAAATTCATTTCTGTTTTAACACCAATTTTATTCTCATTTATTAATTCTTCTATTACTAAATCAAAATGAAGTGGTTTAGGCCCACCGGATGACTTTTTATATATCTCATCAGTTAATGATTTTTCATATAATTCAAAAAAGTTGAAATCAGTGAAATACAACAAACTGAAAAGAACGGATTTTGTTACTTTTTTACCGCCATTATAATTATGAATCAGATAATGTAACACTTCTTTAAACTTGTTTTTACTAAATTTTATCTTAAATCCCCCATTAATTATTTAATAATTGATTTTTCCCAATTATATATTTTTTCCAAAAGAAATTAATATCATTTAATAGCTATAAGAACCATACATTTAACTATGAAAGTTAAAGATGGAATTTGCGGTTTTGTAGTCGGTGACGCTTTAGGCGTTCCAGTTGAATTTTACTCAAGAGAAGAGCTTAAAGAAGATCCTGTTGTTGACATGAGAGAATATGGTACCTATAATATGCCAAAGGGTACCTGGTCTGATGATTCATCCATGATTCTTGCAACAATGGCAAGCATAGTAAATAAAAAAGGCATTGACCTGGAAGACATCATGAATGAGTTTAAAAACTGGTTTTTCAAAGGCGCATATACCCAATACATTGACACATTCGATTATGGAATAACCACTTCAACAGCAATCCAAAGATACGATAAAGGAATTCCTGTTGATAAATGTGGTGGAAGAAGCAACCATGACAATGGAAACGGATCTTTGATGAGAATACTTCCCCTTGCATTCATACCTGACATCGACCCTGAAACTGTAGAGAAAGTTTCCGCTTTAACTCATGCACACGAAAGAACCCTTATTACTTGCGTATTTTATGTGCAAATTGCAAAATCCATGCTTTCAAATGAAGGTTTGACAATTAAAGAACATATTGACAATGCAAGTGAATTCGTAATGAAATACTATAAGGATTCAGATGAATTAAAACACCTGAACCGCATCTTTGAAAATGACTTTTCTGAAGGCATTTCCAGTTCAGGTTATGTGATAAGCACCATCGAAAGTGTTGTATACTCACTTTTAAACACAGACAATTATAAGGATGCACTTCTAAAGGCTGTCAATCTTGGTGGTGATACCGACACAATTGCAGGTATTTGCGGAGGACTTGCAGGAATATATTACGGTTTTGATGCAATACCTGTAGAGTGGACGGACGCAATTCCTAAACTTGACTATGTGGTTTCATTATGTGAAATGTATGAGGCGTTTTGTGATGAATCTTAAGAAAAGCATTGAAAATATCAGGGCTTCCTGCAAGGATTATATAGACCCTGATTTGGTGAGTTTCATCATAGATGATGACAACTACATGGGAGCAAATAATATCCTCGAAATTGATGGATACGGTATTTTAAAAAGTGACACATACGAAGAAAGGCTTTTAAAGATTATGGAAAGTGAAAATGTCTTTATAGCTTTTGGAATGATTACATTCATGCCAATTTTAAACGAATGCGACATATTTTCAAATGATGACTATCACTTTGACTTAACTGCTGAGGAATTTGATTTGTATTCATCCGAAGAAGAAAAATTATTCGGGATTTTGATAAAAAAAGGTTCAGATGATTATCTGATTGGAAAAACAGATGTCTGCAGCTGCAGCGTTGATGCATCATTTGTTGAGTTTGAAAAAAGTGACAGCAAATTATACTTAAAAATTAAAGAGATAATAGATAGTAAAATTATCTATTAATCATGTTTTTCTTTATTTCTTCCCACATTGCCTGTTCCTCACCGCAACCGGACATTATGACATAATCATAACGGGAATTTAAGGCAAGACTTGTTAGCTTTTCAATTCTTTTTGCCATTTCATCATAGCTTAACGGGTAAAAGTCAACCTCATCATAGTCACGTCTGATTATTTCACAGTACTCTTCGGCTTTTTTTATGGATGTTCTTCCGGGAACGACAATGATATGGTCAGGATTCATATTTTTGATAACCTCATAATGGTCAAAGAATATATCATCCTCATTTTCATCGGGTGTTGTGTAGATAAACTCAAAGGGTCCGTCAATGTACTGTTTCATAAACATTGCATTGATTTTTAAGGCATCGCCGTTGTCACCCTGACCCAGTCCGACAAATTTGTTATCTCCAACATTTACAACTTCAAATCTTCCAGGCGGGATGAATGACATGTCAAGGTTGTTGAAAACAGACTTAATTGTAGTTTCAATGTTTTCTGTTTTTGGTGTGAAGGTCGCATAAGCGGTAATTGAAGCTAAAGTATTGTATATGTTGTGGAATCCGAATGGAGGAACGGTGATTTCAACTTTAAAGCTTACATCCTTTTTATGGATGTAGTTGAATACGCTTCCTTCAATTGTCAAAATCCATTTGTCAATTCCAAAATCAGCACCGGTAAGTTTAACGTTAGGTTCTGGGCGTTTGAATCCGCATTCACACTCATAAATTCCACGGTGGTTTAAGAAGTTTTTGGAATAAGTCAATGGCTTGCCGCATTTAGGACATTCAATTGATATTGCACTATCGTCTTCTATTTCATCGATTCCAATTCCATAGTAATTGACTTTAACGTCACTTTCCTTTTCAAGTCCAATTAGTGCAGTTCTTGGATCGTCACAGTTTGTTACGACAACTCCCCTTTTCATTCCAGCTGAGAGAAGCTTTTTTGCCATGTAGTATTCGCTGAATGGGTTTTTAACACCTGCAACCTGAGTGTGTTCCTGTGAAATTGTAGTGTATACAACTCCAATCGGGTCGATCAGCCTTTGGATTGTGTCGGGAATGCCGTATTTCATGTTACGTATTCCATATTCGAATACTCCAAGGTCTCCCTTTTGCTTTAAAAGACCTGTTCCGATTGAATTGATTGTATTGTTTTCAAAGCTTTTTCTGATTTGAACATCACTTGACAGCAGTTTTATCAAAAGAGTTGTGGTTGTGGTTTTACCGTTTGTACCTGTAACCATTACGGCTCCGGTTTTCATCTCTGAGGCTAATTTGGATAATGCCTCTTCGCCTCCAAGTTTAAGTAAAACGTAACCAGGCAGGCTTCCGCCGTTACCTATACCGATTTTAGATAAATTTATAGACAATTTACCTGCAACTTTAGCTAAACTATAACCTAACTTTACCATATAATTAGATTGATTTTAATAATATATAAAGATTTGAAAAAAAAGAGAAATTAAAATCCAACACTAGTTAGTTGTTGGATTGTTTATACTGGTTTGAGGAACCTTGTTTGCGACTTTGGAACCGATATTTTTCATTTTATCAATGAGTTTGTCTTTGCTTGAACCGCTGATTAAAATGTTTTCCAATACGTCACTTAAGGTTTCTGTCGGAATGATTTCAATCATTTCCTCGTATTTCTTCTCAATCATAACATCCTTGAGGTTTGATTTTGGAATCAATACTTTTTTCATTCCGGCTTCTGCAGCCGCTTCGATTTTAGCGGTTGCACCACCAATAGGCATTACGTCTCCACGAACATTTAGAGAACCTGTCAGTGCCACGGTCTGGTCAATCGGGATTTCCTCGATTGCAGATATTACAGCTGTTGCAATACTTACACTTGCAGAGTCCCCTTCAACACCGTCGTAGGTCTGGATGAACTGTACGTGAATGTCATAGTTGGAAATGTCCTTGTTTGTGTACTTTTTAATAAGTGCGCTTACGTTTTGAACTGATTCCTGAGCAATTTCACCAAGCTTACCTGTAGCGATAATTTGTCCACCGTTTTTAGACTGTGTAGGTGCGGCTTCAGCAGCGATTGGAGAAACAATTCCGCTCCTATCTCCTATAACTGCAAGTCCGTTTACAAGACCGACTCTTCCACCTTCAGATGATACCATACTGTAGTCTTTTCTTTGCATGATAGACCTGTCAGCTATTTGCTGTTCAAGGGTTCTTGCGAATTTTTTAGCTTCCCATACATGTTCTGCTGTTACAAGGTCAGCTCCTTTTTCGATTGCAACATCACCGGCTGAACGGACTAATCCACCTAAATCCCTTAACCTTAAGGTTAAAGCATTTTGCTTACCTGATCTTCTTTTTGCTTCCATGATGATTTCATCAAGTGCGTCAGGTGCAAAGTGCGGAATTCTTCCGTCGTTTTTGACTTCCTGAGCTACGAACTGAACAAGTTTTTCTCTGTTTTCAGTTGTATCTTCCATGTAATCCTTCATGAAGACTTCATAACCGTATCCTCTGATTCTGGATCTCATTGCAATGTGCATTCCTTCAAGTACCTGGAGGTTACCTGATGCGACTAAAACAAAGTCACATGGAACTGCCTGGGATCTTACCATTGCACCAGATGAGTTTTCGCTTTGACCGGTAATTGAGTACTGTTTTTCCTACATTGCAGATAATAATTCCTGCTGGGTTTTCATGCTCATTGTACCGATTTCGTCAATATATAATACTCCTTTATTTGCCTTGTGAATCATACCGGCTTCAACACGTTCGTGAGCTGGTGTTCCAAGACCACCGGATTGGTAAGGGTCGTGTCTTACATCCCCTAGGAGTGCTCCTGCGTGAGCTCCTGTTGCATCCATGAATGGTGCAAACCTTGACTCCTGATTGTTGACCAAGAGTTTCGGAGACATGTTATTGGTTTTCGGTTTTATCTGTATTGATATGAGTAAGATTAAAGCTGCTGCAATAATTGATTCCAATAATCTTCCATACATGAATCCGATTATAAGGATTCCTCCTATTGCAAACATTGTAATGATTGTTTTTCGCTCCTCATGACCTTTTGCAGAGCCTTTTGTTGCTCTTACAATCTTTTTACCTTCACCTGCAGGAACGGTTCTTATCAACGGATGGTTATTGTCCTCCATATTTGGATAGACAAGAATGTCCTGTAGGGTTTCATGAGGAAGAATCTGCGCCATACCCTTTGCAAGCATTGACTTTCCAACACCAGGATCACCAATCAGCAAAACGTTTCTTCTCTGCTTTGCTGCCTTTTTGATTGTCTCGATGGACTCCTCGTGTCCGATAACCTGATCAATTAATAAGGGTGGTACTTCAATATCTTGTGAACTTTTAATATTATCATAATCTAACATAGGTTTTGTCTCTTCGACAGTGACCTCTTTTGGTGAATCTTCAATAGATTCCTGTTCATCTAATTTCATAAATCACACCTCACTATAGCTAAATTCAACATACTAATTAATTATTATTGTTCGCATGTATATAAAAAGCTTTCTATTTTTCTAAATAAAAGTAACTAAAAGAATTATGTTGAGTTCATGTGCAAAAATGCACATTGCAAATATTACTTTTCAAAAGCTTTCTAAGACATAATTACATATTAATATCTGATTTAATAGAATATATACTTTTTATCAATTTCATTTGCAAAGCAAAATTGCTTTTTGCTTGTAAACTCCATTATTTTAAAGTCATGTGGAATCATCAACTTTTCTGGTTTAATTTTCCATAAGATATTTCTGATTTAAGTTTCTTGTTGCAATGGAATTGAGGCATTTTCAAAATTTAAGTTTGCTTCAAGAACATAAGGAAAAGCGTTATGAAGTATAAATTGTAATCGATAATGATATTGTTAATATTATCTTATTTTTTAACAATTTTATTTTAAATTTATTATTATAAAAATCAGAAATATTTAAATAGTTTTTAGTATAATATATACAATAAATGTTTTAAAATAACAGATTAAGTCGATATGAATGCTTCATAACGATGATGTCTGAAACTTAAATAAGCAATTTGGCAATTCAAAAGATATTAACAATTTAAAAAAAATTAAAATCAAGAGTTGATGCATATGATTGAGGATATTCTCTCTACAGTTACTTTAACAATATTACTGCTTGCATTTTTATATAATTTAATGTCCTACGGAGGACTCATATAAGTTCGATACCAAGATATATCACTTAAATGTAAGAAAGATAATGATGATTGCCATCTATCTACATTAACTCGTTGAGCCTGAACTTAAGAAACTATTTTTTCGAAAACTTAAGAAATGCGACTACCCAGTCATCATGAATGCTTCAGATATGCAGTAATTTTTTCAAGAAATTCCATAATTTAATTATTTCAGTTAACAGAAACAATTCATTTATAAGTACGCTGAAAAAAATCAAACTCAAGTTAAGAATTTGTAAAACTATTTTTAATATTAATTATAAATACTCATACATGACTCACTGTATCATGGTTCAGGGAACCTCATCAAATGCCGGAAAAAGCATGCTAGTAGCAGCGCTATGCAGAATATATAAAAACAGAGGATATAAAGTGGCTCCCTTCAAGTCACAGAACATGTCCCTGAACTCATACACTACTTTTGAAAACGGTGAGATTGGCATAGCACAGATGCTTCAGGCAGAAGCCGCAATGATTGAACCAAGCATACACATGAACCCAGTTCTCTTAAAACCGAAAGGAGATTTTACATCAAACGTGATTATACAGGGAAAATCCATCGGCGACATGAACTTCTATGATTACCAGCACAAGTATCACGATACTGCCTTTGAAGCCATAAAAGAGAGTTTTAAGATATTGTCTGAAGAATATGATGTAATAATCATTGAAGGTGCCGGTTCACCTGCCGAGATTAACATGCGTGACCAGGATATCGCAAACATGGAAATCGCCCACATGGCCGATGCAAACGTGATATTAATAGCAGACATTGAAATGGGCGGAGTATTTGCAGCAATCGCCGGAACATATGTTCTTTTAGATGATTATGACCGTTCACGCTTAAAAGCTACTGTTATTAACAAATTCAGAGGTAACTTGGATATCTTAAAACCAGGTCTTGACAGGATTGAAGAGATAACCGGCGAACCCGTCTTAGGGGTTTTGCCATATGATGAGACTTTGAGGTTACCGGAAGAGGATTCTGCATCCTTGACAACACATGACTTTTCAGAAGACGGTGATATAACAATCGGAGTTATCAGATTGCCTAAAATCGCAAACTTTACTGATATCGATCCCTTTGAGTATGAAAGCGACGTAAATTTAAAAATGATTGGCGTTAACGATGAAATCGGAGACGTTGATGCAATAATCATTCCAGGAACACGTAACTCAACAGACGATGCATTTGCTTTACATGAAAGTGGTCTTGGAGAAAAGATAATTGAAAAATCCTCTGAAATTCCAGTCGTTGGAATCTGCGGAGGACTTCAAATACTGGGTAGCGTAATTCATGATGAGGACAAACGTGAATCAAAACATGGAACAATTGATGGTTTAGGTCTTTTGGATATTGAGTCAAGTTTTAGCCGTGAAGGCAAAATCGTAACACAGTCAGAAGCCATTATACCTGCCAATTTGGATGGTCTTGCAGGTGAAATGTTTTCAGATATTGTTGGTGAAAAGGTTACAGGTTATGAAATCCATGAGGGAACCACAGATTTAGGCAAAACCTGCGGGCTTTTGGAAGTTGTTAAAGGTCAGGGAAATAATGATGACGGTTTTATAGATGGTGCAAGCTCCGGCAATGTGTTTGCAACATACTTCCACGGGATATTCCATAATTACAATTTAAGAAGAGAATTTTTAAACTATATCCGTGTTAAAAAAGGTCTTGAAGCAAGATTTGGTGAAGATCCATATGAAACTCAAAAGGACTATTCCCTAAACAGACTAGCCGAGATTGTTGAAGAAAACCTGGATATGGATATAATTGACAGATTGCTTTTTGAATAGTGAAATTATTAATTCAGATTTACTCAATCTAAAAAGAAACATACATCCACAAAATACTCATTATACATGTTGTTCTGTTTGGAAAATTCCCTCATATGCCTTGAAATTTCCACCACAACATAATCCAACTCATCCATTCTTTTTTCATTAAGAATTTCGATAGAATAGATGAAATCCAATGTATCAATATCCGGCTCAACCCTCAAAGTTATTTCACCTAAAAAATCATATTTACTGGTGAAATTTTTTAATTCCTTCATGAAAATCTCTTGAATTTCCTCTAAATTACTATATTCCTTTTTCATGATTTTAACCTTAATTTAAATCTTATTTTTAGTATGCTTTTGCCATACTTTTTCACTGTCGCTTGCAGAAACCTTATTGTCGGCCATTACACCAACAAGATTATGTGCAATATAAGGCTCTTCAAGATAGGCAATATCCTCATTAGTCAATGTCAAATCAACTGAATTTACAGCCCCTTCGACGTGGTGAAGCTTTGTAGCTCCAACAATCGGTGAGGTGACTTTGCCTAAAAGCCATGCCAGGGACACTTCAGTCATGGACGCATCATGGCTTCTGGCTACCTCATCAACCCTTTTAATGATTTCTGCATCCTGAGCCTCACTTGACTTGTACTTCAAATCAGCATAGAAATCCTCTTTCAATCTTTTTGACTCAACACCAGGAATCCTTGAAAGCCTGCCTGATGCAAGTGAACTGTAAGGTGTTGTTGCGATATTGTCAGCCCTACACAGAGGAATCATCTCACGTTCCTCTTCTCTGAAAATCAGATTGTAATGACCTTGGATTGAAACGAACTTCTTAAATCCCTCTGCTTCGGCAAGCGCATTGGCCTTTGCAAGCTGCCATGCAAAACAGTTTGAAATACCAATATATTTGACCTTGCCCTCATCGATGACCTCACTTAAGCCTTCAAGAATGTCATACAGTGGAGTGTTATAATCCCACATGTGATATATGTACAAATCTATGTAGTCAAGACCCAGATTGGCAAGGCTTTTCTCAACCATATTGTGGATGTGCATCTGGCCTGTGACCTTATTTTTAATGTCCTCTTCTGAACGGGGCAGAAACTTGGTTGCAACAACAATATCACTTCTTTTGGCATTTTCACGAACAGCCTTTCCCAAGTATTGCTCGGAAGTGCCGTTTTGATAGCCGATTGCAGTATCATAGAAGTTAATGCCGTTGTCCATACCATTTGTAATTATTTCGATTGATTCTTTTTCAGGTAAAGTCCATGTGTGCATTCCGTTGGTCGGATCTCCAAAACCCATGCACCCCATACAAACTCTGCTGACCTTTAAATTTGAATCTCCAAGTTTTGTGTATTTCATTTAATCATCCCCACGAGTATAATGCTTTGTTTCTTTTTCAATTTCGCATTCAACATTATTCCTTAACATTAATCTTTGAATTTTATGCCTTCCAGTTTTTGGTGCTGGTTTAAGAGGATTAACCTTACGCGCTTCACAATACACTTTATCTGCTTTTAATTTATCACCTTTTTTAAAATAAGTAGCCATGTTAACACCTCATTAATAGTCTACACCAAGATTAATTCCATTACCCTCCAATTCATCAATGATTTTATCAACATCAAATAAGTCCAATTGCAAATCAAAAACCATATCTGAAATATTAGGACTTTCATGACTATTGCAGTATTCAATTATTTCTTTAACTTGTTGGTCTTTAGGAATTTCACGAATTGTTATTTCCCTTTGGAAATTTTCATCAAAATCATGATTAAAATAAGCAGTTCTTGCAATTAAATTAATTGCACTATTTTTGCCCAGTTTATCATAGTTTTCATTTGAAAGACATGGAAACAAAACCACAGGGCATAATATATCCTCAAATAATGGATAAGCCTTGTCATAAATATCATTAAAATGATTCAACATGCCATTGAAAAACATTTCTTCCGTTACTTGAACATTTAACAGCAATTTAGGTTCACTTGTCCATGTCAATTTGTCACATATTTCAAGTGAAAACTCATTATCTGGAAAATGTTTTGATAATTGAGAATCCATGCATTTAAGAATTTCCAATGTTTTTTCATTCCCTTCAATAAACTGATTAATATCGCGTTTAGATGAAACTAATTCATATTCGTTTGTTAAATTTATTTTCATGTGTTTACCCCTAGCATATTTATCATATAAATATTATGAAACAGATAAATTCAATTTTAATAATGTTGAATATTCTATTTCAAACTTAACTATTAATATGATTTTTATCATTTATAAACTCTTCGTTATGAAGTTAAAACAATTTTACAAGGTCAAATCAATATTGTTTAATAAAAACAATTAAAAATTTACCTATTTTTAACAATTAAAGCTTTTTCATCACATAAAAAACATAGGAATAATCATCACTATTTCGTCTATAAACATCAATTTCCTTTCTCAATTGTTTAACGAAATCCTTTGCGGATTTATCCGAAGTTAATTTATTTAAATTTCCTTCAAGTTTCTTATAGTAACTTGCCCAGTCACTTTTTGGCACTACAACATAGCCAACAAACTCATAATCCTTTTTAATCTGTGAAATCTTGTTTTCAATAGTGTCGACTTCTGCGTAGGTGTTTTTCCAGAAGTCTCTGCTTTCTTTTGAAGGATTTTGAAGCCAGCTTACATCTGAAACTATCATGTATCCATTGGGTTTCAAAAGCCTTTTCCACTCCTTCAAGGCCTTCTTAAAGCCCATGATTTCAGCTGACGCTTCGCAAAATACAATATCAAACTCCTCATTTGCAAAGTCAGGATCTCTCATGTCCATGACATATGAAAAAACCCTACCTTCAAGATTATTTTGAGAAATCTTTTCATCCAGCCGATCAATGTAGTGTTTAAACAAGTCAAATGCCTCAACGGTTGATGATTTAAAGTAATCTGCCAGAAGCAGTGTTGATGAGCCGACACCACAGGCAATATCAAGGATGTTTAGAATGCCACCTGCATCAATTTTATCAAGGACTTTTAGTGTTGTATCCGCACTTCCCGGTGACAACCTGTCCAAATCCATATATGCCAAGTAGAAAAATAGGGGTATTTCCATCTTATTCAATCTCGCTTTCAAGTTGTTTAATTCTTTCACTCAGTTCGTCTAATGAGACCTCACAAACATCTTCTAAGTTTCCATTTTCAAATTTTTCTAAATCTCTGTTATACATTTGAGCCTGTTTGTCTGAAAATTCCTCATTATCGATATCCATCCTATCACCATACAATTAATTTTAACTTTAAACCGCATCCTTTAAAAATGTTGACAAACAAAATAATATTATCAAATAAATTTTGGAGATTTAAAATATGATTTTAAAAATTAAAGCTACAAATAAAGACAATGGTGAAGTAATTGCATACGAATTAGAAGGTGACTCAGATGCTGGTTTTACCTACGAAGGAACACACATGCAAGAAGTTGCTGACAATAAAATCAGAGAAGTAAACAACAACTTAATTTTACTTGGCTCACCTATTTACACTATTAAAGCTGGTGAAAGTGCAGCTATCGAAGCAATGTCTTTTGACATTGAAATTAATGCAGAATAAGTTTTCTGCTACTCTTTTTCTTTTTTAAACAGATTAATTAAAACTACTTTAATTTTTAAAAATTAATTCTTGAAATAGTTTCTTTGTCATCATCGTTCATAGATTAAAACCTCTTCATTTTGAATTCTGTTTAGAAATTCTCTATCCGAACATCCTGTTGTAATTAAATCAACGTGGCATCCAAATTCTTCTTCCAATCTGCGAATAATATCACAATATTGAATCATTCCAATTAATCCACCAGTATCCATTATGAAATCTAAATCACTATCTTCATTAGCTTCTCCACGGGCATATGAACCGAATATACTTAATTTAGTAATACCATATTCGCTAACAATTGGAATAGCAATATGTTTTATCTCCTCAATAGTATAAATCATAATGAATCACCTTATTTAGCAATAATATGAAAATATAGTTTAAAATACGCTTGTTCCATTTATAATGGTCAAAAATAGAAAAACAAGCCTTATGTTACATATTTAAACTAATGATAATACTATTCATCACCTAAAACACTATTTTCAATTTCTGGATTAACAGTGTACGCCGGATAGTCTGTGTAGATTCTTTTAAGGATACCTTTGTTGCCCCATTGATCCCAACCGATTCTGGTGAATTTGATTTTATTTACTTTATCCTCCGGTAAGGTTTCAATAAGTTTTTCTGCTTCCATTTTACCTTTCACATTTAATTTTATTTCATATTTACCTGCAGAGTACTCTACTTTTAACAAATCATCCATCGAATCCAAAGTTTCATCAAATATTTTACTATATGGACCAAATTTATATGGAACAAATTGAAGGGAATCAAAATTAAGTTCCAATTCATATGACAATTCTTTTTCGAATAAAAACGATTCTTTCATCAATAACAATTTTTTAAGAGGAATTTCTGCATCAACACCCAATAAAAGCAAAATCATTTCTTTAACTGAGTATTTTTTACCTTTTGTTAATTTATCATAACATTTAGGATTAACAGTAGTAAATTCCCCATCATCACAGACTTCCATTTGGATTATCATTCCACCAACATTCTTTTTTACTTTACGAATATTTTTAGAATTCATGATTTCTCTCTTCAATAATTGTTATAATAATCCAAGACACACGCAATCCAACCAGAATATGCTTTTTTAAAGACAATCTTAACATTATGGCCTTTCCAAGTACCAAATATACTTTGAACTCCCTCATTTAAGTAATTTTACTTATAAATGAAAGCAATTTTACTGACTCATACAACTTTTGCTTTAAACATGAAAACAAAAACTCTATTAATAACCTATAAAAATTAACACTCTAGTTGACCCCATTTTAATTAAATATAATAAATTAAAGAATATACAATTGAACAAATACTATCCATCATCATTTGTACAAAAATCACCCCTCAAAATCAATTAAAACTTTCCAAAAAACAATGAAAATACTTCACAAAAACACAGGTTTTCAATACATTTATAAGAAGGATCTAACTTAGCTATCTTTGAGAGGTAGGTTAATAAGTAATATCTTCAATATCTTAAAGAGAAGAGAACACAAACCTCTGAAATATGATCCAATGGAAGATAATTAACTCCACAATTTCACCTCCAAAAGATGAATTGGAACGAAAGTAAAATATGCTTATGCTGAAAACCAAAATAAACATTACCTAAAATAGTAGGGTAGTGCTTACCTGCCTCCTTTCGAGATGTTAAAAATTGAGGTCTTTTCAAGAAAAAAATATGTTTAATACTTGTTAAGGCCACAATTTAAAAATTATCTAAAAAACACCACCAAGATTTAATCAGATTAATAAAAAATAATTTTTTATATATAACCCACATCACTTGCAGAATTGCCTGCAATTTACAAGGATTTAATAATCGATATAAAATTCATTAAATTAAATGCTCAAAAATAACAAAAAAATAGAAAAATGTCAAAATTAATGTCATATTGTGGAGAAATCTCCACAATACCCTTTATAAGACATTAATTTAAAAAATGTTTATATCATTTAGAGGTGTACTAAAAGTACTCTCTTGTGTAATTGTATTATTTAATTTCATATATAAAGTTAACTAATTTAAAAAAAGAGGTAATTAAATAGTGGCCATATCCAGTATAACGAAAAATAAACAATTTTTTCGAATCTTATTCCCACAAAGATACGTTATTTTTAAGTGGATACAAAGAAAACATTATTAGGATAAAGATTTAAATTTAACAACTAATGGAGATGAATAAAATGAGTCATTGTTTTTCCACATTTAAATCTACAGACAAATATAATGAACTAAATAACCAGCACACATGTGTTATTGTAAGAGATTTAAACTTACAAACTTCTACATTCAACATTCCCAAACAAATTGATAATTGTGATGAATATTATAGTTTTTTAGGAAAATTAAAAAAAATTCATGAAAAAGTTGATTCTGGAGATTTAAGTGATTTTACAGAGTTAAAATTATGAACAAATACCCAATTCAAATCATCAGACCATGTCAAGATTTTCTTGATGAATTAAAAGAGTATAATCATATACACACGTCGATTCTTTAAATTTCATCATCCAATAGGAAATCTATGATATTCATATGTTTTATTCCGTCGCGAGACATGTCAAATTCATCAGTTGATATTACATATTTCGGATAATTGTCCTTAACTAAAAGCAGAGGTCTGAATTCCCTTTCAATTGTGTCTTCACCGGTTAATTCTCTTGTAACTTGAACATAGATTTTTTCACCCATTTTTTTACAGACAAAATCAATCTCATAGTCTCCAACACAACCTATGGTTATCTCATAACCTCTTCTTAGAAGTTCAAAATATACGATATTCTCAATGATTCTACTATTGTTCAGTTGATTTCGTCCAATTCTAACCTGATTGAATCCCTGATCAACACAGTAATATTTTTCATTAATGGATAAGATTTTTTTACCTTCCAAATCTTCCCTTTGCACTTTATACAAGAGACATGCATTTGTAAGATAACCAAGATAGTTATATATAGTATTCGGTGAAACCTTGATTTTTTCTTTTTTGCGCAGGTAATCTGAAATGCTTTTTGAAGAAACTATTTTTCCGGTATTGTCAAGGATAAAGTCAACAATTCGTGTAAGCAAACCTGCATCCCTAATGTTATATCTCTCAATAATGTCTTTTAGAAATATTGAATTGAAAATATCATTTAAAT
>CAZOYH010000016.1:0-19574 GCA_964583995.1 uncultured Methanobrevibacter sp.
GTTCAAGCACCACACTTCCAAGAACTCTCATACGGCGGGCATTATCAACTAATTTTGATGCTTCAGAAGTTCCGCTTTTGGTAAATCCTCCAAGAGTCATGTCACTAATGTTAATGACATCACTTGGTTGTACTTCTTCATTATTTAACCAACATCCTTTTCCTTTTTCAGCTTCAAAAAAGTTACCGTTTGCAAAACTGCTTATGAAACCGAGTTCAACATCATTCAATGTCGCAAGGCGTCCCTGATTTACTCCTGCAACAGCTATTGATATTCCAAATGCGGGAATTTCTTTAATTGCATTGTTTGTCCCGTCAACCGGATCAATTAGGAATATGAAACTTGGTGTTTCTTCAGGTTTCAAATCTTTTCTCCTTAATTCTTGAGTTAAAGTAACGCTTCTTTTTGTACCTTTACCTAATTTCAACTCACCAATTTCTTCACTAACAATATATGATAATATGGGTGCATTTTTTAAGATATTGATGATTTTTTCTTCAGCTATCACGTCGATTAGGGAAGTTGGAGTCCCATCAGCACCCATTTTAACTTTTTCACCAGATTCTTCTTTTCCTACATATGGTCTGATTGCTCTACTTACTTCTCTTATGATTTCATAAGCTAAATCAGTAGCTATTTGCTTTGTTTTAGCATCCATTTTTTATCCCTCAATTATGTCTTCATTTAAATAAACTACTGATGCGACAACTGATGCAATATTTTTCACTGTTGTGGTGGAGGATTCAACATGCAATTCTTTTATTTTCACTCCACGTTTGTCCATCATGTATTTAACCATAATCTCTGCTTCGTCTGTTAGTTCATTTAGGGGTTTATTAATTCCTGTTGTTTCAACAACGCAACCGAGTTTTTCACCAATAGCTACTGCAATAACTGCACTAATTTCGTCTCCCGGATTGTCTGATGTTATTTCTGATAGAACACAGTTTACCATTGATCCTGCTTTAAGTTTTGGCAGTTTTTCAATTTTGGTATCTCCTGCAAGCATGCTGGATACTTTTATTAGATTCACATCACCGATTCCAGCATCGGTTAGTGCATTATCGAATGCATTTAATTTTGTTGGCCCTTCATCCTTTCCAGATACAATAGCTATTTTCATTTTATCACAAATTTAGATTTGTAACTAATGTATTAAAAATATATTTAAATAATGAAATCCAAAATAAATTTAGGTGCACCTAATGATTTTAAACAAACCACTTTCAATTATTTTATCCGCATGTTTTTTCATGTTATTAATGCTTATAGTATCATCCATTACAGTAGTATTCTTTAATGGAGGTTCTATTCCGTATATTGGCATTGTTTTTGTTGTAATTTTCTATTTTATAAGCCGAATGTTTTACAATTATTTAAGAAATGATGATTTTTATAAAAACAACAGGCAACATTCAAGCGACAAACCGGGTGAAAGTTACATAACTAAAGGCCAGAGCGATTCAAAGAAGATATTTGTAATTGTTTGGGTTATTGTTATTCTGATTCTGGCAGCCATATCTCTGTGGTTGTACTCTTTTAATAATGGGTTAATCTAATTCATCTCATATATTTAGAAAATTTTCTTTTTGATTAACATTGTTAAAAATATCAAAATTAACGAATACTTTAAATAAAATGGAAAAGATAGTTTATATTAATCTAATAATATTCCTTATTATCAGATTAAAAACCGGTTTTTATTTAAAATGGAGGAAAATTAATGTCAACAAAAGTTGTAGAAATTAAAACATTAAAAGTTGGAAAATATATTGTTTTAGGCGGAGAAGCTTGTAAAATTATCAGTTACACTACTTCATCTCCAGGTAAACATGGAGCAGCTAAAGCAAGAATTGAAGCTGTTGGTGTCTTTGACAACCAAAAAAGAAGTCTCGTTAAACCTGTAGATAACAAAGTAGATACTCCTATCATTGATAAAAGATTAGGACAAGTTATTTCTATCCAAGGGGACAATGTTCAAATTATGGACATGGAAAACTATGATACCATTGACTTACCAATGCCTGAAGAATTAAAAAATGACATAGTTGAAGGTATTGAAGTTGAATACATTGTTGCTTTAGGAAACATGAAAATAATGAGAACTAGAGGATCAGCTTAGGTTCTCTTATTTATTTTCCTTTTTAAAGATTAATTATGCTTTTAAATACTTATGAACCATGGAAATTTGCATTCTCTCAAGAAAATGAGAATATAAAAGAAAATTCATTTGGAATAATCGGTGTTCCATTTGACAGCACTACTTCTTATCATTCCGGTTCACGTTTAGGGCCAATTGTTGTTCGTGAAGCATCATTTGGTTTTGAAAAATACAATACTATTTTTAATAAAGATTTAACAACTGCTTTTTATGATTTCGGAGATGTCAATGTCGTTCCGGGAAACTGTGAGGCAACCTGTAAAATTGTTGAAGACACAGTCAGTGAACTTTTAGATTTGAATGTTAAGCCATTAATTATTGGAGGCGAACATTCAGCATCAATAGGTGCTGTTAATGCATTAACTGAAAAATATGGTAAATTAACTGTAATCCATTTAGATGCTCACAGGGACTTGGCATTTAAGTTTGTTGGTGAAAAGTATTCCCATGCAACTGTAATGCGTAGAGTTCATGAACTTGGAGCAGATCTTGTTCAGATTGGAATCCGGTCAGCATCACAGGATGAAGAGGAATTCGTAAAATCAACATACAACATTCAGACATTTAAAGGCAGGGATGTTAAAAAGCATATGGATGCTGTTGAATATTACCTTGTAAACATTGAAGGTCCAATTTACATTTCAATAGATATGGATGTATTTGACCCGGCTATCGCCCCAAGTGTCGGTAATCCCACACCTGATGGATTACATATATCACATCTGGAAACAATTCTTGAAACATTATGTCATAAAAATATTGTTGGATTGGATGTTGTAGAAACCGCCTGTGACAAATTAGGAGATACTACGGCAGTTGTTGCGGCAAAAATAATCTATGACTTCTTAACTTTAATAGAATAGGTTTATATCTCTTTTTGATTAATAATTAAATAATGAATATTAAAACTCCCCTTATTTTAGAATCAGTTTTCATTGTCATTGCGGTTATAGTATATTCAATTACTTCAAACCCGTTTTTCATAGTTAATTTTCTCTACATAGGAACAGCTATTTCTTTAGGATTATTGGTTATGGATAAAAATCACAGATACGGCCGTAACATAATAATGCTTGCCGTTGGTTCTTACTTATTGTTTTATGTGGGAATTTTCTCACATGAAAACATTTCAATGTCTGGATTTTGGTATTATCTTTTTTTAGGCGTTTTTGAAGCTGCAGTAATCCATTTTCTTGTTGCAAAAATCTTTGGACCACTTCTCTTTGGAAGGGGATGGTGCGGCTATGCATGCTGGACAGCCATGGTTTTGGATTTGCTGCCATACAAGACTCCAAAAAGCGATATGAAAAACTGGAGAAAGTTTAGATATGTTCTATTCTTGCTGATTTTATGTTTTGTCTCTAGTTTATTTATTTTAAAAGTTAATAACATGGAAATAATCATGTTTCATCTGTTTATTGTTGGAAATTTAGTTTATTATGTTGTGGGAATTGTTTTAGCATTTAAACTAAAAGACAATAGGGCATTCTGTAAATATGTCTGTCCGATAACAGTTTTCATTAAGATTTCAAGTTACTTTGCACTTTTGAGAATCAAAGTTAACAACGACAAATGCAACGATTGTGGAAAATGTGTTAAAAAATGTCCGATGAATGTTGACATTTTAGATAATTCCAGAAAACGTGAAAATGGAACTGAATGTATTTTATGTTTAGAATGTGCTAAAAATTGTCCGCAAAGGGCTATTAAAATTTAAATCAATCGTTATTAATATGAGTTATACTCATGATTAATCATGAATGATTATCGATAATCTTATTAAATAATCTTTACAAAAATATTTCTATCGAAATTTATGTTTTTCTGATGAGGTGTTATATGTTGGATAATTTTTTCAAATTTAAGGAAAATGGTACTGATTTCAAAACTGAAATCATTGCAGGTATCACAACATTTCTCGCTATGGCTTACATTTTAGGGGTAAACCCAGTAATCTTAGCAGACGGTGGAATGCCTGCCACCGGAGTATTATTTGCAACCGCTGTTGCTTCCGGTGTTGCTTGTATAATTATGGGGCTAGTTGCTAAATACCCAGTCGGATTGGCTCCAGGTATGGGACTAAATGCATTGTTTACATATACAATCATTTTAACAATGGGAAACACTTGGGAAACTGCACTCGCAGCAGTATTCATTTCAAGTATAATCTTTTTAATTATTACTGTTTCAGGATTAAGGGAAGCTATTTTAAACATCATACCTCTTGACTTAAAACTAGGTATTGGTGCTGCAATCGGATTCTTCTTGGCATTTTTAGGTTTAAAAGGTGCGGGAATTATTGTAGCTGATCCATCAACATTTGTTTCAATGGGTAACCTTGTGGCTGCTCCAGCTCTTCTTGCATTAATCGGTATTGTAATTACTTTAATTTTATATGTAAGAGAATTCCCTGCTGCAGTATTTGTAGGATTAGTTGTTACCGCCATAATCGGTGTAATATTTACTGCACTCGGATTTGGTGCAGGAGATATGTTAATGCCTACAGTTCCTTCAGAATTCATTACCACTACTTTTGACTTATCCCTGTTCGGTGGATTTGTAAATGGATTCGGACAATTGTTTACTAATATTCCAAACTTAATCATGATGTTGTTCTCACTTGTATTTGTTACATTTTTCGATACAACAGGAACTTTAATGGCATTAGGTAGACAATGTGGTTTCATCGATGAGGAAGGTCAGGCTGTTGGAATTGAAAACGCATTTTTAGCAGATGCTGTTGGTGGTATTGTCGGTGCAATATTCGGTACCAGTACAGTAACCGCATATGTAGAAAGTGCAACTGGTATTGGTTTAGGTGGTAAAACCGGTTTAACTGCTATCGTTACTGGTATCTTATTTATTTTATCAATATTCTTCACACCATTGATTTTAGGTTTATTTACCTCTCCTGTTACTTGTGCTGCATTAGTAATTGTTGGTATTTTAATGATTGTACAATTAAAAGAAATTCAATGGGACAGTCTTGTTGTTGCAGCTTCCGTATTCATGACCATTATCATGATGATTTTAACTTACTCCATTTCATTAGGTATCGCTTGGGGATTCGTTGTTTACGCAATTGCAAGCTTAGCTAGTGGAAAATCAAAAGAGTTAAGTTGGGGAATCTGGTTAATGGTTATTGTATTTATAATATACCTGTTCTTTGGACTTTAGGCTCAATATTTGAGTCTAACTTTTTTTTATTTTTATAGATTTCTTTTTTTAGCAAATTTCATATTTTCAATACCATTAAATATCACCAAAACATATATCTATAATATTAACTAATTGGAGCAAATATTATGGATAATAAAAGAACTATAGAGCTTTCTGGCCATATTATTGACTCATTGACTTTAACTAAAACAATGGGCATAATTATGGACAAAGGCGGAGAATTTGACATATTGGAAATCGATGTTGGGCGTAAAAAATCAGATGTAAGTCATGCAAAAATTGAAGTTTCAGCAGATTCTCCCGAATTATTAGAGTCTATTTTAGATGAATTGTCTGTTCTTGGTGCATCAATCGATGATATTAAAGAAGTTAATCTTGTTGCATCAACTAAAGATAAAGTTGCTCCTGAAGGTTTTTATTCCTCATCTAATCATACTACTCATATTTTCTATGATGGGAATTGGATTCCTGTTGAAGAAATTGAAATGGACTGTTTGGTTGTAGTTGATGAAGATGAAAAAAGAGCTTTTGTAAAGCCAATTGCAGAAATTAAAGCTGGAGATAAGATCGTCGTTGGTCTTGATGGTGTTAAAGTTACACCTCCTCACAGATCAAGAGATGAACAGCAGGTATTCGAGTTCATGAACAGTGAAGTGTCTTCTGAAAAACCATTAATGAACTTAATTAATGGTATTGCTCGTGAAATGAAGGAAATCAAGGCTAAAGGTGGAAAAATAGGTATTGTTGGAGGACCAGCTATTGTACACACTGGTTCAGGTAAATTCTTAGCTGCTTTGGTTAGGGAAGGATACATTGATGTCATTATGGCGGGAAATGCTTTAGCTACTCACGACATTGAATCTAATTTGTTTGGTACTTCATTAGGTATTGAAGTTGAAACCGGTAAAATCGTAGCACATGGACACACTCACCACATGAGGGCCATTAATAGGATTAACAATTCAGGTTCTATTAAAAATGCAGTTGAAGATGGAACTTTGACTGGTGGAATCATGTATGAGTGTATTAAAAACAATGTTCCTTATGTTCTTGCAGGGTCTATTCGTGATGATGGGCCTCTTCCTGATGTTATAACTGATACTGCAGAGTCACAAAAGTTAATGCGTCATTATGCTCAAGAAGTTGATATGGTAATTATGATTGCAACAATGCTTCATTCAATCGCTACAGGTAATCTGCTCCCATCTAGAGTTAAAAGTATCTGTGTGGATATCAATCCATCTACAGTTACTAAACTGTCTGATAGGGGTAGTGCTCAGGTAGTGGGTATTGTTACAGACATTGGTACATTTCTGCCACTTCTTTATAACGCTTTGCATGAGGAATGAAAATGAAATTTACAGCTTATATTTTAGATGTTTTAACAGAATCTATTTATCCGGCAAGAATAACAATTGAAGAAGGTATTTTTAAGGAAATACTTCCGATTGTTGTTACTGAAGAGACAAAAATTGATGTGGATGGATTATTGGTTCCAGGTTTTATTGATTCTCACATTCATATTGAAAGCAGTATGATTACACCGCAGCAATTTGCAAAAATTGCTGTAAGACACGGTACCACTGCAGTTGTATGTGATCCTCATGAAATTGCAAACGTTTCAGGAATCGACGGTATTGAATTCATGATTGACAATGCTTCAAAAGTTCCATTCAACTTTTATTTTACAGCACCTTCCTGTGTTCCGGCAACTGCATTTGAAACATCAGGCGCTGTTTTGGATGCTGAAGATATTAGCTATTTGCTTCAAAAGGATGAGGTTGTCGGTCTTGCTGAGATGATGAACTTCCCTGGTGTTATCGGAGGGGATGAGGAAGTCTTAAGAAAACTTGAGCTTGCAAGACAGTCTGGAAAACCTATTGATGGTCATGCGCCACTTGTAACTGGTAGAGATTTGGATAAATATATCGCTCAACGTATAGTAACTGATCACGAATGCAGTAATTTCAATGAAGCTATGGAGAAAAAGCAGAAAGGTATGAAAATTATGGTTCGTGATGGATCATCTGCTAAAAATATGGAAGCTCTCTTTGATTTTTCAGAGAAGTTAAACCACCTGAAAAAACAGGATGGTTTCAGTATCATACCAACTGAGATAATCGAGAGAAGATTGCACTCCCCAATATTTGACTTTATTGTAAGTGATGACAAGCATCCTAACGACTTAATTGATGGACATTTAAACAAATCAATCAAAAAGGCAGCAGAACTTGGAATTGATGTTATTCAGGCAATTGAAATGGTAACTATTAATCCTGCAAATCATTTTGGCCTTGAAGGCGGAGCTATCGTAACTGGGGGCAAAGCTGATTTTGTAGTAATTGACAGTTTACGCGATTTGAATGTCTTAAAAACATACATTGACGGGCAATGTGTATTTGACGGTGAAGAAGTATTGTTTGATGTTGAGGATGTTGAAACCACAAATTCAATGAACGTTTCTCAAAAATCACCTGAAGACTTTGATGTTTATTTCGATGGCAATGAATGTGAAGTCAATGTAATCAAATGTTATAATGGTGAACTTCTAACCAAAAAGACAACTGCAAAGCTGAAAGTTAAAGAGGGCAAAGTTCAGTCAGACATTTATCAGGATGTATTGAAAATAGCTGTTGTTGAAAGATATGGTGGTGAAGCAATAACCAATGCATTCATAACTGGTTTCAATCTTAAAAAAGGCGCCATCGCTTCTTCTGTAGCTCATGACTCACACAATATTGTTGTAGTTGGATATGACTCTGAAATGATGGCTGAAGCTGTAAATGAAGTCATTGACAATAAAGGTGGATTTGCCGTTGTAAGTGAAGACTTTAGAGATTCACTTTCACTTCCAATCGCAGGGCTTATGAGCAATGAAGACGCTTTTGTTGTTGCAGAAAAGTTAGATACCTTACATAAGATGGCTGCTGCTTTAGGATGTACACTTGATGCACCATTTATGACAATGGCATTTATGGCGCTTTTAGTTATTCCATCATTAAAAATTTCAGATCAAGGTTTGTTTGATGGAGATTCATTTGAATTTATTGATGTTATTAAAAATTAAACATCATATCCTTTTTCTTTTATTTTATTTTTTATTGCATTCATTGATGCAATGTCTTTTTTATACCCTATTTTTCTAACAATTCTGTTGGCTTCTCTAAATGTTTTAATGTATTCCTGTTTTTTATCTTCATCCACCAAATCAAAACGGGAATAATTTGATAATGATTCGATAACATATCCAAAACCACGGTTGAACGCTTTGATATCGTTATTTATAATCAATTCTGTAACTTCTGATTTGATAACAATCGCTTCACCTTTCTTTTTAATGGGGTCACTTTGTTTAACAGCTTCTTTAAAAGAAACAACTTTGCATTTAAAATAAGCATCAATGTCTTTAATTGAGTTATCTTGGTTAAAATACTCTTCTGGAAGATTTCCTAAAGTCGATAACATAAATAATTCTGGGTCATGAGTGATATTTACAGTAAACTCTTTTTGATTACATATATTTTCTAAAGTTTTTCCTCCTTTGAAAATTCGGCATAAAACTTTATCCTTTCCGGAGCATATTACTCCAATAGGTGCTGCATTTTGAATATTGTCACTATTTTTTGTAGTAATAATTGTTTCATATTGTTTTCCTTTTTCCATTCCAATTAAAGCTAAATCTATTTCCATAATATCATTTTAATTATTTTCTAAAAAACATTTTTATATATCTATTAACAATATATTAATATTATTTATTAAATTTAAAGGAGTTTTAGCTATGAAATATAAAATGTATGACGAAATGATGGAACAACCTGATTCACTTAAAAAAACATTTGAAAGTGAAATGCCAAAGATGGATGACGTGTCTGATTTAATTTCACAAGTGGATAAAATCTATTTAATTGGTTGCGGTAGTTCTATTTCAACTTGTTACAGTGTTAGGGATGCAATTAGGATGTCCAGTACTAACATGAACATAGAAGTCTATACTGGTTATGAATTTTACTACAACAAGAAATTGGTAAATGATGAAAACTCCATAGCTATTTTTACTTCTCAGTCAGGTGAAACTGCTGATACTCTTGCATCTTTAAGAAGATGCAATGAATTTGGAATACACACAGTATCCATTTCAAACGAGCCTGACAGTTCCATGATTAAAGAAGCAAAAACTCCAATTGTTACAAGATGTGAAAGAGAAACTGCAATTTTAGGTACTAAAACATACATTACCCAGCTTGCCTGTTTATATCAAATCTTATTTAAGGCATCAGATTATGAGGAAAAATCAGAGCTGCTGGCACAATTAGCTGAAATGCCTAAAATGCTTGAAAAACTTTTGGTTGCAACTGAAGATGAAAATAAAGTGTTGGCCGAAGAGTTTAAAGATGAAGACATTTTCTACTGTTTGGGAAGTGGACCTAACTTTGGTCTTTCATACAAATTGGCCATGACCATGCTTATGGAAGGAGCAATCAAACATGCTTGTCCTGAATATTCAGCAGAATTCAGACATGGTCTGATTGAAAGGGCAGAAAAGGATGTTCCGGTAATCTTTTTAACATCTGATTTAAAATCTGATGAAATCACACAAAAAGCTATTGATTTCTGTAAAAACCTTGAAGCCAAATCAATAATCTATGACTTAAAGGATTATGCTGATGTTGATAAGTTATTGTCTCCATTCATTTTTGTAATTCCACTTGAATGGTTTGTATATTACTTGGCTCACTTCAATGGTGAAGATCCTGGTGCAACAAGACATATTGGTAAAGTAAGATATTAAAAATAAGGAAGTGTTTTAATATGGCTGAAGAAAACATCCATTTGGACTGCGAACATTATAACAAAAATAAAGACATGTGTTTAAAATGGTTTGAGGAAGGAGTATCAAAATATAGTGAATGCCAGGAAAAAATCAAGTATAATGATAATGATTTACAAAGAAAATGGTCTAATTAATTTTTCATGGATGATTAAATTGTAATGATTGAAAAAGAAATTAAAACTTCTTAAATCATTAAGTAAGATATTAATTTTTAAAAAAAGGGATAAAATGTGGAGACTATTCCACATTGATTTTATGTTTTGGTATGATTAGTTTTGGAATGGTTATAGTAACGATTCCGTTTGCGAATTTTGCAGTGATGTTTTCTAAATCAAGGCTGTTTTCGAATCTGATTGTTTTAACACATCTTCCGGCTTTGATGCTAGAAGCGATTAATTCAGCTTCTTCATCTTCTGCGAATTCTTCAATGTATGGTTTGAAAGTGGTTTCAATAGTAATGTCGTTGTCACCAGCTTCAATCAACACATCTTCTTTTTCAGCACCAGGTACTGCTGCTTTGATGTAGTAGATATCTTTGGTTTCAACAAGATCAACGTCTAATGTTTGGACAGTTGATTTTTTGTAGTTGGCATATCTTTCATCAGCAGATTTTTGCATGTTTTTGAGGTTGTCTTTGACCTCATCAATGGTTCTGTATAAATCGTTAATTACATTATCAGCAATATTTTTTCCTTTTTCTTTTCTTTCTTCGTATTTTTCTTTTTTCTCTTCGAATTTTTCTTTTCCTTCTTCGACTTTTTCATCTACTTTTTCTTCAAATTCTTCTTTTTTATCAGAAATTTTTGCTTCAATGGTTTCAGAATCTACCATATTTTTCACACTCCTATAGATGAATTTTCTATAAGTATGTATTAGATATATTTCAAAATATCCTATACTTATACTTTCTCTATTGTTAATACTTTGTATTTAATTGTTTTTAAATTTATTCAATATCGTTCAATGTAGAAATATTAAATAATTATTCAACAATTTTAAATAAATAATAAACAATATAATAAAAATCTCGGAGGAAAATAAACAGACACAAAAAGGTAAAATGCAAATAAAATAAAAGTTCATTAAACCATTTTTTATAACACCAAGAACCATCAACGAGCTACACGAAAAATCAAAATAGTGATCATAAAATTGTGGAGAATCATATCTCCACAATGAACCAAATTCCTTTTTGTGCCTATTTAGAACTATGGGCGTTAATAGTATATATAATTGAAATTAAGAACTATTTTAATACTTTTTTAAAATCAACTTTTTCAAACCAACATCAATTTCTACTTTATCAGCAATTTGAAGTTTGTTTTTCCCGTTGTCAAATTCAACATTATAATCGTCGGGGAGGTTTTCAATTATTTTCTTTAATACTTCGATTGTTATTGTAGTCATGAATATTAGTTTATAAAATTCCCTATATAAATTGAATTTCAGTACATCTTCGGAACCTCTTCAGAATCTCTTCAAACTCAAAATTTGGATTGGCTCTCGGAGATATTCAATTTCAATATTGAATAAACAAAAGATTGATTGAGTTAAACAACAGTTAATTAAGTTCCAGTTATTAAAATAATCAAGCCAATGAGTAGAATAATCAATGAACTTAAAATAAATTATTTCAATGGACTAATATAAGTATTTTCATTTGAATTTATCTAAATCTACAAATTATATACTTTATATGCAAAAACAGGATGGGAATAAGTATCTACCTCATAAGTAAATGTTAATTTACCTTTTTTATTTAAATCAAATCCACATCTGGTTTTATACCATTTATTTCCATAAACTTTGACTTTACTTTTGAAATTCAAATAACAAGTTTTTCCTTTACTTTTTGCAGTTAATAATTTCAGATAATACTTATAAGGTAATTTATATATCAATTTACCAGTAGTTTTATGTTTATCATAATCTTTTGCTGTAAATGTATAATATTTTTTATATTTTTTAACATATAATTTGGCTTTACCAGTTACTCCTGATGATTTGTAATTGTTATTAATAAATTTTGCAGTATAGGTATAAGTTCCGGATTTTTTAATTTTTATTGTTTTAGTTGCTACGCCACCTTTAGTTTTAACTTTATAAGATTTTCCATTAACTTTAAAAGTAACATAACCCTCTTCATAAAAACTTCCATAAGGATTATAAACGGTTGCTTTCATTGTTAAAGTGCTTTTAGTAGTTCCCCAATAAGATTTACAAGTAATTTCGCCATAAAATACAGATTTAACAATTTTCATATTAATTGAAACGGGTTCTGCTTTATAAAGACCGTCGTCAAGAGTAAATGTAACATTATGAGTTCCTACATCATAATTACTTGGATAAAAATAATAATATCCGTTAGAATCGTACCATGAATTTAAATAATCTTCAAAATAAGGTTCCGCCATTTCTATTGGATTATTGTTATTATCAACAATATAGATTGATAGTTCATATTCATCATCATATTCTACTGTTACGTTGTTAGCTATGATTCTAGCATTATAGTTTTCCCCATAATCCCCATATTCCCCTAAATTTTCATCATAACTCATTAAAGTATCCTCTACATTAGATTCTACACCTTCTAAAGTAGTATTTTCATTTGCAGTTGTTACTCCAATACTTAAAAATAGAACAATTAAAACAAGTCCCAACACAACCAATCTATTATATTTCATGAATAAAGGTATATATTTTGTTATTAAAATAATTTATTAAAAATAGAAAAATGTCAAGATTATTTCTTGACTTCGAATAAAAAATAGATAAAATTAAAACAAATCCACATGCTCCATATGAACAACGGAAGTTTCCTGATTTTCACTTTTCAAAGTTTCAGTTACTCTAACTAAGACGGAACGTTCATCAACAAATAAAACTTCAGCGGTATCGAGGGAATAACTATCATCAGCCGGATTTTGATTTGCAGTGAAAGTATCACCAACTTTGCTTAATCTTAGTTCTTGAAAAGTAATATAATACTCATTGGCTAGATGAAAACTTTTTCCATCAAAAAATAAGTATTCTAAAGTTATAGCAACGCTATCTCTGTTAATCTCAAGAATATCGTCAATACTACAACCTCCTACAGAACTTAGAAGTTTTTCAACAACATCGGCAACTGACCCGTGTTCCCCTTTCATTTTATTGATTTTTTCGAGTGAGGATTTTTTAATCCTCACAGTAGTATAATCGGACATCTTATTCAAACCTCACCAATTCAATATGACCGTTTAATCTCTTAGTTTCATAAACCGCCATCTCTTTAACCGTCCGGATTAAGAAATCTTTACCAAATTTATTAATCAAATCCCTTTCAAAGTCGTCCAAATCATAATTAAATCCATTAATATATTGCCAATGGTAAAATTCGTCATTTTTATCAATGAAAAAAGATACTTTCATATCATTTCTGATAATAAAGTTAAATCCATACATTTAGATCACCTAGTCACGAGGAGTTATGAGAATTTCACGGTAGTTGAAATATCCGTAGCACATTTTATCCGCATCAGTTGGTACGTAGGATTTTATGTTTTCTGCAAGGTCATTGCATTGGGTTTTGATTTGTTCGAATAACTCGGAAAATACGAGAGTAAAGTTGTAGTATTCTAAATCATCGCAATATTCAGCGTAATCATCATATTCAAATACTCTTACACTAACGACATTTTCGTCAGGAATAAATCCGTATTCAACATATCCTTCACAGCCTTTTACAAGGTTTTCAACGTTTTCCATAATTTTAACAAAGTTTTTCATATTTATCAGCTCCTTAATTATTTCACGAGATAATTTAACTCTCGATAGTTATAGTTAGGACAGCGCTACATATATGTATTACTCCAACGTAAATGATTGAATTTTAAAATCATAATATTTGGTGAGGTTTTACAATAATTCAACGGATTTTATTGAAAAAAAATAATAGGTGTTTAGATTAAAACACCTTTAATAATTTCTACAGTTTCGTCCATTTTAACGACATTATATTTAGCAGTAGCCAAAGCTTTGCGGATTTCCTCATTATAGGCTCTTTTTTCTATTAACAATTGTTCGTAGTGGTCGATTAAGCTAATTTTGAAGTCTTGAACTAAAGACTCTAATTGAGTTATAGGACTTCTAACTCTTTCGTATTCAGTATAAGCAGACATTATAAGTCCTTCGTCATCTTCGTACATTTCCTCATAAGCATCACATTTTTCTTCAGCTTTTTTAAGCTCTACGATTAATTTTAACTCCATATCTTTAACATCTTCTTCAGCAGTTACAATAGATTCCACATCTCTTTTCATTAATTCAGTTAAGTATTCAGCTCTGTTCATATTATCAGCTCGTTATTCTTAATTTTCTTGAACGTTAATATCCCAAGTATCAATTCCTAATTCATCACAAACTTCTAAGATTAAATTTTCAACTTCATCATAAACAGTAGTAAAATCAACAATTACTCCGTCGATGATTATAGCAAAAGTTTCGTTATAGTTTTTTACATATACGTCAATCATTTAAATCAATTCTCCATCATTTTTAACAGTTCACTTGAAGTTATAAATAAATTCAAGTTCTCACCGGACGTAATCCGATAGTTATAGATAGAACTCTAGTACATATATGTATTACGACGTTGTAAATGCTTAAATTTAATAAAAAAAATAAGTGAGTTAGTTAAGCAGTATTTAATCAGAGAACAATTAGTTAAATTAATTAATGAAAATAATCAATAGAAAAAAAGTTAAAATAAACTATTTCATACACTTGAAAAAATTAGACAAAAAACAAAAAAAGACCAATAGCTTAGCTATTGGTTTAAATATTTACTTTACCGGATTTATAGAAATATCCGTTCTTATCATATAATTTATACATTCCATTAGACCAAATTTCAGCTTTAATTGGAACTTTAACCGTTTTATAACCATTTTTAACTTTAACGTTTTTAGTTACTTGTTTTTTATATTTCTGATAATATTTAATAACATGGCCATTATTGGATTCTACAGTTTTACTTCCATAATATTTCCAACCGGCTTTACTGTATCTATCAGCATGATATTCATACCAAGTAGAATCAGACCAATCGGAACTATAAACTAATTTTTCATCCAATACTAATTTAGTCTCCCATACTTTCTTTTTCACAGTCTTATACTTAGGAACTTTAACATTTTTATTGCCAATATTCTTATAAGCAATATATAAAGTATTTGTATTCTTATGTTTCTTCAATTGAGTATATTGTTTAGCTGAAACTGTTACTTTATATCCTCCCAGATTGTAAGTATGTGGTTTTGTGTAAACAGTATTTTTTTTAGTATTTGTTGTGGTTTTAGATGATATAGTGGCTTTTTTATAAGCAATTATCGGAGATTCTTCACCGTTTTTCCATACACTACCCAAAAATCCTTTTTCAAATGTAATTCCGGACATTGGCTCATAACCCGAAAAGGTGTTATAGTAAATTGCCATACTATATCCTTTATTATTAGATTTAACATTAAGAACGGAACAATCCTTATTTTTACTTTTAGCATTTTGTAATTTTTTATAATCATTATCCGATATTGTTCCAGTATATTTACCTACTTTAACTGTATGAGTTGCTGTTGCTGACCCCATCAACATACCCACAAGAAAAATAGACAATACTAATAGCAATATCAGCTTTTTAGTGTTTTTCATAATTGACCCTCGCGCATATTTTGATAGCAATATGGGTATAAATTTGTTTTTATACATTTTAAATATTTTTATTCAAAAATACGGGAGGGAGTTATTCAACTAATGACGGAATACAATTAATTTCTTCTATACTATCTACATCTAACTTAATTAAGTTAGGATTTTCACCGTGTTGAATGTAGAGATAATAAGAACGGTCTTTAAAAATAACACATGCCTGAACTACTCTTGAATATTCAACACCCTCTATGATTAAATCATAGTCATTACCAGTTTCATTATAGAAACTAATTATATCACCATGACCTCCTCCGTTTCTTATTTCCCTATCTAAAGGCGTAGAATCTAATTCTTTAATCAAAACTAAAATATTCATTGTACAAACCTTTTATATTGCCTCTCATACCTATCAGGTAAATCTAGCTCATTTCTTTTTTCATTAATCTTTCTTTGCTTATTTAAGACTCTTTTTGTTAATCCTTCTGACTTATACAACTTAGAAACTTGCCTTTGTTGATAATCTAAATGGATTTCATGTATTTTTTTAACAATAACGTTCATATTTTCACCTAATTTTTAGTTAAAATAATGATGGATTTCTGACTAATTCCACCGATATATGATTTTTCTACAGCTAATGATCTATCCTCAACGTAACCGCAATAGCAACCACCAGAGCATTTGTTTCCAAGTGAGTTTAAAATCTTAAACATCTTATTTTTCACGTCAATTTCGTTAATTGACTCATAATGACCGTATTTAAGACGATATAACAAATGAATTATCACATCAACGTTACTTTTACAGATAAGTTTTGCCAACCCTTCTAAACCTAAATCACTGAAGTTTTTCTCATCTACGGAAATATTAACGTGATATTTACTGTTTACCATTGCAACGGCAGTACGGATTCCTTGATGAGAAGTTCCGGAGCTAGTTGTCCCCGCCCATTTTGCTAATTGGCTTTGAGAAACGTAGATACCGAATTTGAATAAAGAATGTTGCAGTGCACAAATTGCACAAAAATAACCAGTATTTTGACCCATAGCATCGCAACCCTTTTTAGTAGGGTGAGGAGATGATTTATAAGGATTACTGCAATTGTTTTTACTGGACTTAACGCTAGCCAATACGCTAGAATTATAATTGCAATAATTAGGCAATCTTTTATTTTTGTAATAATAATCGATTATTTTAGCAAAAGCGTACAACTCCAAATCCGGCGAAATCTTAGTTGAGGATTTAACTGATTTAATGTAATTCGGAGCTTTACCGTTTTGATTTAAATATTGGCATAATCTTTTAGATTGGTCTTTATAATCAGACTCATAAATATCTTCATTAATGACAGTAATTA
Organism: uncultured Methanobrevibacter sp.; assembly: GCA_964583995.1. Classification (GTDB taxonomy): domain Archaea; phylum Methanobacteriota; class Methanobacteria; order Methanobacteriales; family Methanobacteriaceae; genus Methanocatella. The sequence goes on from CAZOYH010000016.1 coordinate 17,224, forward strand.
CAGGATTACTTGCTACTTTACCGCTTTTAAAATCAAAATTTTCATTTAGATGATCAATAGCATATCCTAAAATGTATAAACACTCGGTTTTTGAGTATTTTTTCTTATTTACTTCTATTGAATTGGGTATTTCCTTATTTTTTTCTACATATTCTTTGATTTTTTCAGCAATTAGCTTAATTTCGCTTTTCTTTATCATATTTATCAGCTCTTTTAGTCAATTAAGAAATTAACATTTAATTTTAAAACGTCTGCAAAAGCAGTTCCGGCAACAAAACCAGTATTATCTCTCAAACGGTTGAAAGTAACCTCTCCGTTAGACTTTACGGTACAAGTCCACAGCTTATCATCGTCTTTTAACTCACAAACAAAAGATACGTCACGGATTGGTCTAAAACCACTAGGCAACGTTCCAATGATTAATTCAGTTAGCGCAGAAGGATAGGCATTTAACACTGGAAGTCCAGTAATTTGAACCTCACTTCCATATTTACGGTATTTTACACTATTAGTAGAATCAAAATTGTAAAAATTACCGGTTAAACTCAAATTAACCCACCCACTATCAACTATTGGTGTTATTTGACCTTCTAAGGTTGTTACTTCACCATCTAAAGTAGAAACTTGACCCTCCAAAGTAGTCAGTTCTCCATCTAAAGTTGATACTTGACCTTCTAAAGTAGTTACTTTGCCGTCTAGAGTAGTTAATTCTCCATTTAAAGTAGAAACTCGCCCTCCCATCGTAGTAATTTGTCCTTCAGCACTAGTTATTCTAGAAACCAAATCAGAATCATCATAAGCTTTAACGTCCGGAATTTTATCTAACAATCTTTGTATTAGCTCATAAGCGTAATGACCTATGAATTTTCCGTCCCGTCTTACTTGAGAACCCGCCCAAACAAAGACTTCTTTAAATTTCTTATTTATTGCAGTTTCCATTGATTTAGAGATTAAATTCCAAAACTTAGGCGCATCTTCAGGATACTGAACAAAACCTCCAAAATAATGTAATCTATCCTCACTAAATCCTAATTCTTGACCTAACGAGTAGACTTCATCATGATGTACGCTCTCGCCAGTAACCCAATCATAATCTTCTAGCTGTAAAACATCTAATTTCAAAGGAGTATAAGCATCTTTCAAAAAATTAACCTCTCTCATCATAGCCGGAACCCTATCAACATCAGTAACGGAAGGAGGGAAAAATAAAGCCATATACAAGCCGTTTTTATACTTAGAATCTTTTACAACCTCTCTTAACCCATCACTATATTTAACTAATTGTTTATTGAGCCAAGAAGTGAGTTTATTATCGTAATTTTCCCAAGATGACGAATATTCCGGAATATTCTCACCGAACTCTTTATAATAACTGTTTCTAGTAGAATCGTCATAAAAACAAGGCGGTTGATTAGGTTTATCGTTTTCATTCCACCACCACCAAGCCTCACCCATCTGAAGAATAGGTTGTAAATCATTAGCTACAACTATATCAAGACAAGCTTCACTAACGGACTGCATATAAGACAATACTTCCGGATTACAAGGACTATAAAAGAAAGTAGAGGGAACCCAACCGGTTAAAGCGTAATTTCCATTACAGGCTTTTTGTCTCCAACTAGTAGGGCACTGCAAATTCTCCATAGATACACTAACAACAAGCTTATCACTACCGTTAGCTTTTAATTCACGAGAATAACAATCCAACCAAGTAGTAAAAGCTCTATTCAAGGGTACTTTTTGATTTAAAACCATTTTTTCTGTTTGAGTATGATTCAAAGTTTCAGATATAGTTATTAAATCTCCAACAGTCCCGCTTTTTTCGTAAAAATGAGAGGCGCCGATATATAAATCAATCCAATTTACATATCCTAGTTTCCTCATTTCCCTACAAACTCTATAAGGGTTCAAATCATAAAAATCGTCATAACCTTCACACAATCGATATTCTTGAGGGTCTAACGGTATATACTCTTTACAAATTTCACCATTAGTAACTTCAATATTGCTTATCTTACAAGTAAAGTCCGTATTTCTAATAATTGTATATTGTTCTTTGTTTTCTACATAGTTAGAAGGAACTATAACAAACATAATATATTTTACATCAGTTACGTCTAAGGGAGTTGTTTCTGTAATCTCTATTTCCTCACCTTCAGAATCAATATAAACATTTCCAGCTAGTAAAGTAAGATTATTAAAATCAAGAGTAACATGATTATCTTCAATAAAACGGTTCATAGTCATATAATATGTTGAACCGTCATTCATTCCGACAGTAATACTTATAACTCCATTAGAAAAATCTTTACAACCGCTCATTTCATAATCAAACTCTAAGATTACGTCAG
>CAZOYH010000017.1:0-18695 GCA_964583995.1 uncultured Methanobrevibacter sp.
ATAATGAGAGTTTCAGGCATAAAACCTGGAATAATTAGGATAGAATATCCTGAAGTATTTACTGAGGAAGTTGAACGGGGAATAATGGATTTTCCGGTGTTGACGCGAATGGGTCATTATATCATCTTTGAGTTTCATAAGCTTCCATTAACAGAAAAGATTCTGCTTAGAAATTTCCAGTATATCGCTAATTTCCGTGCCAGAGTCAAACTGCCTGTAAGCATGGAAATTATATCATTGGATGAAACAAAAAGGTCAATTAGGGGTGTAGAGATAATGCCGGACTGGTTTTTCAAACCAAACATTACATATCTGATTGACCTTGATGGTGATGAAATTTTAAGTATAATAAAAGACAAACTAGAACACAACATAGACATAACAGATATGGACGCATATCTTTTTTCAGTAATTCCTTTCACCAAACACAAAAAGGATACTGTTGAGCTGGTAGATGAGTTGTGTCATTTTGTTAATGAGATTAACATCTCACAGGAGTATAAGTATATAATTAAACTTTCACAGATATTGTGGGTGCAAGCTTTAATTAAAGATAAAAACCATTCAAATGAGCTGATGAGTGTGATAAAAATGAGAAGTACTTTCATTCAGAATTATGAGAAAAACCTAGTTGAAACAGCAGTTGAAACTGCAGTTGAAACAGCAGTTGATAAAGCAATTAAAGATATTATGGGTGCAATAAGAAGTAAAGGCAATGGTGTGGCTCATGAAATTGAAGAAAATGAATCCATTCGCGCTGAAATTTTAGAAAAAACTGGTGTGGATATTCGCAAAATATGAGGCATTCTTTTGCCTTATATTTTTTCTAAATTAAAAATTAATCAGGTATTATCATGTTGGAGTGGACTATTTGCAGTAATTGCGGCACAATCCTTGATGACTCACAGACCCTTTGTCCCAAGTGCGGCAGTGAAGTTGACAAAATCCAAATGGACTTTTTAAAAAAGCATTTGTCAGATTTGACTTTCATAATTAAAACTTTAAATATTTTTAAGGACTACTGTCCTTCAATTAAGGATTTGAACTCACCTCTTGAAAGCGTTATTTTAGATGATTTTTTCAGATGGTTTTCATATCTGGGTCTTGGTGACGGTAAAGTCACAGATAGGGAAGTTGAATTTATAAATGAGATTTTAGACACTTCATACGTTAAAGATGACATCTTGAATCTGACAGATTTGAAATTAGGCAAAGACATTCCCCTTTCATTTAAATGCCTTAATGAAATTGACATTTTTGCTAAGGATTTTGACATGACCAACCTGAATTCATGCTATACTCTTTTTGACAACTACAAGTTTTTAGGCAAGTTTTTCATAACCGTTGACAATGACCTCAATGAAGACGTCTTAAAACTCTACAATGACTATATACAAAAGCTTGAGGCTCATCTTAATGACTTGAACGTTGATTTGACACCAAAAGAGACAGTCATTAAACCTGAAAAACAACCTCCAAAAGAGGATAGGAAATCCTTAGACGATTATCTTGATGAATTAAATAAATTGATTGGCCTTGAAAACGTAAAAAAGGACGTCAACTCCCTAATAAATATTGTTAAAATCAGAAAAATCAGGGCTGAACGGGGAATAAAACAGCCTGCAATGAGCCTTCATCTGGTGTTTTCAGGTAATCCAGGAACAGGTAAAACCACTGTTGCAAGATTATTGGCAAAAATTTATCATGAAATGGGACTATTATCCAAAGGACATCTCGTTGAAACCGACAGATCAGGTCTTGTGGGAGGTTATGTTGGCCAGACTGCAATAAAAACCCAGGAGGTAATCAGCTCAGCCATGGGTGGAATTCTTTTTATTGATGAGGCATACAGTTTAACCTCAAAAAGCGAAAACGACTATGGTGGTGAAGCCATCGACACACTACTAAAGGCAATGGAGGACAATCGTGATGACTTTATTGTTATTGTTGCTGGCTACACCGAGCTTATGGACAATTTCCTTCACTCAAACCCTGGTCTTGAGTCAAGATTCAACAAATTCCTGTACTTCAAGGACTATGATGCAGAAGAGCTCTATGACATTTTCATCCTGATGGCTGATGAAGCCAACCTGACATTGGATGATGCTGCAAGTGACTATGCAAAAAAATACTTCAAGCTCATGTATGAGCACAAGTCTGATAACTTTGCAAACGGCCGTGCAGTAAGGAATTTCTTTGAAGAGGTAATAACCGCACAGGCAAATCGCCTGGCTCCAAAAGAAGACATTACTGATGAGGAGCTGAATACTCTGACCTACGAGGACTTCTTGGTTGATGAAAACTAATATTATCAATGATTTGCCTTATTTTGTTTTTATTATTGATTCATCAATATTGTTATCACTTTGTAAAATTGCTTTGAGTCTGTAAAATTGTCATGACTTCGTAATAGGAAATTAAAGGTTAGTAAATCGTTAAATTTATATTTAAGGAAAATAAATATACAAACTGTAACTTTTTTCTATTAGGAAAAATTAGTTTTTATACGAATTTATACCCTTAAAGTGGTGATAATATGGTTACAAGACTGGATCTTTTCAAAAAAGAAATGGAACCTGCAAAAGAGTTGTATACTCAGGAACTTGTTGACTTTTCCAAACGATTCGATTGTCTAGGTAAGATGACAATGTCTGAAATGCCTGATATTGACACTCAGGAATATATCTATTCTTTTGAAAAACTGAATGGCACATCCGAAAAGGAATTGGATGAAATCTATTCTGAAATATATAATCATATGAAAGAATTTTCAAAAGCAAATGATATTGAAGACTTTTGTAAAAGTGCTATGATTTGGTTATAATTGGAGGGTATTCAATGGATATAACAAAATACCCTCAATTTCAATTATATTTGTTAACTATACATCTTTTAATGCTTAAAAATCAGTTAATTCCAAAAAACTGTGATGAAAGATGTATTAATTCAACAATAATCAATAGAGCATATTTTAGTTCGTATTTGTTTTGTGAACTATGGCTTGAAGATGTTAAAAATTTCAAACCAGTACCAATTAAAGAATTTGGTGAAAATGAAAAAATAATCAGTGAACATCTGCAAGTTAGAAATGCATTAGAAAACTTTGGTCAAAATAGAGTAAGGAATGATTTGGCTAAATTGGCAGGCCTTAGAAAAAAAGCGGATTATGATCCATTCCGTGATTTAACCTCAGATGATGTTTCCGATGCAATTGGATACATGGAAAAAATATTCAGCCATCTGAAATTCTAAAAAACTTATTTTTTTTTAACTTGAAAAATTTGCCTATCTAAAGCAATTTTGTTGTATTAACATAATTAAAATATAATTTTTTCTGTTATTTTTGTAACTATCAATTATGCATAGTTTATTTTAATTTTTAAAAAAAAGTTGTCTGAGTCTGTAAAATTGATGTGAAAAATAACTGCCTAATTTAAATATTCGAACATATAAAGCAGTTTATAACTATTATAATTCAAAGGGAAATTAGATTATAACATTTGAAGGCGCAAAATATGGTTACACGATTGGAATTATTCAAAAAAGAAATGGAACCTGCATTTAATATGTATACTCAGGAGTTAATTCGTTTTACTGAAAAATATGATTGTCTAGGCAAGATTACAATTTCTGAAATGCCTGATATAGATACTCAGGAATATATCTATTCTTTTGAAAAATTAGGTAATGTGTCTGAAGAGGAAATTGATGAAATCTATTCTGAAATATTTACACATATGCGTGAATTTTCAAAGGAAAATAGCATTGAAGAATTTGCTCATAATGTTCGAATTTGGTAATGAATGTCATTAAAAGGATGTTTTAAATGAGAAGGAATTTCATTCAAAATTATGAAAGAAATCTGGTTGAATCTGCAGTTAAAGATGCAGTAATGACTTTAATAGAAGTAATAAAAGAGAATGATGAAGAACTTGGATATATGATTGAAAACAATCCTTCAATAAGAGACAAAATTCTTCAAAATACTGGTGTTGACATTTGGCAATGAACATTTAATTGCAATAAGGCATATAATTATATTTGGTGAAAAACATGTTTTTGACAATTCTTATGGCAGCAAATATAATCCTGATAGTAATTTTAGCAATTCTGATATACATTAACCGTGGAAAGAACAGTGGTATTGTAATCGTTCTTTTTGCAGTTTCTGTAATAGTGTTCATTGTGAATTATATTCTTTAAAAAATTTTCTTAAAGACATTATTCTTAAAGAATTAAAATTAACTAAAGTTAGGTATAAAAAATGATAGCAGAATATACAGCATTTAGAAAAGAATTGGATCCTGAAGATTGGAGAGTTCTGCGCAAATGGGAATTGGACCCTAACATGCCATCTGGAAAAGAAATGATGTATTTCTTTTTAAGGGCGATGGGTTTTGATATCGAATTTGATGATGTTTTCAATTTTGAATAAGAACTATCTTAATTAGTCATTGTAAATTATATATTGTAATTTAAACAAAGTATTTGCAATGACTAATCACAAACACCTGAGGACAGTAATTGAAGACATCTATTCAAACGACAATCAGCTTACGGAAGGCCTTCTAACAAAGCTTATTAATGAATTTAGATATTCAAATCTTCTGATTCCGGCTAAAAGCGAAAACGGAACCCTAAATTTTATAATCTATGAGGAAAACGATTCAAAGTTCACTCCTCTTTTTACAGACGCAGATGAATTCAATAAATTCTTCAAGGATGATGACATCATATTTCTTGAAAACTCATTTGAGCTTTATCAGAATGTACTTAAAACCTCAGACATTGAAGGGTATATTTTAAATCCCGCTTCTGAAAAGTATCTTTTCTCAAAGGAGTTTATCCTGTCAATTAAAAACATTCCAAAAACCAATTTCTACTCACCAAATCCATACACCAAAGAGGAACTTCTGGAAATTAAAAATAATATAAATAATAATGAACTGGAGGTGTTCATTGAAAACGCAAATAACATTGGTGACTATGAAGGATTGTTTGAAAGGCTTTCATCATCAACCGTTTTGACTTTAATGCTTGCTGATTCTAATTTGGACAGTGTGGCTGAAAAGGGAATAATATCGCTTCAGGACTATGGGCCAGTAGCTCAGATGTATACAGACAGGGTCGGCGGGGTCTATGCAACCATCTTTTCTGCGGAAGATAAACTCCAGCATGTCAATACACGAAAATTCAAGTACTCTCAGATTGTTAACCTTGCAACACTTGTGAATTTCGTTTTAACTGAAGACATGGATGGCATTGTCCTAAACCCCGAAAGTGATAATGTTTTAATTCCAAGATCAAAGCTTTTGAAATACTCTTTAGGTTTTGAGAAGTTTGCAAATGACGAGAAACTTGCCACTTCAATCTTCTACATCTTTAAGGTGTAACTTCAAAAAGACACATTTCATCACCCATGGAGTAGCATCTGGTTTCGACAATTTTCACCTCAAAGCCGAAGTAATTTCGAAATATTGTCTCGAACATTCCGACTTCAAGATGACATTCGGGTTTTCCGGTCTTTTCAAGCTTTACTGATTCAAAGCAGTCCATGCACTGTATCTCCAGGCTGTTTTTTGCTTCAAATAACAGAAAGCCTAATTTGTTATCCGCCCAGTATTTTGAAATATTGAAAAGGAATCTGTCAAAGTCCTCATCATATACCTGTCTGTAGATATATTCGCCGATATGGTTTCCGATGGATTTGATTAGGGGAGTTATTTCAATTCCATACTCGGTTAGAATTGTCTTGAATGTGTGAACCAGCATCAGCTGATAGTTTATGTCACCATCTTCGATGAATCTGTCAATCAGCCTTTCGGTATTGTTTTTCAGTTTCATCTTTCTTGAATCCACACATCCAAGCATTTCGCTGTCAAGGAAAAATATCTTTTTTCGGTTGTCTTCTGGATCGGCTCGGTATTTGACGATTCCCTCCTCCCGCAGGTCTTTTAGATGTTGGGAAACGGAGGCTTTTGATTTTGATGTATTTTCAACGATTTCATCAAAATTCATCTCATTGTGCTTGAGGAGGTCCAATATTTCATATTTAACTGGGCTTTGGATAACATTGATTTTCTGGTGTTTGTTTTTTTCATTAAAAAGTATTTGTATAGGGTTTGAGGTAGTCATGAGTAATCACCCTTTAATTTGTAAACTTATATAAGAGCTTTAATAGTATTTAAATGTTTGTTTTTTGGCTTAAATTTAGTTTAGGCAAATCTTAACAGTCAATTTAGATAAAAACTAATTTAGGAAATACTTTTCATGTCGTGTTATAACAAAACTATAATAATTATGGTGACATACTTTATATTATGTCTGAACTTTCCGAGCTAATTGAAATCAACAGAAACATAGAAAAACAGAATGAGGAAATTATCCGCCTTTTGAAAATCATTGCAAAAGAAGAAGATGAAACAGAAGAAATCATTGAAGAGGAAATTGAAGAAGAGGAAGTTGAGCCTGTTGAGTTTGAAAATGAAATCGGTAGAGTATATTTCATCGACGGCGATGACATCTTCAATTTAACCATCAAAAATAATGAAAATGTGATTAATAATTTGACAGGTGAAGGTGAAACTACTAATTATTCTTTAGCGGAACTTGTAGCAAATGAATCCATCAATAGAAATCAGATGTTACCTGAAGCTACAGTTATACTTGACGCTGAAAATTCACAAAACTTGCCTGAAAAATTGAAAATATGTGTTGAAAGAGGAGCCAAAAAGGCATACATGCCCCTCTATTCAATGTCACAATTGGTGGGAGCACCACCGCTTCTTATGACAGTTTTAAAAGTTGACTATTACCGTTCTGAAGAGGAACTGTTTGAAAAATTGTTTAAATAATTTTTCAACAAGTTGCAAATTCCATTTCAGGAATATTATAGTTATTTGCAATTTTTGAATCAATACATTGACTAACTTCTTTTTCCTGAATTTTGACAAAGAAGGTAATGTAAACTTCTAAAATATCTTTACTGCATTTAACTTTCATATTTGCTTTTGAAGACATCAAATCATCCTTACTGATTTTAAGTCTTTTAGAAATGTCCAATATTTCAATTGAAATTGGAATGTCATTTTTGTCAAAATCAAGGATAATTCCATCTTCTATTTCTAATGATTTTCCAAATTCAAAATTATCTGAGGATATTATTGAGTATATATCCAGTTCATAATCATATTCATTTTCAGCATTAAAAGTTTTTGTAATCATTTTATCCCCTCTCTTTTAGTTTTAGGATCTTCATAGGTTGTAACACCAATTATTGTTTCATCATCCTCTATAGCCACTATAATAATTAAATCAGATTCTGAATCTGATTCACTAGGAAAATAAATTTTAAATCTATTATCTCTACTTGACAATACTCCTAATGGTTCTTTGTTAAGTAGCATATTTTCAAGATATTTGATATTGATATTTCTAATTTTTGCTTTCTTTTCAATATGATGTGTTCTTACATATTTTTATGTTTTTCATTAGATTTAATTAATTTATGAAGAATTGTATCTCCTTCTTTATAACTATATTCTCTCATATAAATCATTTAAATATATTTTTTTAATTATCTGTTTTATTAAATTATTATCCTACTCAAATCGTATATTTTAATATAAATTAGATTATATATAAATATTTTCATTAATAATCTTATATAAATCTTGTATTTTAAATATTAAATTGTATTAATCCCATATATGAAAATTGCAGTCATTTCGTAAAATTGTTCCCACTTTGTAATTGTTGTTAATTAATTATTTAAATTACTAAATCTAATCTATTATCAACAGGTGATTATCATGTCAAAGTTCTGTCCGTTTTGTGGTGAAGAGTTAGTGGATTCAGCGAAATTCTGTAAAAATTGCGGTAAAAACGTAGATATTGTTTCTCCAAACGAAAACCCTAGCCAGGAATTCAATGTTCCTGTTGTCGAAAAGGATCATAAAGTAGCAATTATAATAGGGTATATTCTGGCTGTTTTAATTCCGTTGTTTGGTGTTTTTGTTTCAGTTTATCTATTGACCAGAAATGATTCTGAAAATGCCAAAAAGCATGGAAAATATGTTTTGATTGTTGCAATTATCGTTTGGATAATCTCATTTATCACAACATTTTCAATGTATTAGGCTAAATTATGAATCTTAAGAAATTATCATCTTTTATTCGCCTTGATGAGGATAAAACCGTACTGATTGAAGATATCTTACATCCTAAAATTGTTTTAGAGGCTCCCAGTTTTCAGGAGGATAAGCTTTGCATTAGAAATTCCTATGATGCAATTGCACTTCCCGAAGAAAAGTACTGTCCCAAGTGCAACAGAAAATATCCAAAATATGAAAACTTCTGTTTGGAGTGTGCTGTAAAGCTTAAAAACATTGAAGATAAGGTTAAAGTGAGAGATATCAAGACAAATCCTAGATTCACTTTTGAAGGTGAAAACGTCTTCGATGACTTTACACAAATCTTTAGCGAAGATAACTTTACCAAAATCAATGAACGGGCATTTTCCATTGAAGATTACAACGATATCATTAAAGGCATTAAAAGGACTTCACTTAAAACCATGGATGATTTAATCAGGTCAAATGAACTCTTTTTGGATGAACTGGATGTCATTGACAGCGTACTTCTTTTTGCAAAGTCATTCATCACCGTTGACTACAAGTCACACGGCCAGGAACTTGGATATTTTGAGTTTGACAGAATCACCGTTGACGACCGCCAAAGCAAATCTCTTCAGATTACCACTTTGATTCATGAGCTTTCACATTTCCTTTTAAAAGAGATAATTACTCAGATAATATGTAGAATACTTGACTGCACTAAAAATTCATTGATTGAGGCGATTTCAATATTCATATTATCATATTCGCCCTTTACAAAATTAATCGACGAATATGCAGCTCACACTGTGGAGGGAAGGTTTAGTCTTTATGGATATCAGGACTATTCATCATTTCTGCAAATCGAGAAATCCCTTGATGGTGAAATGGATGAAAGTGAAATTGAAATTACAAAATCAATTGGAAATACCTTTGCCATTTCAATTAAAGACATTCTGGAGTCATTCATTGACGATGATTTAAGAGAGGATATCAAAAGCCAATTTGAAATGGAAACTTCACAAAAACCTAATTATGAAATGCTTCGATATGAAAACTGCAACAGGCTAACAGATGAAGGCCTAATCAGGTCAATATGGGTTATTTTAACTGACGGCTTTACACAGGCAAGTCTTAATATTGAAAAATTAGAGGAATATAAAAATGAACTTTAAAGACAGAATATTAAAACTCAATGAGGAACACACAGGAAAAACCGAAGACATTAACAATCTTTTATTTACAATTATCACAAAGTTCCAGCTCTTTGAGCCATGCGCCTATCTTTCAGAAGATGATGACTGGCTTGACGTTGCAATTCTTTCAATTGAAAACGATGATGTTTCACAGTCAATGTCAATACTTAAAAGCGAACTTACAGCATTTGGTGTGTTCAACAGGGAAGACATTGAATTTGAAATTCCACAAAAAGACTCTGAAGGTTTGTATCAATGAAAACATTTGATTTTGATGAAGACTTTGATGTTGATGAGGTTACAGAGAAAATCAACGGAATTATGTCTGAGTGGTCAACTCAGCTTTTAGACATTGCAGGACCAAACTGGATAGTTTACAACTACGAAATGGAGGTCAAATGCATTTTCCGATTTTCAGTTGACTTCAATGACCTATATGTAAGAGTAAAATTAGAAGATTTAAAGCTAAACGTCATCCATCACATAGAAAGCCTGAAAGATGAAACAACATACAGAGATAATCTTATTAACGCAATATTTTTTGAAAATTAAAAAAAGAAAAAGAATTAAAGTTAATTAATTCTTGTATTGTAGTATCTAACACCATCTGTGTCATAGGTATACCATCTGTCCACTTCAGAGTCATATCCTTCACCGATAACGGTTACATATGCATCGTCCTGTGGATTGTATACTCTGTATGTGGTGTTGTTTCCTGTATCGTTTCCAGTATCATCAATCATTATCACATCTGATTTATTGGTGTCAACTGAAGTGTTTGTTGTGTTGTTTTCTGCAATTGTATTTACATCAGGTGTGGTATCGTTGATGTAGATGTATGCTGCAAGTGCAATAAGGGCAACAACAAGGATAACGATAACAATCAAAAGTATGTTTTTAGTTTCCATAATTTAACACCTACATTATTATTTGATTTTTATTATATATATTTAATCACTTACATCATAATCGTCAACTATCATATATTCGAACTGAGGATGTTTTGATTTAACTTTTTCAAGAACTTCTTTTTTAACCGCTTCACGATCAGCGTCAAAGTCAACAATCATGTCAAATGTCGCAAGGTTCATATCTTCATATACGATGAATCCATGAATTTCTAAAACTTCAGGGTACTCTTCAACGATATTTTCCAGTGTGGAGCGTATATCTTCGTACTTGTCGTTTCTTGCATATATTCCAACAGTTAAAGCAATTGAGTATTCCTCATAAATCTTTGCGGATATGGATCTTGTAAGCTTTTGAATTTCCACAGCAGATAACGTGTCGTCAAGCTCAACGTGAACTGACCCCTGCATTTCTTCAGGTCCGTAGTTGTGCAGGCTCAAGTCATATGCACCGTAAACGCCAGGAACTTCACAGATTGAAGCTTTAAGCTTTTGTGAAAATTCAGAGTCAACTCTTGCTCCAATCATGGAATCGACGGTTTCTCTTAGCATGTCAATACTTGCCTTAATGATTACGATTGAAATGATAACACCTAAAATTCCTTCAAGGGATATGTGCCAGAATATTGATATTATTGCTGCAACCAGTGTGGACAATGACAATATTGCATCAAATAGTGCGTCGCTACCGGAGGCTACAAGTGCCTGTGAGTTTATGCTTTCTCCTACCCTTTTGACGTATTGTCCTAACAGTATTTTAACAACAACTGCCACTGCAATGATGATAAGTGAAACTGTTGTATAGGAGGTAACGTCGGGATTGAAGATTTTTGGCCATGACTCCATAAGTGCAGTTATACCTGCCCATAGGACAATAGCTGCAATGATAACAGATGAAAAGTATTCTATACGACCATATCCGTAGGGGTGGTTTTTGTCAGGTGCCTTTCCTGCCAATTTTGTTCCTATAATGGTTATAATAGATGATAGTGCATCAGTCAGGTTGTTAACTGCATCCAAAGTAATAGCAATTGAGTTAACAAGAATCCCGATTGTAGCCTTAAAGGCAACGAGTATAAGGTTTACGACTATGCCTATTATACTTGTCTTAACGATTTTGTCCTGTCTTGTCATGATTTGTATATTTGTTTTGATTATTATTAAAATTTGCCAATTCAAAAGGTTTAAATATTAAAATTGTTAAATTATGATTAATAATTTGGAGGAATTATATGTCAATATATAATTTTGTTTTAAAAGACTCACAAGGTAATGATGTTTTTCTAAGCCAATATTCAGGCAAGGTATTGTTGATTGTTAATTCTGCAACCAAATGTGGATTTACACCCCAATACACTCAATTGAATGAAATCTATGCTGAATTTAATGAAAAAGGCTTTGAAATTCTTGATTTTCCATGTAACCAGTTTGGAGGACAGGCTCCTGGAAGCTCTGAAGAGATTACTGAAGTTTGCCGGTCAAAGTGGCTTGTTCCATATACAATATTTAAAAAGATTGATGTGAACGGTGAAAATGCACATCCTCTATTTGAATACTTAAAAAAAGAGCAGCCATTTAAAGACATTACTGGTAAAGGTTCCAAAAAGCTGAAGCTTGTCTTAAGGGCTACTGACAGAAACTATAAGAACAATAATGACATCAAATGGAATTTCACCAAGTTTCTCGTTGACCGTCAAGGCAATGTGGTTGAAAGGTTTGAGCCGACTGAAGATTTGGAGGATGTTAGAAAGGCAATTGAAAAACTGATTTGAGTGAAAAACTAAAATTTTTTTTAACTTGGATTTTAAAGTGGACTGCTATAGCAATTTTTCAAATATCTAAAAAACTTTCATGATAACAGTTAATTTAATTATTGATGCAAGCCAAATCTAGGTTTATGCAGAGAATCAAATATTATGATACGCTCAGATTTCTTGCCATTTTTGGTGTAATCATACTGCACGTATTTCAGAGCTTTCCCTCAGATACGCTTCTGGTCAACTTCAAAGTCATAAGCCTGTCTGAAATATTTAAGTTTGCAGTTCCTGTTTTTTTAATGATCAGTGGAGCGCTGCTTTTGGGCCGTGACATTGAACTGGCTGACTTTTTTAAAAGAAGATTTGCACGTCTGACCTATCCGTTTATATTATACATGATTATTTATGCAGTAATACTGTTCCTGCTTATGAGTTATGCTGCTGGCTTTGGTGATTTGGGAAAATGGCTTTTGAAATTGCCGTTTCATTACAACTGGTACTTTTGGACAATTTTAAGTCTGTATCTTGCAATACCTATAATCAACAAGTTTATACTTCACTCATCATTTAGGGAAATTGAATACTTCCTTTATGTTCTCCTTGCAGGCTCTATAATATACCAAATATTTCTGGCTTTGAAATTTGACTCATATATTGATTTGAATCTATTCATATCACCGATAGCCTATCTCATTTTAGGTTACTGGCTTTCACATAAGGAATTTTCAAATAAAATCTATAGGATTGCCATAATATTTTTCATTGGAGCAACTCTATTTAAGATATCCGGACAGCTCGGATATATTCCGATGCCTCTTGTTGAAAACTACCAAGCCACAAGATCCGTGATTGTATCTTCATTTATAGATATGGGATTTCTGCAAATCATACAGGCTTCAGCGCTGTTTTTAATAATCAGATATATCTATTCAAACGATAACATAATCCATTCTTTTTTAACCGGAAGAAAAGTAAATGCATTTATCTTATCGGTCAGTCAGGCAAGCTATGGAATGTATTTGTTCCATCATACTTTAATTGAGCCTTTAAGATGCGTTTTGGACAATTATAAATTCACAGGTTCTCAGACATTAATTTTAATAGCTGCACTTACCATAATCATTTTCATTGTCTGCTGGATTGTTGTTCTGGCAATATCAAAAATCCCATTCGTTAAAAAATATTCAGGATATCACTAAATTATAATAAGTATTAAAAACATAATTTATAATAATTTTAAAAGGTGCCGATATGTATAAAAAAATTCTACTTACAACCGACGGGTCTGGCTATGCAGACCAAGAAATCGATAGGGTAACAAATCTAATAGCTGACGATGGTGAAATCCTTGTTATTTCAGTTGCAGGTAAATTAACTTCCAGTGCATTTCAAAGCAGAAAAAACGTTAAAAAGGTTAATGATGGAATGCTAAAGGAAGCTAAGGAAAACGTGGCGAAAATGGTTGCCAAATTCGGTGACGATGTAAACGTAAGAGGCATTGTCAAAACAGGTTTTCCGGCAGAAACAATCAATGATGTCGCAGAAGCCGAAGGTGTTGAACTGATTGTAATATCCTCATCAGGTAAAAGCGGCTTACACAAGTTCATCATCGGAAGTGTAGCAGAAAAAGTTTTAAAAACATCTGAAATTGATGTATTGCTTGTTCATAATAATTAGGTGATTTGTATGGATACCAGAAAGTTAGTGATAGCTGTTGTTATTGTTATTTTGGTTATTGCCATTGGAGCTTATGCATTTATCTCAATAAATCATGTAGACACCAAAATCGAAATTACAGCAAACAATCCATCCCAAAATGGGGATAACATTACAGTTCAGCTTAAGGACAGCTACAGAAACGTCTATCCTGACCAGCAGATTGACGTGAAAATCCTGGATGATTCAGGATGGGCTTACAAATACAGTGTTACAACCGGCAGTGACGGTTGCGCATATGTTCCTTTAAATGCATTTGACAATGGTGAATACACTGTTCATGCAACTTTCAATGGAACAATGTTCATGTCTGAAGCTAAAAACTCTGTTCCTTTAGTTATTGATGATGGATTAGGATATTAATGCTGATTGATGATAATTTTGAAATTTCAAAGGCCAATGGTAAAGAATTTTCTATTGTAATGGCGTTTCACAATGATACACATTTAAGCCAATCAATTGAATCTATTATTAATCAAAGCATTGGCTTTAAGGACAGTATTCAGCTTATTTTAGTTGACTGTAAAAGCAGTGATGAATCATTGGATACTGCAAGCAGGTATGAAAAACAGTTTCCAGAAAATATCTTTATTTTAACAGCTGATAGTGCAAATACTCTTGAAGGCTACAATTTGGGATTTGAATATGCCACAGGAGAGTATGTCAATTTTGCCAAGAGTTCAGATAGGTTTGATGTGAATTGCTTTAGTCAAATCAGTGACGGATTTGGCAAGTATGATACAGATATAATTGCCCTTCCAGTAAGCATATTTTCAAATGAAAAGACCACTCCAAGGGCCTATTCAGTAAGGGGAATTATAGACCTTAATAAAATGCCGGATAATAATTTGAAATTCACGTATTCATCATTTTTTAAAAAATCACTCGTTGACGATTTAAGATTTAATTCTAAAATAACATATTCATCAGAGCTCTCATATGTTACTAAAGCACTTCTTAAAACCAAAAAATATGTGCTTTTGGACACTGATGCCAATTATTTTTACAGACAGAGAAGTTCCTTTGATGAGGAGTCATTTAATGATGGCGAATTCTATTTGAATGAAATAAAATATTTCATATTGGAATTGCTCGAATATTCAACTGAAAAATATGGTCGTGCTGATGATTTTGTCAAGAGGGAAGTATTGCAAAGATTGGAATTTTTATATAAGGACAATCCAATCTGTGATGTTTTAAGTGATGGGCAGCTCTCAGAATTTTTCACTTCATTAAAAAAAGCGCTCGGCTACTTTGAAGCTGATGAAATAAACAGTTTGTTAACAGATCAATCAGGTTCTTCTTTTCTAGTTGCCGTTAAAAACGAATATATTACTTTAAACAATATAATTAATCATGACAAAGACATATTTGACGTTGAAATAACAAAGTCCAATGCAGTTGCATGTTCAGACAATGTTGTTTTGGATGATTTGTCAAAAAGACCGATAGTCCTTGACTTTGCAACACTTAGAGACGGTGTTGTCTACTTTTCAGGATATATAAAAAGCATATTAAACAGAGAAAACATTTCTCTTTCTGCCATTAAGGAGTACGCTGACGGAAATGTTGAAATAATCGATGCTACATTTTTTGATTATCCCACAAGATCATCATCATATATGATGGGTCTTGAATGGCAGACTACCTATAATTTCGATTTGGAAGTTCCAATTAAAAGCAAAAAGGAAGTTTCATCAGTTAAACTGGTTGCATATTATAAAGAAAATGATAAAAAGGCAACCCTTGACTGTCCAATTGAATTTAGAGAGTACTGTAACATATCATATTTGAGTCATTATTACGTAAAGGATGACATGATTGTCATGTTTGATGGTAAATTCAATATCATGCCATATTCCTATGCTAAATTAGTCAGATATGAAATTAGGGGGCTAATGAAAGTATTTAGAAAACGTGAACCCTTCTTTTTACAGGCACTCTTTTTTAGAGTTTGTCATCTTCTCTTATATCCGTATATGAAAAACAGGGAGATTTGGATGATAATGGACAGAAAGCATGCGGCTGATGACAATGCAGAGCATTTCTATAAATATGCATTAAAGCAGGATGATGGAATTAAAAAGTTCTTTTCAATAAACCAAACCAGTCCTGATTTTAAAAGACTCAATGATGCCTATGGCAACATTTTGGCATGTGAATCCATAAAACACAGGTTTTACTATACATTTACCGATAAGATTATATCATCACAGGGTTCTGAATATTACCTGAATCCATTTGAAAACAGGAGATATCCTCAGACTGCAGGAATTTCAAATCTTGACTTTTACTTCCTCCAGCATGGAATCATCAAGGACAACATGTCCTCATGGCTTAGAAAATACGACAGAAACCCGAAACTTATCGTTACATCAACACAGCTGGAATATGAATCTCTTTTTGATGAAGGCTACAATTATTCAGATAAGGTCATACAGCTTTTAGGTCTTCCAAGATATGATAACTTGAACAATCAGGGTTTAAAAAAGCAGATTGTAATCATGCCTTCATGGAGAAACTTCCTCACAGATGAAAGGGAAGTTCTCAAATCAGAATTCTTCAGACGTTTCAATTCGCTTATAAACAATGAAAGGCTGATTAATCATGCTAAAAGTTTGGGGTATGAAATCGTATTCAAGCCTCATCCGGAACTTGTGCCTTACCTGTATCTGTTTGATAAAAATGATTATGTCCAAATTGATGAGGAAAAAAAGTACCAGGTGATTTTCAATGAATCAGCCCTTCTGGTTACAGACTATTCATCAATCTTTTTTGACTTTTCATATCTAAAAAAGCCATTGATTTATTATCAGTATGCAAATGACTATCACTATGACTCTGATAACGGTTATTTCCAGTATGAATCAATGGGTTTCGGTCCGGTAATTGACAGTGAAGATAATCTGGTTGACAAACTCATAGAGTATATGGATAACGGCTGTGTAATGGAAGACACATATAAGAAGCGTGTTGACAGTTTTTTTAAATATCATGACCATAACAATTCAAAAAGATGCTATGACTGGATTGTAAAGCATTAAATTCAAACATGTTCATATAATGTGAAAATGCCCACCTGATGTATACTGTTATAATTCGGATCTGAGATTGTGTCATTTAGAATGATGTATGTGGCATTATACGTTGTAATATTATCGCTTTCCCAGTCATTTATAAAATCTATTTGTTTATCCAAGTCCAATTCAAAGTAACGGAAATAATTATTTAATGTGATAAAGTCTTTGGATTGGTATGAAGGGTCATAGTCAATTATAAAATCGGACATGTCCTGAATATCATAGGATCTTTGTGAAAATTCATAATTGGTCATTGCATTAACGCTGTTTACCACTAAAAATAGAATGAATAGTAATACTAAAGCTCTTTCAATATTGCTTTTCATATTCTTATCAAATTCAAACCTAAATGCTTTTGTTAAATATTTTTCTTTTAATGGAATAAAGTTGTAATTTATGTCGGTGAATATTTCCTCAACAGAAAGAAGGAACAGATAAATGAAAGCAGGATAAGTTGTAATAATATATCTGTGGACTTTAATGTTGATTAAAGAGAAAAACAGGAAATATGCGCAGAACATGCAAATCATTAAAAGTGTTAGGGAATAATTTTCTTTATTAATATACAATCGGTTTATAAAAGATAAGCAGATGGTAAAAGCGATAAAAAAGAATATCATGACATAAATGGTATTGCTGTGTCTCATGAGATACATTAAAGCACATAATATGAATAATGAAATAATGAGAAATACATTAAGATATTTGGTTTTAAAAGTATAACGGTTATTGTAAATCTCTTTTATAAAGTCAATGTTTTTAATGAGATTGTAAAATTTAAGCATAAATCCAATAATCAATATTGAAAAAACGATGTATATGAAACGGATTCCAAATAATCGAACTGTTTTATTGAATAATCCATCTTTAAATCTAGTAATGTAATAGTATGAATTTGTGGAATAATAAATGTCCTGAGGGGTATTAAATCCGGTAACTGAATTTTGTGTTTGGGAAATAAAACCTAAATTGGAATCCAAACTGATTAAAGATCTGCAGAATAAATAAAATAACACTAAAGTTAATCCAAGTGAAATTATTAAAAATTTAAAATCGGAACTTTTAAGATAACTTGTCATGCGGGACTTGAATTCTTTTCTATTGGAAATAAAATTATCCAGACCAATGAAAAAATCATGTCTGGATAAGTAGTAGAAAATCATCAACGGTAAAATAAATCCTGTAGCATATCTTGTAAAAAAGCTTAAGATAAAGGTTATTGCAGTTAAGATATAAAATTTTGGATTTTTGTTAACCCCCGCAATAAAGAATGTTAATGTCAGTATGGTTAATCCTATAGCTGCAATATCTGTTAGAGTCAAAAGCAAAATATATAATGAGTTGGATGTAACTATTAAAAATATGCCCCCAGCTAAGCTTAAAAGGCAATTGAACCTATTTTTTAAAAAGACATAAAATGAAATAGTTGCAACTAGCTCAAATAATCCTATTATCAAAACCCATGAAATGAAATAATCCACTCCCAATCTGATAAGTATGGAAGTTAAAAAAGACAATATTGGAGTTAAGAACAGATATTTCGGGTCAATGTTAAAGTTTGTATGAACGCCAGATAATTTAATTGAATTAAAAACATATATGGACACGTCATATCCATGAAGGATATGTGGATTTGTGAATTTTAAAGTAATTGGAATTGATGTTAAAAAAATCAATAAAAGTATGTATGGAACATCCTTTTTAGTTAAATTCAAATCGTTAAAAAATCCATTAATGTTCATGTTATCATAAATAAATCTTAAAATTTTCCTTTTGGAAAATAATTTCTTGTTAAATTCTTTTTTGAATATCTAATAATTATATTTCCTTTTTTATAATATATATTTGTTTGTTATTACCCGAAAAACAATAATCAATTATGAGTTAATATATTATAGTATATTACTAAATGTTTTACCCTTTT
>CAZOYH010000018.1:0-17851 GCA_964583995.1 uncultured Methanobrevibacter sp.
TTTTTAAAATTGAATAAGGATAAATTTGTTAAACAAATTTTATTAAAAGAAGTTATGGGTTGCAGGTAACACGTTTTGCTACTAAATATTGGTTTTATATTAATTGTTTTTATTTATGTTTCATTTGATATAACATAAAATCTATTACATATTATATGTAACGTAAAACTGATTATGTAATATAAAAACTATTATATACTTTGTCTAACATATTTATTATTACATAATTTGAGTTAATTATATTTTGGTGATATCATGTCTAACTTGCCGTGGGGAACCAGCAAAGTTTTAACCGATGAAGAATTTTTCAACAGAACACAGGAAATAAGCAATCTGACAAATCTTTTAAATTCTACAAGCGAAAACAATGCTCCCGATATTTTAGTGACTGGCATTAGAGGAGTGGGAAAAACTGTTCTGTTAAATAAAATCAAACAATTTATGGATAAAAATTATCTTGTAGTATATATGGATTTCAGTGTTTCTCAAACATATCAGAAGAATAAAATGTCTCTTAAAGGGTTGTATGATTTTTACTATCAAAAAATCATAGAAGAAACACACCTGAAAGGATTAAACACTTTAAAAAATCACATTAATAAATTTTTTAAAACAAATAATTTCAAATTAAAAGAAGTGGTTGTCGCAAATGCTTTTGACATTTCCATTCCAATCCCAATAATTGGGACTGAAAGGGATTTGGAAAGATATAGGGATTTTGTTTTTAAACTGCCTCAGGAGATATATGACAACAATAAAGATAAAATCGGCGGTGTGATAATTATCATTGATGAATTTCAAGTAATTAAGGAATTGAATACATATCTGGAATCATTTTTATGGAATTTCAGAGGAAATGTGACTGAACAGAGAAACGTTGCATATATTTTAAGTGGATCCATGGGATTGCAGGATAATTTAATCTCTGAAATTGCAGGTCAAAACGGCGCATTTGGTGGAAGGATGCTGACAATAAATATCAATCCGTTTTCCAAACAGACTACGCAAAATTACCTCGCAGAAAGGGCACCTGAGTTAAAGTTCAGCCAGGAAGGTTTTGAAAGGTTTTACAAATGCACATCGGGCATTCCATATTACATTAACATTTTTGCACGCCAACTTCCGGCCAATCATAAATTAGATGAAAATAATGTAATTGATGCATTTGACAATAATATATCATTCATTGTCAGCCATCTGATTAACGAATGGAACAGGCTAACCACAAAAGAAAAGGACATAATAATAGCATTGATTGATTCTCCATTGAAAAGAATTGATTTGGCTCGAAAATTAAATGTAAAATCAGGTTCATTAAGCGATAAACTGAATAAATTGCAGAATTTGAATTTAATTCGCTTTGCAGGCGGTGAATATGAGATTTCTGAAAAGCTGCTTAAAAGATGGCTTGAAATTGAATATTCTCAAAAAGGAATCTATCCTTATAGATTTTAATTTATAAGTTCTAGAATGATACATTTCTTGCAACATTATAATTCTTTTTGAATTTTTATCTCCATTAAGATGTTCAATCATTCTATTTAAAAAATAGGCGCTTCCTTACAGGCAATATTGGTGTGTTTCATAGATTTTGCAATGTTTATCATCTATTTTAATTAGTATATAGGTTTTTTAGTTAAATAATTGGTTTTATAAGTATTGTGATATAAACAAGTAATAAAATTTTGGGATTATGGTGTTATATAAAAGAATAAAAAATATATGTGCTTCTTGTTTGAATATTATAATTTGGGAGCTAAAAGTAGTAAATATTTTGTATAGTATACGGGCAAAATAAAATCTATATTATTTTTGAGTTATTTGAATTATTCTACAAAAATTCACAGTTTTTTTAAAACTGAATAAGAATTTCACAATCCATCTATTTTTCGAATATAAAATGAAAATTTTTAAATATTTTCAAAATTCAATATAATAACATCTATTTAAAATTAAAGGAGGATAAAAAATGGCAAAGAAAAATATGATAATTGCATTGATTCTTTCATTTATCTGGTCTGGATTAGGATTAATCTATGCAGGCGATATGAAAAAGGGTATTATTTTAGCAGTTCTTGCTTTAATCTTTGAAGCATTGGTATTCTATGGATATTCAATCCTTGGAATTATTGTTTTCATTATATGGATTTATTCCTTATATGCAACATACAAAGAAGTCAAAGCTGTAAACGGTGAATAGATTAGTATTCGCCTTTTTAATGGTGATTAAATGAATTTAAGTGAAATAATTAAAGATGCTATTGCATATCCAACTAAAAATATTCGGCGTTAGTAATCTATCTTGTTTTAGGTTTTCTTGTTGGATTAGTAGCAGTGCTCACCGGATTAGGCGGATTTTTAACAGGCTCTTTTAATTTTGGAGCAGGAATTGTTGTGGGAATAATTGGTATTATTGTCATAATATATTTAATGCTTTTAATGTTTGGATTTTCATTGGATATTGTGAAATTTGGAATTAACAAAAGCGATGATGCTCCGGAAATAGAATTAACAAGACAAATTAGCAACGGTTTGAAATATATCATTGTAAGCATTGTTTATCTTATAATTCCGATTATATTTACTGTAATTCTTTCAATGTTAAATCAAACACTCGGTCTTGTAGTTGGCGTCATACTTGCAGTTATTTTCTCATTTGTTTTGACTATGGCAATATGCAGATTGGCCAAAACAGATTAATTGGGCTATGCATTAGATATTCTGGTGCATTTGGTGATTTACAGCAAATCGGAATGGGTAAAGTGGTTATAATTATTATTGCATCATCAATTGTAGGTTTTGTAAAATAGTGTTTGTACTTACATTTATCCTTTCGGTAATTGTTGGAATCATAAGTGCAAGTCTCATATATAGTGCAGTTCCACTAATCACTCCTATTTTTGATGCGTGGTTGTTATTCTACACTAACAGAGTCAGGGGGTTATTATATTCAGAAAAATAACTCCTTACTTATTTTTTTTCATTTCCAACAATATTGTGTTTTTGAATCACCATAACTTATTTTAAGAATCAGAATTATAGATAAACTTAATTAATTTTTTGGGGAAATTTTATGAACATTATTGTAATCAGTGACCTCCACCTAGGAATCGACGACAAAATTTCAGAAACAGTGAAAAATAAGCCTCTTTTAATTTCATTTTTAAAAAAGATACAAGACGAAAAACTAGCTGATGAAGTTGTAATTAATGGAGATTTTTTAGATCAATGGTTTTTGCCGGGAAATTTCGAAACAAATCCTAATTCCGATGAATTCTACAAACAGGTAGCTGAAAATAATCAGGATGTAATTGATGAGTTTAAAAACTTGATGGACTCTGGAATCAGACTTGTTTATGTGCCGGGTAATCATGACATGACATTGTCTTATAAAACATTGGAGGATATTCTGCCGGGAATAATTCAATCACGTGATGTAAGAGGTCTTGGAAGGCACCGTACCGGAAGGAGGGGTGAAATCGTAATTGAACATTCTCACAGGTATGACATGTTCTGCGCTCCGGATATTTTAACAAATGGCGAGTTTATGGAGTACGGTGAACCAATACTTCCTGCAGGATACTTTTTTGCAAGAGTAGGGGTAACATCATTTGTTGAAGGCATGCCTGAAGTTGAAAAAACAATCAAAGAACCTGAAATGCCGCCAAAAGATGATGAAGACCAACTTGCAGCATATGTTTACTTTAAAGTCTGGGAAAATGTGCTTTTAAACATGTTTCCAGTAAATGAATCATTAGATGAAGAATTCATTAAAGTAGCCGTTGATGGATTTAGAGGTGATTTTTCAATTAATGATTTGATTCCAACAGCTCATGATGATGGAATATATGCAAAACTCTATAGAAATCTTCAAAGAAACTGGGCGGAAGTACAAAGAAGAAATTTCGTCCCATCTCCCAATACTCCAATTGAATGTTTAAAAAATCTCTTAAACAAGGATTACTATATTGATTATTCTAAAAAACATTATTTTGATTTGGATCCGAGTGTTGATGTTGTGGTATTTGGCCACACCCACAATCCTGCATATAGGGTTTATGATGGCTTTGATAAACCTAAAGTTGTGGTAAATGAGGGAACATGGATTGACAATAACTCTGATGATCCGCAAAACACAGCCACTTTTGCTTTAATTGATTCTGGTGTTGAAACAACAAAAGTTGAACTTTTAAAATTTGTTGATGGTGAATTTGTTAAAGTAAAAAATGAATATGTGGACTATTAATTGGAATAGTCCAATTTAATCTATTTAATGGTTGTTTCAATAGTATCTTCATCTATGGCTTGTATAAGGATAAATTTGTCTCCTTCTTCATACATGAAAACAACATTAGTTTCATCTGGTGCGGTAAATAAAGTACCTGTTTTATTAGCAATAGTTTTATTTTCTATTTCATAATCACTAACATAATCAGTATCTTGAGCTTCACTGCAGACCAGAATAGCTAATAGGTCTATGTCATCTTTTACGAATACTCCAGCATCATCTATGGTTTCATCATCAGCAAACGCTTCTAAAAAAATGTTAACTGAATCTTCATCATAGACATATCCCTCTGGGACATTAAATTCCACATCACCAATTTTTTGGGTGTCTTGTGCACTAACGATTGAGATAGTGCTTATTGCTATTAATAGCAGTAGTAATGTTAAGATTTTTTTGTTCATGGAATTCCTCCTTGTTAGTATTATGTCTAGTTTAGGTAATATTTAAAGCTTTGAGTCTTTTAGAGGAATAACAAGTTAATCTTCTTCAATAGAGTCATTCAAATCTTCGGCAGAGGATGATAGTGAAATTTTTTCTAAAACTGATGACCCGTAATGTGGCAATAGCAAAAGACCAATAATTGATGCCATCCAGAATGAAATTAACCTTTCAATCATTGTCACTGGTGTGGCTAAGGACATGGATATTCCTGCTTTGGAGTATAAGCCAATCATCAATCCGTCAACTGCACCAAGACCTCCCGGTAAAAGTGGAATCATACCTACTAAAGATGCGACAATGAACACTTCGCCGATGATTATGACATTTAAAGGAGCTCCAAAGGCTAAAAATACAATATAAACTCTTAAAATCTCAAAAGCCCAGATTAAAAAGGACAATGGAATTGTATAGTATAAGACTTTCTTATCTGATATTAGTATTTTCATTGTCTGATGGAAACCGAATATGTTTTCATGAATGCTTTTTTCTAAAGAATCGGAGTTCTTTTTGTAAAATCTATTAACAATACCCATTATCCATCCTTCAACACGAATTCCAAAGTCAGGATTGATACACATGTAAACAAGAATTATTAAAATTGCAATAATGGCAATTACGGATAAGATTAATATAATTACAAGCCATGGGGCAATATCAAAAAACAGAACCATCGAAATAATTGTTATCGCTGCAAGCACGATAAATGGAAATGTATCCAATACTCTATCTGCAACAACGGTTGCAAAGGTATCTTTTAACTTATAGTTGTGCTCTTCTGCTAAAAGATAAGCTCGGACAGGTTCTCCTCCGCCACGGCCTGATGGTGTGATGTTATTGACTGCAAGGCCCACCATCATAATCGGAAGCAATTTTTTAAAGCTGACGTTAATGTTGACTAAATTATTGAGTATTTTCCAACGCAATTATATAAAAAATAAGTAATTATCTGGATAACAATAGCAAATGCAATTAAACTTAAATTAGCATTTCTTAAAGCAGCAATTACTTGATCAATTCCAATCAGATAAAGCATCACTGCAAGAATTGCAATACTTAGAATAATAAAAAATGCTGATTTTTTATCCACGAATATAATTGAGTGTTCATTGAATAAAATATTTTTGTTGTTGTCAAAATCTTAGAATGACTAAAATCTATTCTCGTTCTACCATATACTCAATTACTAAAAATGCGCCGAGAACTGCGCTGAATACGAATCCAACAAGTCCTAAAGCAGGTATATCAAATAATCTTGGTCCACTATCTGCTAACAGTGCAAGTGACGATCCAACAACCAGCGCTGCCAATATTAATGCTACCGATAGCTGATTTGCAAGTTCGCTTATCCCTTCATGCTTTAGTTTTACTTCGATTTCCCCTTCTTCGATTTTGGAAATGGTGTTATTTATTGTATCGGGCAAATCTTTTGCAAGGTGTTCTATTTGAAGCAGGTAATTCACACCACTCTTTACAACCCTATCTGGTTTAAACTTGTTTATTATAATTTTTCTGGATAATTTTTTAAGTTCTGTTGCGGCATTAAACTCGGGGTCTAACTTTTTACCGGTATCTTCAATAAGTGCAATTCCCCTTCCAATCATTACGAATTCCCTTGGAAGAACTACATTATTTTTCACCATTGCATTGAGCAAATCTTCCATTGCACCGTCCATGTTTTTAAGATTAGCACCATAATATAAATTCAGCAAATCATCGATATCTGCTTTTAGTTCATCAGTATTTTGTGATGGGGTTATAATGTCCATGTAAATTAACTGTTTTATAATGTCATTGGTATTCCCACTGATTAAAAGTAAAATCAGTTCTGCAAGGTTTTCTTTAAAATCCCCATTCAATATTCCCATCATTCCTTCATCAATGTAGCAGAGTTTTCCATCTTCAGTTACAATCAGATTTCCAGGATGAGGGTCAGCATGGAAAAATCCATCAATCATTATTTGTTTAAAATAGGATTTTAATCCATAATTTGCGATTCTCTTTTTGTCGATGTTGGGGTAATCTCCTTCAAGTAAATCGCTCATTTCAATTCCTTTTATCAACTCCATTGTAATTACTTTTCTGGAGCAATAATCAGTATAAGCTTCAGGTATTTTGATATAATTTACATTTCTGAAGTTATTTGAAAGGTTTTTCATGTTCATAACTTCTTCCATATAATTAAGCTCTTTAAATATTGAACGTTCGAATTCACTAACCATTGCAGGCAAATTATAGGTTCTTGTCATGGAAAGGAATCGGTCTATTCTTGTTGCCAGAAATTTCATTATATCGACGTCAGATTTAATAATTTCATAAGAATTTGGCTTTTGAACTTTAATGGCAACTTCCTTTCCAGTACTTTTTAAACGAGCCTTATAAACCTGTCCGATTGATGCTGAACCTAAGGGAGTTTCATCTATTTCGGAATATATTTCTTCAATAGGGGATTTTAATTCACTTTCGATTACATTTTTAATTTCATCAAAGGGAGTTGTCGGAGTGTTGTCCCTTAATTTCTGAAGCTCTTCTGCAATTTCAATTCCAACAAGGTCTGGTCTTGTACTTAACATCTGTCCTAATTTAATGTAAGCAGGACCTAATTCTTCCAGTACTTTTCTAATTCTCAGTGGAACTGATTCATCTAGAAATGCTTCTTCTTTTTCAGCTTGATAGTTCCTAAGAAATGGAAATTTTTTTAAAAAAGTATTTTCTTCAATTAAATATCCGAAATCATTCTTTTTTAAGACTTTATAGATTTCATTTAATCTTTTAATGTTGTCATTTCTGCTGTTGGCAATAACCTTCATCAAATAATAAATAGTAAAAAGTAGTATATACTATTTTTTAGAATTTTTCTAAAATTCTTGCATATACTGCTTTTAGCTCATCATCTGATTTTTCATAGATTCTTTTGAGAATTAATTCCGGCGTACTTTTTGCAAGGAAATTCATTTTTGGTGTTCTGTCAACAATTAAATTATAGTTTTCATCCAATCCTTTGGCTTCGATACCATCTACTCTGATATCAGTGTAATTCATGAGTTCTCTTGCCATATGGGTTACGATAACGCCGTATGAATTGGATTCTTTTATCATATCAATGAATGTGGATATGATTTTAACTGCTGCATCAAGTTCGGTTATTCCTTCAAGTTCATCTAAAAGTACTAACTTTTCACTATTTGTGGTGACGATTGGTATGAACACATTTAAGAATGATTCGAATGCTCCCGCATCAAGGGATCGTTTTTTGGAGAAGTGATAAATTTCATCAAACAATTTGATTTCAGCTTTATTTGCACTTACTGGAAGTCCCATCTGAGCCATGATGGATATTTGGGTTAATGTTTCAAGAAGTGTTGTCTTACCACCGCTGTTTGCTCCGGTTAAAAGTGCAATGTTTTCATCTTTGGTAAGTTGATAGTCTACTTGCTGGACATAATCTTTATCTTTTTTAAGTGCAAGTTCTAAGTGGAGTGCTCCGTCAAGCTTTATTTCTTCACCAAATTCTGGTCTGCATAAGTCATATTCATACGCAAAGCTTCCTAAACTGAATTCATAGTCAAATTTGATTGCATCTTCCACTTCAGCAATTGCTCGCTTTTTAATTGAGTTTAACTCAATTGCAGCACTTTTTTTAATGTCGAATATGTCATTTTCCTTTTTGGATGATTGTTCCAGTGTTACTCTTTGAATTTCCTGTTCGTCAATTTGAATTGGGTATGTCCTGAGGTATGGATCAAAACTTAGTCCAGTTTTTTCTCGAATAATGTCCTTGCGTTTATTGATAATTTCATCAAATATTTTACTAATTTTTGGCGGGAAGTTATTGTTTAATAAGTTGAGGATTTCATCTCCTTCAAGGTCAACCTGTTTAATCGATTTTTCCAACTCATCATCCATATCATCTTTTAAGGAATTAACAAGTTCTTCAATATCAACTTCTCTTTTATCAATAATGTTCAGTTCATTGATGATTGGTAAAATTTCTCCAAGAACACTTTCCTTGTTTCTAATCTTTTGGATTTCATGAACCTTATTGAAAAGTTCCTGATTTTGAATAAAGAAATTGATTATCTTTTCTGGAACGATTTCATAATCTTCCTCTTCGATATTAATCATTACAAGGTTTGGCATTCCTTCAAAATCAAGTATTCCCTGTGAATAAACATAAAATACTAAATCATAGTTCATCATTTCTTCCTGAAGCAAGGGTGAATCGCTGGCAGTGATTATTGGATAATATTGATTTAATCCTAAGTCAGTCAGGTAGGCATTGTCTTCTTCACTTTCAACAAGAATTGCTTTACTTGGGTCATATTCGGGTTTTGCCTCTTCAACCTCTTTTAGGTTTTTCATTAAACCGCGTAACTTAATGATTGGAAGCTGTGAGACATGCTCTTTGGCATTCATCACAAAATCAAGTTGTGAATTGATTTTTTTAATATCTTTTGAAGGAGAAAGCAGTAAAATTCTATTTTTTGAATAGGAAGTGTTGGAATAGGATAATATTTTGTTTATTATGTCCTCGTAGAGCTCCTGCGCCCTATCACTTTTGATAAACTCATATTCGGGATTGTTTAATAGTTGATTCATTATTTCAATAGCTTTTCTCTGGCTTATGCCTTCAATATTTGCTATCTTTTCAACATCTACATTATCAACTATTTTTTGGAGTTCTTTTTCTCCACCAACGCTGTTTATGATTTTTTCAGAGATTTTATCTCCAATTCCTTTAATATCTTGCAATGTGATTCTTTCCCCTTTCATTTTTACCAAACCCTTTGTGTAGATATACTTTATTAAGTAGTATATATTCAACTTTGCCGAGAGCATTTGTGAACTAATCAGAAATTAAAAATCGTATTTTTGGAACTGATTTTTAACAATTCTTTTTTATTTATCTTGCCGATTATTGCTTGATTATAAATATCTGCCATTTTATAATAATCATCATCTTTATATCGACCATCTATTGAGAAATTACAATAACCAAGTTCTTTTAAGTAACTGATTTCATCTATAAGTGAAAGCTCGCTGTCACTAAAAATAATTAATTCCTCTTGGGATATGCTTTTGTGAAGAGCAAACTCGTTACCTTTCCAATCAATTAAATAATTTTCATAGTCTTTTTTAAGTTCTTTTTTGTTAAGCAAGGAGTATCTTGTTTTCATTAATTCAACAGATCCCTGAACGAGTAATTCCAGTTGTTGTGGGTTATCACAGTATTTAATTATATCTTTATAGTCTGATTTTCTAAGTTCTGGTGAAATGGTTAGGATTTTATAGTTTTCAAGACTTTTTATTGATTCTGTATTGGTAATGTTCATGGAATATGGTCCATATTCTCCGTTAAAGTTAGCACTCATGACTGGAAGTGAGCAATGCATTTTAGTCAATATTGCTCTTACTTTGTTTAAAACTTTAATTAAGCCATCATGAGTAATGTCTGGCCATTTCCAAATTAATTCATAATCTTTATCTTTTGATATTTCAACAGCTTTCTTAATAAAATTAATCAGGTAATTTAAATTATAATTCGGTTTTGATTGAATATCTAAAGAATCGTTTTCCGTTGGAATTTCCAGATAAACCCTTTCAACGTTTTCGAGATGTTTTAAGTGGTTTAAATTATTTGTATAAAATGAAATGCTTGGAGAGGGTTTATTATTTTCATTTTCTTTTCTGTCCAATCTGATTTTTTTGGCTTTGTGTTTGTATAAATCAGAAACTTCTTTTTCGAGTTTTTCAAATAAATTTCGTCTAAGTTCATTTAATTTGCTGATTGGGATAAATAAGGTTCCATCATAGTTAATGTTGATTTGTGTAATCTGGAAGGGGTAATTGTCAACCTTTGTCAGTTGTTTTTTAACAGTATCTATGTCCACACATTTTTTAATGGGCTTTTCAAAGGGTGTGTTTGATCTAACTTCACATTCTATTGTTTTGTGATTTGCAAGTGTCAACCTTGCCTTTAGATTGGGAAATTTATTTTTTAGGGAAAATGTGAGTATTAATTTTGATTTCACATAACTGGCTGCTTTATTTTCAATTTCCTTTACAGTTTTACTTAAGCTATTTTTCTTAGTCAAATAAACCTCTGCTTCATTTAGATTGAAATCAGCTTTTTTATTCTGCCATACCTTCTTAACAATCAGCACCTTATTTTTACGAGTTAAATCTTTAACTTCCTTATTTTTTCCTTTGTTGAAATGATTTAGAGTTGTTATTAATGGGTTTTGTGAAATTTCAAAACCGTAATCATTATCATTTTTTAAAATTAGCAGTCCGTCACCTTTTTCAGGCATTGTCTTAACAGAATCGTTTAATCTAATTGCAATTTGGGTCTTTTCGGCAGATATTACTTTTCCAATTTTCAAACCGATGTGGCCTGCACGAATGCTTCTTTTGTAAGTGTTGTTGAATTGGCCTTGGGTGAAACCTCTGTTAAATGCCAAACTGATTTCTTCAGTTGGATTGGTTTTGCCGCTTTTTAACTTGTTTAATGCTTTTCTGTAATTGCTTATGGCAATGGCCAGGTACTCTTTACTTCGCATTCTCCCTTCAATCTTAATACAGTTGATATTTAACTGGGATATTTCTTTTAATTGATTGTATAAGCTTAAATCGCAGGGGGATAAGTAATAATCTTCTTTTTCGATGCCTTTGATTTTGTATTTCTGACGGCATGGCTGGGCACAGGTTCCTCTGTTGCCGCTTCGCCCACCCTTAAAGCTGCTCATAAGGCACTGTCCGGAATAGGAATAGCATAATGCGCCATGGGTAAATATCTCAAGTTCCATATTTGTCTTAAGGTTTTTGATTTCTTCCTTTCTCATCTCACGGGGAAGAACAACTCTTTTAATTCCCTTACTTTCCAGATAATTTAATTTTTGCTGGTTTTCACAGGTCATCTGTGTTGAAGCGTGAATCTTTAAATCCGGCAGGTATTTATTGATTAATTCAATCAAACCCAAATCCTGAACCAAAACTGCATCAACACCAATTGAATATAACTTGGATAAGTAATTCATGACATTTTCAAGTTCGCTTTCACGAATCAGTGTATTGACAGTAACGTAAACTTTAACATTGTGCATGTGTGCGATGTTTACTGCTTCATCTATTTCATCTAATGTAAAGTTATCAGCAAACTTACGTGCACCATAGTTTTTTCCGGATAGATAAACAGAACTTGCACCGGCGTTAATTGCCACTTTCAAATGATCCATTGAACCGACAGGCGCAAGCAATTCAGGAATTCTCATGTAATCTTCCCTCAATGTAGTTTCCTTTGTTAATGTATGATTGTGAGAAATCCATGATTTGGTATTTGTATTTGCTTAGCTCTTCATCATCTTTGTTTTGAAGACTTTCATTATAGATTGACAATATTTGGGAGGTATATTTGTCATTGGAGTATCTGCAATCCAGAATCAATGAATCAAGGCCAAGCTGTTTGATTTCATTTATCTCTTCAATCAGACATAAGCAGTCCTTATTGATGATGTGGCTTTGTTTTTGATAGTCAAAGAATACTTTATACTTGAATTTTTTTCTTTTCTTATCTTCCAGAGTTGCATAGTCCGCATCGTTTGAGATGATGAAGTCTTTACCGTCATTTAGATTTGTGAAATCATCTTTACTTACAATGACTTCAAGGTTTCCGTTAACAATCATTTCCAAATCAATATTTCTGTCGTGATTTTTATTAACTAGTTCTTTAATTTCAGAGCCTGAAAGCTCAGACGATAATATTAATGATTTGAATCCGGCTTCATTTAAGTTGCGAACACAAAAGCTATTCCAAACGTTCAAATTATGATTTCCGTAAATAGGACAGTCAAATATTTCACCCATTCCCGGAAAGTCTCCCATAACGGAAATGATGATTCCTTCATCTTCAAGTTCCTTAACAATTCCATTGCATCTAATGGCATCTTCTTCAGATAAAAACGAATTTAAAACCCAAACAAGCTCTGTTGGTGATGATCTTAAGCTTGCCTGTTTTAATGTTTCTTTAATGTTTGCAAAGTAATCTTCAGGGTTATTATAATGGCAGTTTCCATCAAAATAAATTCTTTTGAGGTTAAAACCGGAAACAGAATTTATCTGAGATATATCATCAACAAATATTGATAATTTTGGAGTTTTCTGTTTGTTTTTCGGTTTTATGTTATTGTAGTCATCAAAGAATTTGGTCAAATCCTTTCTTACTTTTTTAACTGATTTTTTAGCAGGAGTATAATGGTTCATTAGCAATTCTGTTGCAGTATCTAATATTTCACGCCTAATCTGGTTAATTTCACGAATCGGAATGAAAATATCCTTAGCCATATTGTTGAAACGAATATTTTCAATATAAAAAGGAGTTCCACCAGTTTTATTAAGTTGCTGTTCAATTGTTTCTTCTGTCACAGGTTTGTTTTTTGCCTTTTCAAACTTGCCTAAGCATTTGTGTCTAAAATTAATCAGTTCGCCATCTACAGTGAATTCCACTTTGGTAAAGAGATTTAAATTTTCATCCCAAGTTAGTGATAAACGGATTCCAACATTGTTTTTAACGGTCTCCTTTTCGAATTGTTTTAAATAATCGTGAGTTGATTTGGAATAACTAATGAACACTTCAGTTCCAACTTTAACAAGACGTGTAGTGTCAATGATAATTTCATTTTCATCCTGTTTAATGATATTTTCTAAGTAAATTCCTTTAATCTTACCGTTGTATTTAAAAGCGATTCCGTCTCCAGGCTCCAAAATAATCGGAATTTCCTTGTTTTTGATTTCAATTGTAACTTTTGTATCTTCAATGTTGACAATATCTCCAATGTATAATCCTTCATGGCCGGAACTGCCTCTTCCCATAACTTCTCCAGGTTTGTCCCCCATGATATATCCGTTGGTGAATTGTCTGTTAAAAACAAGGTGTAAATCTTTTTTGTAATCTCCAGAATTACCGTCAATGAGGTTTCTGTAGCTGTTTGTGATGGTTCCGATATAATCTCCGGATTTCATTCTTCCTTCAAGTTTTAAAGATTTTACTCCAGCATCTGAAATGGCCTGCAGGTTATTGTATGTGGCCAGATCGTGTGTTGATAGAAGATAACCATTTCCTATGTTATAGCCTCTGTATTTTAGACGATATTCGCGCCTGCATGGTTGTGCACAGGCTCCACGGTTCCCACTTCTTCCGCTGTTGTATGAAGACATGTAACATTTTCCGCTAACGCAATAGCATAGCGCTCCATGACCGAATACTTCAATGTCCATATTGATATTGTCCTTTTGAAGTCTGTCATGGGTTCTTTTAATTTCGTTAATGTCAACTTCACGGGGCAGAACCACTCTCTTAATATTATTTTTGCTTGCCCATTTGATTGAAGGGTAGTTATTTAAACCCATTTGTGTGGATGCATGAACTTCCAACTCTGGAATGAAAGTTTTCAAAAGCCAGATTAATCCAAGATCCTGAACTATGACTGCGTCCACCCCAATTTGATATAATTTAAATAAGTATTGTAGCACATCAACAATCTCAAAGTTATTGACTAATGTGTTGACGGTAACATGGACTTTGGCACCATTTAGATGAGCATATTCAACTGCCTTTTCAAGCTCTTCCATGGTGAAGTTTTTAGCATACGCTCTTGCACCATAGTTCTGTCCGGCAATATAAACTGCATCAGCACCAGCGTTAACTGCGATAACTAAAACGTCATAAGATCCGGCAGGAGCCAATAATTCTTCTAAAACCATTTTTTTAATACACCTTGATTAATTATTCATTTATATTTTTATAATTAATTATATATTAAATTTCAAACATATTCTATTTTATGTATATAGTATTTGAAGGAATTGATGGTGCTGGAAAATCCACACAAATCCAAATGTTAAAGGAATGGTTGGAGGCTAATGGATTTAAGGTAGAAACATTGGTTGAACCAACTGATTCTGAAGTCGGAAAACTAATACGTAAAATCCTACAACGTCCTGATGCACAAACTGACAGGGTTCAAAAAACATTGGGTCTTCTTTTTGCAGCGGATAGGATGTTGATAATGGATAAATTAGAGGATGAATCCAAAATAATAATTTCTGATAGATCATTTATTTCTTCTTTGGCTTATCAGGAACCTGCCGATTGGATTGGAGTTTTAAATAAATATGATAAAAAACCTGATTTACTAATTTTACTTGATTTGGATGTTAAAACATCTGTTTCAAGGACATCTGGAGAGGATACCTTTGAAAATGAAGAATTTCTAATTAAAGTAAGGGAAAATTACTTGAATTTGGTTGAAAATTATGAACATCAGATTATTGATGCCAATAATGGTGTAAATAAGGTTTCTTCAGATATTAAAAAAGCAGTTGCTCCTTATTTAGGTATTTGTCCGGATTGTATTAGATAATTATTAGAATGCTATAGATTTTTCATGTCAAAGAAGATGGTTGTATCTTATGGCTTTTTTTAATAGGTTATGTTTTCCTTGTTTTTAGAAAATAGAATATCCTGCGGAAGGTGATACAATTTCATTAAAAAACACAAAAGAAAAAACAGAATTAGAATATGAAAAGAAAGTTACAGAAAAAGACATAATTGGTTTAATTAAAAATGAACTTCCATATAATTGTGTTGAAATTAAAAAATTGAATATTAGAAAATATTAGTGTTGATTTTTGTTAAAATTTTTAATATGTAAAAATAAGTTAATGGAGAATAATTATTCTCCTTCAAGTTCTTTTAATCTGTCACGAATGGCATTTTCCAAAAACTCCCTTACTTTTACAAGTTCATCATATTCTCCGAGAATTTTAGGACCCCATTCAGTTTGTTGTAATTCGATATCGAATTTTTCGTATGCGTGGGCAAGCATTGCTTCGCCAACACCATTTGGAACTCCCATTTCAAATAATTCTTTTTCTTCCGCCATTTAATGTTCCTCCATATATTCCCTTACTGGAGCAAAGAATTCGATTAAGAAATCTTTAATTCCATTTTTCAAATCCATAGGATGCAAATTACCTTCACTGAAGTCTTTAATTAACTCATCGTGTGTCAATTCGATGTCACCACCGAATTTTTCAGGTCTTTTGATAAGTAAAGTATCTTGATTTGGGAAAACAAAGGTTTCAGCTATTTCAATCATAGGGTTGCCTTCAACTTCTCCTTGTGGACAGAAACT
This sequence comes from uncultured Methanobrevibacter sp., assembly GCA_964583995.1. Lineage (GTDB taxonomy): Archaea > Methanobacteriota > Methanobacteria > Methanobacteriales > Methanobacteriaceae > Methanocatella. The sequence continues at coordinate 15,919 of CAZOYH010000018.1, forward strand.
CTTTTTGATTTTTTTAGTAATCTCTTCAACGGAATCATCTACTGCGATGTAGTTTCCTTTACTTGATGACATTTTAGCATCACCGTCAAGACCATGTAGTAACGGGGTGTGGATACAGACAGGAACATTTTCACCGATTTTTTCTAAGTTTTCACGTGCTAACATTTGAATTTTTCTCTGTTCCATTCCCCCAAGAGCCACATCCACTTCAAGTGCAGCCATATCTACAGTTTGCATTATCGGATAAATCACGCTTGCCACTTTTGGATTGTCGTCTGCACGACTTACCTGATCCATACTTCTTCTTGCCCTTTTTAAAGTGGTCATTGTAGCTAATTGATAAACTTTATCGGTATATTCGGGGTCGAGCTGAAATGATGAACCTAAAACATATTCTGTGGTTTCATCAAGACCTAAAGCCTGGAAACATTTTTTGTTATATTCTGCAGTTTCAGCTATTTCTTTGATAGTTCCTTTTCCATTTAGAAATGCATGATAGTCTGCTAAAAGGATTTTAATTTTAAAACCTATGCTTTGTAATTGTTTTAATTTTTGAACGGTTACGGCATGTCCTAAATGGATTTTTCCAGAAGGTTCATAACCAGTATAAGCTATAGGTTGGTCTTTTTCAAGAACTTCTTTTAATTCTTCAGTATCTATAACTTCTAAGGTTCCATTCTCGATTAATTGAATTTTTTCTTCAATGTTCATTTTATCACGTTTAGTTCAATAAGTAAATGTAATCATCAATTTTTATAAGTTTGATTTCGTCTCCGATGTTATAATCTTTGAATTTGTCTTTCATTTCCAAATCCACAGCAGAATAATCACTTGGATCTAGGATTTGAATTATTTTTGGAGATTTAGATATTATTGTAGTTGTTTCGATTTCTGAGGCTTTCTTAACAAGTTCAATATCTTCAATACTTTTCATGGGGATATTCTGCTTTTTGTTTGTTGAAATCTCTTCTCCAACAACTCTATTTTTATCAATACCTTTTATCTGTATTATCTTACCTTCATATTTTACAAAATCATCCGCTTCAAATTCAGGAATCCTTATGGAAATCCAGATTCTGTAAAGTCCTTTTCCGGTGGATTTGTCTTCGCTGATGAGTCTTGGAGATTCTTTTATGACTCCGCCAAACTCTTCTTTTAGTGCTTCAACCACTTTTCTTGCTGATTTTAAAGAACCGATGTAGTAATCATATCCCTCTTTTAGTTTAGCTATTTGGGGACAATATGCCAGTTTGTCGCTTTTGCTCTGTTTTATTAAGGTTCTCTCAACAACTTCATCAGCTTTTGAGTATTCTTCGCTTTTTATTTCTCTTTTATCTGCTCTTAGTTGAATTACTGCCTCATAATATCCTGCCTGCAGTTTGCTACAAGTTGGACAAACGGTCTTTAGGATTTTCACTTCGCTGTCGTGGGTTTCTTCAATTTGGGTTCCATGAACCTCTCCAACAACTTCAACAAAACAGTTAGCTATTGTACCTCTCATCTGATCGATTTCAAGGTTTATTATTTCATTTTCCACTTCATCAGCAATCTGAATGTTTCTCTCGAGTGCCCTGTAGATGATTTCCTCTTCAGGAATGTTTTCTTCTGACCATTTTCCCTCTTCAAGTTTGGCATTGCAGTGGCTGCAGATTTGGACTTCTATTCTTTTTGGAATTTCAATCATCTGAAAATCTTTTAAAAAACAGTCTATGCAGATGTCTCCAACCATTTCCTTATCGGTACTTCCACACTCTGGACAAAACATTGTATCAAAAAATAAGTAAAAAGAGGTAAAATTATAATGATTTTAAAGGTGCTGTTGCACCGCATGCAGCACATTTAAGTAAGAATATTCTACCTTCTCTAATAATTCTTGTATCTGGTCTGTTACATTCGTGACAAATAACGTATTTGTCTACGTAATCTTCAATTC
>CAZOYH010000019.1:0-17569 GCA_964583995.1 uncultured Methanobrevibacter sp.
ATATAGTAATTAATGTCTTTTTAGCTGGAAAAGAGTATAATATTATTTAGAGGAAATATTTGTCAAATTATTAAAAATTATTAATTTCTTTTTAAAATTTTTTATTTTAATTTTTTATTTTTTAATTAATAAATTTAAGTATATATGATGGTAATATTATTAATAAACAGTTGTTTAGATTTTATTATATGTTTAAGATTATTATATATAAATTTATATAAAAATATTAATAATTCTGAATCAATATAATTTTTTATTATTATTGCACTATTTAATTATCTAAATATTTTATCTAAATTTCAATTTTGTCATATATTTTGAAAAATTTTATATATTATTTAGGACATATTATAATGCATTGATTTAATTCTGGAGGAAAAGAGTTATGAATGTTGTTGGTAGTCGATTAAAGCAGCTGAGGAATGAAAACAATTATAGTCAGAAACAAGTTGCCGAATATTTGGAGATAGACCAAAGTTATTTATCTAAAATCGAAAAAGGCAAAAGAAACTTAAATGATGTGATGTTTGATAAAATATGTCTGTTATACAATTGCACACCTGAATATCTTTTAGGTGAAATTGATGAGTATGATTTCCCAAAATTAGCATTTAGAGCGGATGAGACAGTTGATTTATTTGTAATTGCAAAATTAAATCAGGTTATAGGTCATTTAAATGTTTTAAGAGAACTTAAGGAGAAAAATAATGGTTAGTGCAGAAATTATTCTCAAATCAGAAGCCCTTAGACGATTATGGGGAATTGATAATATATCTCCATTAAACATATTGTCCGGTGCTATGGAAAACATTGAAAATTTAACAATACTTTGGTTTCCAATGCTTGATGAATTAAGTGGATGCTGTGCAAAGACAGATAATGATAATATCATTTGTATCAACTCAAAACACTCAAAAGGAAGACAAAATTTCACAATTGCACATGAATTATATCATTTGGTCTATGAAGATGAAAAAACTTCATTTGTATGTAATTTCAATTCCAATGTTAAAAGCGAAATTTTGGCCAATCAATTTGCATCTTCTCTTTTGATTCCATCTATTGCTTTAAATGAATTTGCTAGTAGGAATAACATTGAAAAATGGCAATTAGATGATGTAATAAAATGTGAGCAATATTTTCAAATAAGTCATACTGCAATGTTGTGTAAACTCAGACGTGAAAAATTAATAACATTTGATGAGTTTAAAGACTTAAAAAAACATGTTAAAAGACATGCATGGCAATTAGGTTATGATTTAGAATTATATGAACCTACCAGAAAATATTATGCTTTAGGTAAGATTATTCCTTTAGCTAGTGAACTTTACAATGAAAACATTATTACTGGAGGTAAATTTGATGAAATTCTAATGGATGTATTTAGACAAGATCTAGTGTATAATACACTAGAGGAGGATGAGGATATTGTATGAGGAAAATGTTTTCTATGATTCAGATTGTCTTTCTTGCTTTTAGCGATAGGTCAATGAAATTTTGCAAAAATTATTCTCAAAAGTTATTGTTTCTTCAATAGTTGCCGATGAAATCCTAAATAAGAATGCTCCTTTTGAAGTTAAGAAAAATTTTAAAAAATTAATTAAAATGGATTTCGTTGAAATTAAAACGATGAAAGATGGTTCTAGTGAACATAACGCTTATCTTAAAATTAAAAAGAAATATAAGTTCATGGGTAGTGGTGAAGCAGCAGTAATTGCATTAACATGCAAAAATGGTGGTGTAATCGCAAGCAATAATCTTGTAGATGTAAGAGGTTTTGCAGAAGATTATGACTTGAAATTGATAACTACAGCATTCATTCTTGCAAAAGCCTATGAATTTGGCATCAAAAAAAAGAAAAGAATTAGATAAAATCTGGAGTGATATGGTGAATAATGGTCGTAAAAGATCACTTCCAAGAAATGTTAAGTCATTTACAGAATACTATGGTGGAAAGTATGTGGATGACTGCTTATTTATGAGTTTGTAAATATAAAAGGTGAGTTAAACTCACCTATTTATAGGGGTTTGAAGCAGAGTAACTTACACCATTAACGGTTAAAGTATAATCACCATATTCGATATTACCGTTCACTTCAAGGGATGAAACGCTACTGTCACCGGTCAATGTCCAGGTTGAGCCGCTGTCAATAGTAACGTCTGCTGTGCCGGTTGAGTTTATTGCACCGCTGAATTTGGTATTCTGCATGTTCCAGGTTAAGCTACTGATTGAATCAACAATAACATTACCTGTAATGTCTTCATTGTTGGTGTTTAACTCAACAGTTCCTCCGTTGGAACCTGTGTTTCCCCATTGGTTTTGACCGGAAGCTTCTAGGAATATGTTACTTCCAAAACTAAGGGCAGTGTTTTCCAAGTTGATTACACATGCAGTATTTGTAATATGGAACATTGGAGCTTCAGAATACACTGATGAGTCTTCAGCTATCTTTAAGTTGGAATTTGTTGCGTTGAATGTTGAAGTTCCAACGTCAGCGTCTCCACTCATACTTTGATAGATGAATACTCCACCCAAATCAACATATTCAGAACCGTCCTGACGGTTTCCTTCTGCGTAACCTGTTAAATCACAGTTGGTTAAGCTAATTGAGTTTTTACCTTCAATACAAGCTATTTGTGAAACATATGCTGTTCCTTTTGAGTTTTCTAATGTGATTTCACCGGTTGAATAGATTAAAGGTGAGCCTCTACCACTATCTTTGCTTACTCCTGTGTTAATCTCTGAGTTTGAAACGGTTACTTCACCTTCACCACGGTCGGTTGCAAGTGCAGCACAGCTTTGACCGTCGGTGTTGATAATAACATTTTCAGCAGTTATTTTACCAGCATAAGTTGCGTCAAGACCTCTTGATTTATCGGAATGTGTTGTGATTTTCACGTTTTTAATTGTTGCTTCAGCAGAACCGGTTGCGGATTCACTTGAACCCTGACTGTCCGGAGCTTGTCCTCCTTCACCACCAGTTGCTTCTGGAGGTTGGCCTCCTTCAGTTGAGCTCTGAGTTGAATCCCCACTGGATGCTCCGTTGGTTACAAAAATACCGTTTGATCCTTTTGAATTTGTTTCAATTTCAACATTTGTTATTTCAGCCTGACCGTCTGAGTTTACTAAAACAGCGGAATTGACACCATAAAAGTCAGCATCATCTCCTGTGGTTTGTGTATCACCGGTTTTATTGATTAAAGAGTCTGCAAGTTTTAAAATACCTGCATTTTCAACTAAAACAGCATTTTCATCGCTAGTTTCAGTGTGATACAGTCCTTTACTTTCATCTAAGCTTTCGGAGTCCACAACAAGAGCTCCTCTATCTTCAAGTGCATTTGCATCAATACTAAAAGTGTCACCAGATGAAGTATTTGAAAATACAAAAGCACCTATTCCTATTATTACTACAATTGCAATAAGTGCAATTATTATTTTTCTGTTCATAAAAATAGTAACTTTGAAGTTATATTTATAATTTTTTTTTAAAAATCAGGCATTTCATTAATATATTCCACATCACTTTTTGTCTGCCCGAATTTCATTCCGTTTAAGCGTCCGTTCGGAAGCTCGGACATTATTATGATTGGAAATTCATTATCTGGTCTGATAAACATGTTGTGGGTAACGTCCTGACGTGTTTTGATGGTTATTTTGTAGAGATTATCTTTTTTAGATAAATCTCCATCAATAAAAATCTTGTTGAAGGATTCATCTAAAAGATAATCTGGCAGGTTTACATCAATTTCAAAATGATTTAAAATGTCCTTTAAAATCATCTAATCATTCCATGCTTGGGAGGTATTTTTGATCGGAGTCGTATGAGGAACCGATTAGCTTGCCGGTATCGACATCGTATTGACGGAATCCTCCATCTTTATATGTTACTTCACGGTAGTATCCTTCACCATTTTGTGCGTTAAATACGATTTCTTCACTCACAATATCATCCCCCTCATCGTTTTGTGTGTCACTTGAAGATTCAACATTACTTACTTTATCCATTACTTTTTCAACAGTGGATGTGTCCACATCACTTTCTTTGATATAATTATATCCAAGAGCGCCACCTACGACGATTAATGCCACAATTATACCTAAAATCAATATAATAAAGCCTTTCATATTTTCACCTCATTAAATCTTTCATTTGTTATTTGAGTTAAGCCCTTAATATAACTTTCTATTAATTTATATATCTTGAAATCTAACTATATGATATGAACATGAAAGATGCCACAATACTTTTAATATTTTTCCTTGCTGTTTTGGGATTGATGGTTGGAGTTTACTGCTCAGAAGACGTAAGCAGTTCTGATTCTTCCGATTACAAATGGCAGAGAATCTATGAAGATAATGATGGTATTTTCACTGTAAGTTTAGAAAAAATGAAAATAGAAAGTTTAGATAAGTTTTTCACCTAAACTCTTTCGTCTGCTTTTGTCCAGTCCTTGTTTTTAGCCGGAGCAAGTGTCAATATCAGTGTTGCAATTAATAGCACTGCTGCGGTAATGACTGTAAATATCAGCTGCTCGGAAGAGCCGTTGTTGATGATGTCAATCATTCCACCAATCCAGACGACTGTAATTACAATTGGAAGAATATATTTGACAATTGCCAGCCACCATTTGCCGATTTTAATTGACTTGGTTCTTTCGTTTAAAAAGTCAATTAGTTTTTCAGCTTTAAATATCCATGCAAATACAATACATTCACCTACAATGGCAAGTAGGATTGCGATTTGATTAATGAATGTGTCCACAACACCCAAAAGGTATCCTCCAAATGCAGTTGCATACATCATGGAAACTATTGCACCTACTGCACAGAGAATTGTCATTGTTTTTGATCTTGTGAGATTGAACTTGTTTTGAATTGAAAATGAAAGAGGTTCAACTGTTGATAATATACTTGTCAAGCCTGCAAGATAAACTGTCAGGAAAAATGCAGGGCCAATTACATACGCCCATGTTCCTAAGACATTAAATACTGTAGGATAGGCTATAAATACAAGACCTGTTCCCTGTGTTACAAGTTCAGCTACTGGTGTTGCTGATTGTAGGGACATGTAACCTAAAATTGAGAAAACGCCTAGTGCAGCGAAGTTTTCAAAGGCACAGTTTGCAAGAGCAATTGAAATTGTGTTTGTAATTAAATCCGCATCGTTTTTGGTATAGCTTGCATAGGTGAAAGCTATTGACATACCTAAACTCAGTGAGAAGATGATTTGGCCGAATGCAGCCATCCAAATGTTGAAATTACCCAATAGTGACCAGTCAGGGTTGAAAAGCTCGGCAAGTCCGATTGATGCGCCTGGAAGTGTAAGTGAAAATGCCACAATGAATATCATAATAATGAATAGAAGAGGTACAAGGAGTTTTGAAACTTTACCTAGTCCCTTTTCAAGGTCTTTGTGTGAAATGAACCATATTAAAACCCATCCTAAAAGCATAGCTATTGCAATCAGCGGAATGAATATGGTGATTCCGGAAATTGTTTCTGAAGACTGCAGAAGAGTTGTTGCAAAGAAAGTGTTTGGATCTGCTCCCCAACCCTTAAAGAAACTTAAGATTATATAGATTCCGTCCCATCCTAAAATCGCTGAGTAGTATATCATAATCATGAATACTGCAACAGGCAAAAACCATCCGAGATATTCGTATTTTGAGTTTATCTTCGTTATTGCCTTTGCAAAAGAGGATTTGAAATTATAACCCACACCGTACTCCAAAATCAAAAACGGAATTCCCATAATCAAAATGGCAACCAGATAGGGTATGTAAAAAGCTCCACCACCGTTAGAATATAAAACATAAGGATATCTCCAAATGTTACCGAGACCTACTGCAGAACCAATCATCGCAAGTATAAATGAAAGGTTGCTGCCCCATTCATTATTATCTGACATAGTATTACAGTGGTGGCGGTGGTTAAATAGGTTTAGATTTAAAAAAAGTAAAAAAAGGTTTTCGAAATTTAGTCGCATGCTAAATTGTCGAAATATCCTTGGATGAAAATGACTGGTGTTCCCTTATCTCCGGAACCGCTTGTCAAATCACAAAGAGAACCGATTAAATCAGTGAGTACTCTTGGAGTGGTTCCTTCTGTAATCATCTGACCAGTTAAGTTTTCATCTTTTGTTTTGATTTCTTCTTTGATTGCTTCTTTTAGCTCGTCGCCTTTTAAATCAGCGAATTTGTTGTCTGAAACGTATTTTAATTTGATTTCGTTTGGATATCCAATAAGTCCATCGGTATGTGCTGGTGATACAACAGGATCAGCCAATTCCCAGATTTTTCCAACAGGATCTTTAAATGCACCGTCACCGTAAACCATAACTTCAATCTGTTTTCCGGTTTTTTCAATTAGTCTTTTTTGAACTTCTTTGACTAACTTGTCACCTGTTTTCGGGAAGAGTTTTAACCTTTCTTCAGTTGCCTTGTTTGAGCCTAAAAGTCCGTAGTCCGGATTGCAACCTGAACTGTTTACAGGTTCGGTTAAAACCTGGTGGAGGCCGTAAACGTTTGCCCCTAAACTTTTAAGCAATTTTGTGGATTTTTCTCTTGTGTGGATATCACAGGTCAAAACGTCTTTGCTGTAATCAAGAATTGTTTTTATATCGTTTGAAAGCACGAATTCAACTTCACAGTCTTCACTTTCGATTAATTCCCTGTAAAATTCAATCATGTTAATTCCGGTAAACGGATGCAGCCATGAGCCGAAAGTTTTCTTGTATTCGTCTTCTGAAATGACGCTTCCAAGATTGAATTCACTTTTTTCTAAGGTATCTTCATCTAAAATGCCGTTTCCAACTTCATCAGCAGGGAATGATGTTAATAAGGTAATCTTGTCCATTCCTCTTGCAATACCTTTTAGGATAATTGAAAATCTGTTTCTACTTAAAATTGGATTTACAACTCCAATTTCCTTAGATGGGAATTTGTTTTGAACGTCTTCAGCCACATCGTCAACAGTTACGTAATTTCCCTCAGAAATTCCAACAACAGCTTCTGTAATTGCAACGATGTCCTTGTCCTTGAATTCGAATCCTTCACTTTCTTTTGCAGCCATTAATGAGTCAACAACAATAGTTGCCAAATCATCATTTTCCTTAATAATGGGTGTTCTTATACCACGTACTACAGTACCAACACATCTCATATTTTTAACTCCTTTGGGTTAACCCATATAATCTTTATAATTTGTGTTATATAATGTTTGAGATTTGGCCATTTTTGAAAAGTTTTACGTATAACTAAAATTTTAATTTTTCTAAAACTTAGATTATCAAATGGTTAAATGCCGTATATGGAACAGTCATGTATTTGATGATTTAATGAATCAATGGACGGATTTTTTGCATAGAAAAGATACGTTGGGTGGCAACTAATTGTATTTTTTGTATTTTGGTATATTTGGATAGTGATAGTTAATCAACACAGGAGGGTATATGTTATATTAATGCTCCTTAAAAATTTAAATCACCAATATCAAAATCTTTGCATCCTTTATTAATAATTTCAACATCATTCCTATCAAAATTTGGAATATTAACAATATTTGACTTTCTAATATTTGTTTTATCAGAATACTGTCCTAAAAATAAACAACAAATATCTTTAATTTTCAAATCTTCTTCTTTAAAAACATTCACGATGTGTTCTCCAGAGTCAGAAAGTTGGTTTCGAACTTTTTTACGGGATTTGTTGGTAGATAATTCACATATGATTATTTTATATTTTCCATCAATATCATTTTTATCAATAAGTATGCAATCTGCAGAACTAACGCCCTGCAATTTCATTGCTGTTTTGATTTTATCACCATTTAATATGAGATAATTGCTTAAATCACCATTTAATTTACACCCTTCTTCACATTCACTTCGAAATACATTAACTCCATTAAAACGTGAATCAGAATTATAATGATTTCTAATGGTGTCTTCCATACAATCACCTTAATTTATAATCAATAATGTTGTCGCTCTCATCGCATAAATCATCAATTACTTCATTAAAGTTTTGATCATAAAATCCTGTGAAGTTAATTGGAACTTCAGTGGGTGAAAATGTATAATCGTCACTTTGTTTAAAATGATATAATTTTATTTTATTGAAATCCATTATTTGATTTTTAGCATAGTCATGATTTTCATAGAATTCCTCTTTAACATTTCCTAATCTAATATAATTATTTAATTGTTCAATAATATAATCACTATGAGTTGTCATTATGATATTTAAACCCCTATTGATAGCCAAAACAAAATATTTAGCTAATGCCCTTTGATTTTTTGGATGTAGATGAGCTTCAGGTTCTTCAATTATTAAAGAATCATTTTCTTTTAAAATATACTTTAAATATAATATTAATGGTGTCATTTCACTAATGGATGATGATGCTTGAGATAAAGGGATTTCTAATCCATCATCGCGTTTATAATAAATATCTTTTAAAGGAGAATCATCATCTTTAATAAAAATTTCCCCTCCAAATAATTCATGCTCAAATTCACATGCTAAATCATAGAAAAATCCTTTTTTTCGATATTTATTAATTTCTAATAATTTTTGGGCAAATCTTTTTTGAGTATTTGAGAAAGTAAATTCATCATCTAAATTTTTAGATAAGGTTAATGATAGATTTTTACTAATTTCGGTTTTACCTACTGGAATATAATGGGATTGTTCATTAAAATAAACATTAAATACAGCTCTAGATAGCTGGGAATAGAATAATAAAAAAACATCTTCAACCTTTAAATTTTCATCAAACATATTCTTTAAAAGCATATAATTGATATTGATAGATATTTCGTCTTGATTTACTTCACAACCGAAAAATTTTTCTTCAAAAGTACCTAATTCAATTTTAAAATCTTTAGGTAAATTTTTTAAATTAAGGGATTTGTCATATGTTAATGTGACATTATTATAGGATAATTTAAATGAGTTTTGATTAAATCTGATTAATTTATTTAAATCTGTTTCAAATAATTCTTGCATATTTTTTTCAACTAAAGATGCATAAACTAATCCAATACCATATTTATAAATAGGGCTGAATTCATTAATAGGTACACGAAGAGGTTCTGAATTCATTGTTGGTTTTGAATTAACATAATCGGTAAATTTAATATTAAATGGTTCAAATTCTTCTTCAGGAATATTTTTTAACAATGATTCACTAGCTAAAAAGGATATGTCTTTTTGTAAATCTGTGTTTATTGTGTTTATTTTACTTAAAAGATTTTTAAAAGAATGAATAGCAAGAGAAGCATATGTTTTACCAGAATTATTTGGACCAACAAATACAGTCAATGGTGCAACTTCAATTTTAGCTTTTTTGAGTGGTCCAAAATTTTCAATTTCTAATGTGTTTTTTCTATTCATATTAATCTCCTAATTTTTGGTTATTATGATTATATTATAAAAAATATATATACTTACCTTTCATTTAAAATCAATTTTGTAGAAACTCTATAAACTGATTTATACTGTCTTGGAAATAAACATGGTTAAACAACCAAACAGAATCCGTTATTGGTAAAATTATAGCTATTAATTTCATTTAATTTTTTACAAAGTATATTGTTGATATTAGTTAATTTAATTTAACTATTGCTGCTAACAATTGCAATTCTTGAAAATACAATTAATTAAGTTCCAATTTCTTGGTATGATTATACTTTAATCAATTGTATTTTAATATTCTCATATTTTTTGGATAGAATATATGGGGTTTGTTTTTAATTGGTTTTGGGATGAATGCTTTCATCAAATCTTTTTTTGGAAAATTGCAGTCACTTGTAATGGGTAATTATTACTTAATATACAATTTTTACATTTTTATCATGCCAAAGAAATCTTCGAGTTTAAATTATTCGTTTCAAATAATTATGAATATATTGTCTTTTAAACAATATATACTTTACTAGAGCGCATTTGAGAACTAATAAATTTCAAATCATGACAATATTACAAACTCAAAGCAATTTTACGAAGTCAGAGCAATTTTTATGGGAAATGAAAATGTATCTTTTCATTTGAAATATGCGTAATGTGGTTTTTACATTGGGGGTTGGTGGTTTTGTTGAATGTTTCTAATTAAAAGATTCATTTTATCTGTGGAATATGTATTATTTATTTTCCTTCTAGTCGTTTGATATCTAAAATCATTTGATCAAAGTCAGAAATAAAGTTCTTATCTTGTAAAACTCGGAATTTTTCATATTTTTCAAGAACATGTTCTCTTGCTTCTTTGGCAGAGATTTTACCTTTACCAACAAGAATTGGCAGTCTTCGAAGTTTAAGGTAATCATCCAGTAGTTCCTTCCAATCTTTCATGCCCATTAGGATTTTATCTTCTGCACGTGATTCAGCTAAATTTAAAAATCCTTCCACTAGACGGTTTAATCTAGATAATTCATTCTGATTTAGATAATTCTTTGATATGACTACATCACTTTGGAGTATTTTTCCATTTGGTGCTTTTTTCCAAGTTGTCAATCCCATATGGGTTTTTTCAATATTGCTTCGTGTTTCTATGATTTCGGCAGCAGTATGGTTGCTTATTGCATATATCAGTTTGTTTTGCACTGTAGCAAAGAATTCTTTTGTGATATCTGCATTTTTGTCATAATCAAAGCTTGTTGCATAAATATCTGTGATTTTCTGATTGAATCTTCTCTCTGAAGCCCTTATCTCACGAATTGTTTCTAATAATTCATCGAAATAGTCTTCTGTAAATCTTCCTCCTTTTTTCAGAAGTTCTTTATCTACGACAAATCCTTTCACCATATATTCCTTTAAAATTTTATTGGCCCAACGGCGAAACTGGGTTGCTTCTTTACTGTTGATTCTATATCCTATTGATATGATTGCATCAAGATTATACCATTTTTGGGGTCTTCCTCCTTTTTTAGAGTTTATCAACTCAGAGTTGATAAACTCATTTTGGTTTTCAAACAATTTTTTAGAGGATATGGATACTTCGTTTTCTTCTAACTCTTCATCTTCAATTATTTTAATGAAATGCTTTGATATATTTTGAGAACTAGTTCCAAAAATCTCTGCTACAACTTTTTGACTTGCCCATAAGGTTTCGTTTCCTATTAAAAATTCAGCTTCTATGTCGTTCTGTTCACTTTTGTATAATAACTTTTCAATAAGTTTGAATTCTGGCATACATTTCCTCCTTGGTTTAATTTAAAAATTATGTGATTGGTTTTATATATGTAAATTAGTATTATATCCATTTTTGTAAGAGCATTTGTGAAGTAATAGTCATTAAATAAACGTATCTTTGGATAGAAAAGATACGTTGGGTGGTTTTTACAAGAATTATTTTGGAAATTGTGAGTTGGTTGTTGTAACTTGCATCTGACATCCACATTATTTAATTCATCTTCACTATTCTGTGCACTAACTGTTGTGATGCTTGATAATACAAATAATTAAATGCTATTTTATTGTTGTAACTGTGGTTTTAATCAACTGTATTTTTTAGTATTTCTATATTTTTGAGATGGCGAGCAGGAAAATATTTGATAATTATTTTTCAATAATCAGCAATGGAAATTTAAATCCCCTTATAATTCAAAGATTTCAAATTATCTGTTTCATGCAGTTTTAATTGATTTGTATACAAATCAAATTCATTTTCAAAGCATAATCTTTGCGGATGGTAAGTGAGCACATTAACAAAATCTAATCTTTTAAATTGTTTTTCAAGAGAACTCCCTAATTTGGTATTGTATGCTTTTGTTAGATCGTTTCCATGTCGTTTACCTACAATAAATAATTTAATGGTGCATAAATCACTTTTAAATAAATCGTAAATGTTTATCCTTTCAATTTCAGGAATACTTTTTTCGTCACAATACTCTTCGTAAAGTTTAGGAAGAACAACAAACAAGGAATCATAAGGTTTTAATTTCAATGAAAATTCAATAGCGTTTCCTAGTTTATCTTTAATATTTTCAAGCATATTAATTCCTTTTTGAGAGTCACTAGTATGTCCACAGTTTTTTAATCTATTTCTAACCTTTTTAACTGCTGAATTATAATATAGTTTGTGTTCCCAAGTAAAATTAAATGTTTTAAATTCAACCAAAGAAAGCTCAATATTATTTTTATGAGGAATTCTATAATAAATTGCATCTGTTGTGGCGGGACGATTAAAGTTGCTTCCTTTAGGATAAAAATTAGCATCTCTGCACATTGCATCAAAATCAAGCATGATGTAATTTGAAGAAACTAATGGCTTTCCAGTTTGATTGTTTTTTTGATGAGGTAATGAAATGTCACAACTGGGTTTTGCATATTTTTGTTTATAATAATCCAGAAATTCAGCGAATTTTAAAATATCTTCATTAATCATATAATCAACTCCTATTTGAATTGATTTTCAATACTAATTTCACTAAGGATTTCATAAGGTTTGCCTAAAGTATTGTAAATTATGTTTAAATCTTTTGTAGGGATGTATTCGATGTCAAATTTATTTTTAACTTCTTTTGATTCATTTGTTAAATAGAAATTAGTTTCATCAAGCAAATCCTGCTGTTCGGAATATGTTCTTATAGCTTCAATGAATAATGGACTGTGTGTGTTAATATAAATGGTAATATTTAAGTCATGTGCAAGTAGCACTAATATTTCTGCAAATTTAATTTGCCATTTTGGATGAAGATTAACTTCAGGTTCATCAATTATTAAAAATGAATTCTCTTTTAATTGTCTGTTATTTAATAACATTTGGATTAAACCAATTTGTTTTATTCCAGAAGCAGTATTTTTCATTAAAAATTCATCATTATAAATTATATTTCCTTCATCGTATACAAAAATTCCCTCAGTTATTTCAAATAACTTTTCTTCAATTTTAATAATTTCTTCATTTTTAATTTCATCCGCCCATTCGTTACTATAATCAGATTTTATACAGTCAAAAATATGTCTAATATGTTCTGTGTTTTGTGAACCACTTCTACTAAATAAATCAAAATTGGACAATGATTCAATGTAGAAAACATCTTCAACAATCAGTCCACCTTCTGCTTTAATACCAGAATTCATAAGATGGCCAATAAATTTAAAAGGAATATCATTAAATTTACCGGAAAAGCTAACTTCATTATTTTTAAGGACAGTTTTACCAAATTCACTTCGAATAATATGATTCATGATTGAATTAAAAAGATCTTCACCTTCTTCTTCATAAATACTAATCAATCGATTAATATCTGAAATAGTATTATCAAATAGATTAGTGCTGGTGTATTGTAATTGATGATTATTAAAAATGTCTAGGACTTTTCTATAATAATTAATGATATCAATCTCTTCTTGTTCAAATTGTTTCTTACGAATCTCATTATAAATTGTTCTGAAGTCATTTTTAACAGGAAGCCTATCTTCAGAATCATTATTGGAAAATCTATAAAAATGATTTATATCATTTATTAACTCCAAAACATTATTAATTAATGTATTTTTAGTAAGTTCTTTTCTTGTTTTGGAGTTGGATCTTAAAAAGGAGTATAAGACTTTACTAGATGTTGATTTTCCTGTAGAATTATCTCCGCCAATAACATTAATTTTACTTAAATTTATATCTGCATTATTAATAAGTCCTACATTATTTAATTTAAAATTAAAATCACTAATCATTTAATCAAACTCCTTTTTTAATTAATTATTAATATGTTTTTTAAGATATAAATACTTTCAATGCAGTTAAAACAATATTGATTTGATTGTGTAATTTATTTTATTAAATTCAACAAGAATATGCTTTGTTATGATGTTTTTCCATTAATATGTTTGCTTTCAGTGCTGTGAAGTTTATGAGTATTAGATATATTTGAAGTGACTATTAAATGATAATTAAAATTCTAACTTTTTAAAAACCATTATAAGATTATTGAATTAATCGGTAAAGGTTGTACAACTTAGAATCCAGCACGAGGGCAGATAAACAATTGAAATTAAAGATGAATATGATGTTCCGGATTTGATGCTTGTATTGATTCATTTCAGTGATGACGAGCTGAAAGTGGACTAATCTTATGCTTGCATCTAGCAGAATGGATTTTTTAATAAACGGTGAAAACATTGTCATTGAAACTAAATGGCCCGAAATTCACTTAAGGATAAACAAATCGGTGATGAACTGATTAGTGATATTGACAGATATTCACTTCATCAGAATTGTGAGAAGTTATACTGTTTTGTTTATGATTCAAGTGAATACATTAAAAATCTGACTGGTTTGGAAAATGATTTATCTGGAGTTAGGTGGTTTGGATGTTGAAGTTATTATAATTTCAAAGTTTTTATTAGATGTTTTGCCTAAATTAATGCTATTTTGGAGTCTGAGATTATTTTAATGATTGAAAACAACAGAAATGATGGAGTTTTTCATGAACAAATGTTTATAACAAATGAATCGAAACATTCATGCTAAAAGTTTCTAATTAACTAATAATTAAAAAACTTTTCCATAAAACTTTCTTTAAATGTATCTTGAGTGACAATTGAATTTTCCATATTTGCTAATTCTTTAAAGGGAGCATATCTCTTTTCAAGTTTCTTATCCATTCTTAAATATTTATAACTTTTACT
The DNA here is from genome assembly GCA_964583995.1 of uncultured Methanobrevibacter sp. Classification (GTDB taxonomy): domain Archaea; phylum Methanobacteriota; class Methanobacteria; order Methanobacteriales; family Methanobacteriaceae; genus Methanocatella. The sequence goes on from CAZOYH010000019.1 coordinate 14,632, forward strand.
TTCATTAGGCTCACTGTCATGAACATCATTCAAAAACACAACATACAATCTTTTTGGAATACTTAATAACCATGAAATGAATTCTTCTTTATTATAATCCTTACCTATTTTTTTACAATAATACTCACAAATATGAGGCAATGTTAAAAACAATGAATCTGAAGGTTTAATTTTCAAGTGACATAGGATTTCATCATCATATCTAGTTTTAATACTCTCAATAGCATCAACTAAATCTTCATCATCAATTTTTTCAATGCATTTGTTCATGATGTCATTCAAATCTAAAGTGTCCATATAGGTTCCTTTAAATTCTATTAAATAAATTCTACCATTTATAAAATGCAAAGCATCAACAGATGATGGACGGTTACTTTTAACTCTGCCATTTTCTTTTAAATGACTATTATAGCACATATTGTCTAAATCAAAAATACAACTATCATCAATGATTAATGGATCTTTAAACTCATCTTCATCATCATCTGATTTAGATACTTCACTAAATGTATCAAAAGATTTGCGTGCATTAGCCGGAAAATTTTCCTGATTTTTATAGAAATTCAACAAATCAACAAAATCCGTATTAGTAAACGCCATACTAATCCCTCAAATCATCTCTTAAATCCGCTTGAACTTTAACTTTATGGATTATATCAAATGGATCACCTAAATTGTCATAGACTTCAATGATTTCATCATTGTCAAGTAAATTATAATCATATTTATCGATACCATCAACTTTTTCAGTCAAATAGAAATTAGTATAATCTACTAAATCATAGTATCTTGAATAAGCTTCCATGGCTTCTGCAAAAAATGGGCTGTGAGTATTGATATATATTGTAATATTTAAATCTTTAGCTAATAAAACTAAAATTTTCGCCAGTTGTACTTGAAAACCAGGATGCAAGTGAACTTCAGGCTCATCCAATATTAAAAAACTATTTTCAGTCAGTTCTCGATTTTCTAGTAACAGTTGAATAACACCTAATTGTTTTAATCCAGAAGAAGTATTTTGCATAGGACAATCTTCTCCATCTACTTCAAGTAAAAATCTTTTATTATCTTCATCATATTTGAAATTACCACCAATTAAATCATCCATTTTTCTTTTAAAAACATCTAATTCTTTATAAAAATCTCCATCGTATATACCTTTATTATTTGTATTTTTGAGTTTTCTATCAAGTTGTTGAATATGATATGGATATCTATCATTTATAAAATTACTACCTTCTTCAAGATTTTGGATAGTTCTTTCATTATTAAACTCAAGAATAGATAATGAATCTAAATAGACAATATTATCAAAATTAAGATAATTATAAAACTCTTTGTCTATTTTTCCACGTCTAGAATGTTCTTTAATAAATATTTCTTGAATAATTTGATGTCCATTTACATCTCCTTTAAAAGTTACATGAGCATCTTTTATTAAAGAATATGCATATTCAGAATTCAAAAGTGAATTAAATATATTGACATATTGTGAATCTCTATTTTTATTAATTTTAATTAATTCTTGAATTCTTTTTAAACGTTTAATATATGTTTTCTTCCATGTGGGTGATTTAATTTTTTTAGATAATTCATATAATTTATGGCAAATTTCATCAAATAATTCATTAGAAGAAGGTTTATTTAATAGTTCTTCGATTGGATTTAAATCTTTGCTTTCAAAGGATTCTTCTTCAAAAAAATTGAAGTTTAATAAGTAATATATTTGATTAAGTCTATTTTTAATATCCATATTAGCCAAATATATTCCCTCCTTTGAAAGAGCAGTTAAAAGACAAAATAAAAACTTACTTGAAGTAGATTTACCAGTGCTATTTTTACCAACAATAACATTAATCTTTTTAATATCCAAATCGGCTTTATTTATTGGTCCTAGATTTTCAATTTCAAGTAATAATTTATTTTGCATTTGTTTATCTCCTTAAAAATCCATTGTATGAATTATAATATGATGAATAAGATATATAAACTTTATTTAAATTCTCTTAAATAATTAATATGTACTTCAACACATATATTTTAATTAAAACTTCAAGATGAAAGCAATTTTACGAAGTTAAAGCAATAATATTATTTTTATATTTGAGAAACAATAGATTTGATTCTATTCACATCTGGATAAATATATTCTCTAATTTTTTCCATAAAAATTACTAGTTATTAATTTAAAATAAACATGTTTAATAATTATTCAAAGAGCATGTGAAGTAATGAGGCAAGATATAACTTTAGTTGTGGTAGTTTTTTTGAAAGAAACACCTATTCAAAACAACTCATTTAACAATTGAAAAGATTTTAAACAATTTCTACATAGTAGTCAGACAACTTAGAATCCGGCACAATGACAGACAAACGATTGAAATTGAAGATGAATGTGAGGTTTGGGATTTGCTTCATGCATTATTTCAGTGATGACGAGCTGAAAGTGGACTAATCTCATGCTTGCATCCAGCAGGGATTTTTTAATAAACGGTGAAAAACATTGGCACTGAAACTAAATCACTTAAGGATAAACAAACTGATTTTGATATTGACAGATACTCACTTCATCTGAATTGTGAGAAGTTATACTGTTTATGATTCAAGTGAATACATTAAAAATCCGACTGGTTTGGAAAATGATTAATCTGGAGTTAAGGATGGTTTTGGATGTTGAAGTTATTATAATTTCAAAGTTTTAATTAGCTATTTTGCCTAAATTAATGCTATTGGGGAGTCTAAGATTATTTTTAGGGGTCTGAATTTTTGACCCTATTAAACTCCATTATTTGTGCTTATTTTTTTAATATTTCATATTAATTTTAATTGCCTTTTGATAGTACAAAAGGATTTTTATTATTTTTAAAAAGTAAAGTCAATTTCGGCACTGTCTAATATTTTATGGGTTACAATTTATTAAAACAAGTTTATTCTAATT
>CAZOYH010000020.1:0-17007 GCA_964583995.1 uncultured Methanobrevibacter sp.
AAAGGTTGGGTTAATTTTGTTTGAATCATTAAAAAAGAAATTCTCACGAACTAGTGAAAAGTTAGAAGAAGAGCTTATTGAAGAGGCTGAAGCAGAAGATAACCTTCAGGAAGAGGAAGGTACCAAATTTTCATTTTTCTCATTTGGTAAGAAAAAACAAGAGGATGAAGATGAATCTAATTTACTTCCAGAATCTTTAGATGAAGAAACTCCAGAAGAAGTAGAAGAGGTTGAAGAGAAAAAGTCTCACTTTTGGAGCAGAAATAAAGATGATGACGAGTCGTTAGATGATGAAGAAATCGAGGAATCCGAAGAGGAAGATGATTCTGAAAAAGAGAGTAAATCAGGATTTTTAAGCAGATTCAGGTCCAGTGACGATTCTGAGGATGAAGAGGAAATTGAAGATGAAGATGGGGAAGTTTCACAAGAAGAGGATGAAGTTGAAGAGAAAAAGTCTCACTTTTGGAGCAGAAATAAAGATAAAGATAAAGAACATATTTCCGCTGATGGTGAAGCTTCAGGAGGATTATTCTCTTTTGTTCGTGAAAAGACCATTCAGGAAAAACATGTAGAAGATATTTTATTCGAACTTGAAATGGAACTCTTGCAGGGAGATGTTGCAATGGAAGTTGCAACAGAAGTAGTTGAAAGTGTAAAGGAAAACCTTGTAGGTAAAAAAATCAAAAGAAGCAATGACATTACTGAATATACATTCCTTGCTTTAAGAAATGCAGTTTCTGAAATTATTGATATTCCTGGAAAATCAATGACTGAAATGATTGAGGAGAAAAAAGCATCTGGTGAACCTTTAATTGTTATGTTTGTTGGAATCAATGGTACTGGTAAAACAACCACAATAGGCAAACTGGCTAATTATTATCTTAAAAAAGGTTACACTCAAGTAATTGCAGAATCAGACACATTCAGAGCATGTGCTATTGAGCAAGTTACTAACCATGCTGATAATTTTTGTGTTAAAATCATCAAACACCAAAAAGGTTCTGACCCTGCAGCTGTTGCATTTGATGCTGTTGAACATGCAAAAGCACAAGGAAAAGAACTGGTTTTAATTGATACTGCTGGAAGAATGCAAACCAACACTAATCTTATGGATGAAATGAAAAAGATTAAAAGAGTATCTAAGCCTGACTTGGTTATTTTCGTTGGAGATGCACTTACTGGTAATGATGCAACAGAACAGGCTAAAAAATTCAACGAAGCAATAGATATTGATGGTGTGATTTTAACCAAAGCTGATGCAGACAGTAAAGGTGGTGCTTCACTTTCAATCGGTTATGTAATCCAAAAACCAATCATGTTTTTAGGTGTAGGTCAAGGATATGATGATATTAAGGAATATGATGCTGAATGGATGTTAAATCAACTGTTCAGTGAAGATGAGGAAGCTGAAGTGCTAGAGGAATAATGAAATTTAATAAAATTCTCATAATATTACTTATAATATTAATTTTTGTGGGAATCGTGGCTACAATATTTTCAGAGGGGTTAGTATCAAATACTCCTTTAGAACCTAAAGAAAATGTTTCAATTGCAGTTACGGGCGATGTTATGTTTGCCCGTAATATGCCTGGTGTTTTAAGTCTTGATTCAAGTCCTTTCAGTGGAGTTAGCAATGTAACTTCAAATGTGGATTTGCTTTTGATTAATTTTGAAAATGCTGCTACTTATTCTGGAAATGCAGTGAAAGGGGATGTTCCTCTTAAATGTTCTCCAGAATATGTCCCATTAGCCAAGGCAAATAATAATACTATAGCTTCCCTTGCCAATAATCATGCATTTGATTATGGCATTGAAGGAATGCAGGATACTGTTAGTTACCTTAAGGATGCTGGAATAACTCCAATTGGTGCAGGAAACACGGAAGATGAAGCTCACCAAGCTGTTGTTCAAGACATTAATGGTCGTAAGATTACAATTTTAAATTATATGGATGCCGATAATTTTGCAGAATATTCATATGAAGTAATGCCTTATGCAAATGGCTCAAATCCGGGTTATTCAGCTTATAGCTATGAAGATGCACAAAAGCAGATTTCTGAAAATAATGATTCAGAGTTAATTATTGCATATTTGCATTTTGGAAAGGAATATTCCACTTCACCAAATGAAAATCAGGTTAAAATTGCTCATGAACTGATAGATTTAGGTGCGGATGTTGTGATTGGTTCTCATCCTCATGTTACTCAGGGCATTGAAATGTATAATGGAAAACCAATATTTTACAGCCTTGGAAACTTTATTTTTGACCAATCTAATGTGGCAACCCATTCTGCTTACTTTGTTGAGATTGATTTGGTTGAAGATAAGGGTGAATGTAGTGTCTATCCGGTATATATTTCCAATTACTTGCCACAGTTCATGGACTCTCAAAGTGGAAGTAATCTATTGGCAAGCTTATCACCACAATCAAGCCAATTACAGATTACGGATGGTGGAATTGGTAAATTGACCTTTAATTTAACTGATTAATGATTTAATATTTTTCATATCTTTTATTTTTTCTTTAACCATTTTTAAGTTAAAGTTTTAAATTATGATTAGTCACCAATTTTCTTAATTAATATTCAAGTTATTTGTGCTTATTATTGTTAATTTCAATTTAATTATTCTTTTTGTTTTTATTTTTATATGTTTTAAACTTTTTTTAGTTAAATTAAGTAAATTTAAGGCTTTTTAGGTTTTAAAAAGATTTATATATGGTTTTCAATAAAATTTTATGTATTTAAGTAAAAACATGGGGTGAAATTATTTCGGTAAAAAGAACAACATTAATTCTTTCATTTGTATTGATGTTATTTTTACTGATTGGTGCTGTTAGCGCATCTGATGATGCGAATATTTTAGAAAATTCAACCGATACGATTGAAGTTGAAGATGCACAATTCAGTAATGTTTCAAATACAAATTATGTTAAGGGTGATTCATATGATGTAAATCTCCTTGATAGCAATGGATCAGGAATTGCTAATAAAAGCGTTTTTTTCACTATTGACAATAAAACATCACAAATAATTACTAATGAAAACGGAACTGCAAAGTTCATATTAGATATAAATAAAGGTTCATATACAATTAAGTATAATTTTAATGAAAGTGGTTATAATCCGCTTGCTGTGTCTAAAAACATTTTAGTTTTAGATAATTCTGTTTCTACAATTAAGGGTTCTGCTTACACTGCATATGTTGGTGTTAAAAACACTTACATTGTTACCTTAACTGCTGGGGGCGTTGCTCTTTCAGGACGCAGTGTAACATTTAACATTTCTGGTAAGATTTATGAGGCAAAAACCAATTCAAAAGGTCAAGCTACCTTAAACATTAATTTAGCACAAGGAACATATATAATCAAATATTCTTATGCAGGTGAAGAAAATATTAACAAGTCTTCCGGAAGTTCCAAGTTGACTGTTAAAAAAGGAATACCAACTTCAATTGCAAAAGCCAATTCTGTTGTCTACAGGCACCAGACTTCCAATCCGTTTAAAGTTAAATTATTGGATGCAAGAGGAAATCCAATTGCAGGTAAAAATGTAGTTTTCACTTTAAATAAAAAGTCCTACACTAAAAAAACAGATAAAAATGGAGTTGCAACTTTAAACATTAAATTATCAAGAGGAAGTTATAATCTTAAAGTTGCGTTTTCCAAGACTTCAGTTTACAATAAGTATTCAAAAACATTTAAAATAAATGTTAAATCAAGACTCACACCGAATAATGGGTTCTGGCTTAGATCAGATGAAATGAAGAAGGTCAGTTTTTCATATTTGAAATCTCTTGGAACCAAACATCTGTTCTTGAACTGCTATGCTCTTGAAAGGTATGGAACAAAATATGTTGAAAGTTATATTCAGGATGCAAGTAAGTATGGAATTAAAGTTCACATTTGGATGCAGGTATTCTATAATGGACACTGGTTAAACCCGGTTAAAAACGGTAAAATCAATTATAATCTGATTAATTCAAGATTAAGTCATGCAATCAAATATGCCAAACTTAAAGGTGTAGCTGGAGTTCACTTTGATTATTTAAGATATCCTGGCAGTGCTTATAAGTATAAAAATAGTGCTAATGCAATTAACTACTTTGTAAAACAGGCTTCTACTAAAATTCATAAAATAAATCCAGATATAATAGTTTCCGCTGCTTTAATGCCGGAACCGTCAAGTATGAAGTATTATTATGGACAGGATATTTCTACATTGTCCAAATATCTTGATGCAATGATTCCTATGGTTTATAAAGGAAATTATCATGCTGGTTCATCATGGATTAAATCTATTACAGCGCAATTTGTTAAAAAATCTAATGGTGCTGAAGTCTGGACAGGTCTTCAGGCATATAGATCCGATTCAAATATTAATAAATTGTCTGTGAGCGAATTATTAAAAGATGCACGCGCCGCTTCAGACGGTGGAGCAACTGGAATAATCCTATTTAGATATGGATTAACAAATTATATAAATTTCAATAAAATTTAGGAGGGTATTTATGAAAAATAAGATGATTTTAGGTTTAATTATCCTTTTGACATTATGCTTATCAATATCTGTTGTTGCAGCTGGTGAAAACACAACAGATTCTACTAATGGTGATATCATTGCAGCCAGTAATAATTCGGGGGATTTTATAAATGTAGAGTCTTCATTATCTGGAGAAAATGTTGATGCATATGATGCAGTTTCAACTAAATCTTCCGTTAATATAGAATCTGATGATGCTTCTCTGGCAACTAAACAGGCAAATATCACAATAGATGTGGATGAACGTCCAAGTGTCAAACTTACCAATCTAAGCAATGATGTATTATGTGCTTACAGCGACGATAAAAATACAAGTGATTGTCTTACAGCCAGCGCAACAACAGTTAAGGCGACTACTAAAACAACAATCAAAGTTACAGATAAAAATATTAACTACCGTCAAGGTTCAAAATGTATTTTTATTGTAAGATTGCTTGATGTAAATGGAAATCCTCTTAAAAGTCAAAAAGTAACTTTCAAAGTCGATGGAAAAACTTATACTGCAACTACAGACTCCAAAGGTTATGCAAAGATTTTCTTGAAATTGAAAAAAGGAACTTACACTGTTAAATTTTCATTTGCAAAAAAAGCACCATATTTGGGATCAAGCGGTTCTTATAAAATTAATGTAAAACCTTCCATGGGTAAAGGTAATGGATATTGGATGTGGGCAAAAGGTATAAAGACAGCTAACCTTAAAACTCTTGCTGCAAAAGGAACAAAACATATATTCCTTAATTCTTATGCCATAACTTTATATGGGACTTCTGCTGTCAAATCATTTATTACCAACGCACACAAATACGGAATTAAAGTTCACATCTGGATGCAGGTATGTTATGATGGCGGATGGGTGAGTCCTGTAAATAAAGACGGTTCATTTAAATATTCATTCATGAATAAAAAAATAGCTGAAGCTAAAAAATATGCTAAAATAACTGGTGTTGATGGTGTTCATTTGGATTATATGAGATTCGGCGGAACTGCTCATTATTATTCCACATCTACTAAAGCCATTAATTATATGGTTAAAAAAATAGCTATTGGGGTTCGCAGCGTAAAATCAAACTGCATAGTTTCTGTTGCAATCATGCCCGAACCTAGCATGAACAAGTATTATTATGGTCAGGATGTTCCTACTATGAGTAAATATGTTGATGCATTACTTCCAATGGTTTATAAGGGAAATTATAATGCAGGTACATCTTGGATTCAATCCGTTACAAAAACACTGGTTAGTCAGTCTAATGGAGCTCAAATCTGGACTGGTCTTCAAGCATATAAATCAGACTCAAATGTTGCTAAATTATCTCACTCTGAGCTTTTAAAAGATGCAAAAGCAGCTAAAAGTGCGGGGGCAGCGGGTGTGATATTATTCAGATTCGGTCTTTCTAATTTGTTAAATTTTAATAAGGTTTAATATTAAACCTTATATTTTTCTAGTTAAAGAGGTGTAATCATTTCAATAAAAAACATAACGGTAATTCTGTCATTTGCATTAATGTTATTTCTAATAGTGGGTGCTGTTAGTGCAGATGATGCTGGTGGCGAAAGCGATTTAGACAATTCTACTGAAATACCTATTCAAAATGCCTCATTTAGTAAAGTTTCTAAAACTAATTACATTGTAAATGATTCTTTTGAAGTAAATCTTTTAGATGAAAACGGTACAGGAATTGCCAATAAAAGCGTTTATTTCACATTAAACAATAACACGTCTGAAACATTCACTGATGAAAACGGTACTGCAAGATTCCTGTTAAATTTAACTAAAGGATCATATATCATTAATTTTATGTTTAATGAAACTGGTTATAATCCAATTCAGGGTTCTAAAACTATATTATTGCTTACAAAACCTGTTTCAACTATTACTGGGTCCAATGTAAAGATTTATGCTGGAATCAAAACAACATATAAAATTACTTTAAAAGCTGATGGAATGGCGCTTTCAGGCCGTCAGGTTAAATTCACTGTTAATAAGAAAACATACTATAAAAAGACAAATTCTCAAGGTGAAGCTTCTATAACTATTTATTTATCCAAAGGAAAGTATACAATTAAATATTATTTTGGAGGAGATGAAAATATCCGATTATCTTCATCTAAATCCACTGTAACTGTGGTGTATCATAAAAACCCATATAAAACTAAATACAGGCATGTTTACATTGATGCTGATGGTGGATTTTCAAAATCTTTCTTAAACACAATTGCTAAAAAACTGCGTAAAGCCGGTTGGAAGGTAACTGTTTATGGAATTGGGCCTGGTCAACACAGTATTAACTATAAAAAAGTTAAAGGTGGGGTATATATGCCATTTTATAATGGATTATGTGCAGGTACAATTAAAGAGATGGCTGCAAAATATTATGGTGGCGTATTGAAATCTAAAGGTTCAGTTCTTGCACCTGCATGGTATACTGCAGATTGGACATCAGAGAAAATGAAACAATACCGAAATGATATTTCTAAAATTACTTATTTAAAAAGAGCATGGGATGATAATTTCAGCCCTAGAAGCTTTAAAGGAATGAGCAGTCCGGCAAAATTCATGAATAAAAATAATATCAAGTATTGTGTTGCAGACACTACTGATAAAATTGTAAATCAGTTCCTTCATGGCGGTTGGGATGTTTATCATGAGTTAGGTTGATAATTTCTTTACCATTTCCTTTTTGATAAAGCTTTTAATCTCTTTTTTTCTATATTTTTCTTTTTTTGTGATTGGAATTGTTTATTTTGGCGATTGGTTGTTGTTTCGTTATTTCTCATTATGGTTACAAGATCAATTGAGTTGTCAGCACAACCCATCAACACTCTTATTTCCTTGTAATCCTTATTTTCCGGAGCTTTAAATACAACTGCATAAGTATTTCCTTCAACACGCTCCCAGCTTATCGGTTCTTCATCCATAAGACAATCTATCACATATTGTCTTGATATTCCGTTTTCCTGAAGTCTTTCAACGAAGTGGCGATTTTCAAAACACCAGTTTATGCCTGCTGTATCTCCCATTAAAAATTTGTCAAACACATTCATTACAATTTTATATGTATGTAGTAATATAAATAATACACATGAGCGAACAGGCACAATGGGATTCATCTATTGCATTTATATTTGCTATGATTGGAGCTGCTGTTGGTCTTGGTAACATTTGGCGTTTCAGCTATGTACTATATTCTAATGGTGGGGGATCATTTTTCATTCCATACTTTATTGCAATAGCTATTATGGGAATTCCTTTTTTAATATTAGAATATGGTGTGGGATTTTCTTTTAAGGAGTCCTTTTCAAAGATTATGCGGAAAATCAAACCCGAATTTGAGATAATCGCTTGGATTCTGGTTTTATTCGTATTTGTGGTTGTAATTTATTATGTGGTAATTTTAAGTTGGGATTTGGTATATTTATTAAGCAGTTTCACATTTAGTTGGGGAACTGATGCTGCTGCTTACTTTACTCAAACTGTAGGTGGAAGTTCCAACTTGTCCAATGCTGGATTTTTATTAGTTCCAACAACAATTTGTGTATTTTTATTGTGGATTGTTTTATGGTTTATTTCACATAAAAATGTAGATAAAGGTATTGGTAAAGCTTCTAAAATCCTTATACCAGCATTATTTGTTATAATGGCAATTATTGTAATTTATGCATTGACTTTGCCGGGTTCTGGTGTTGGAATTAACACTTTACTTACTCCTGATTGGGGCATGCTTTTGGATGTTAATATCTGGCTTGCAGCATTTGCACAAATTATTTTCTCTTTAAGTATGGGTCAGGCTATTGCACTTACTTATGCCAGCTATTTACCTGAAAACTCAAAATTAATAGATAATGTATTGATTGTTGTTGCATCTAATTCTGCTTTTGAGATATTTACAGCATTCGGTGTATTTTCAATTTTAGGTTATATGTCTGTTACTGCAGGAACACCTATGATTCAGCTAATTACTGAGGGTACTGGATTGATATTTATTGTATTTCCAATGATTTTCAATATTATGGGTCCAATTGGAAGAATATTGGCTCCCTTGTTATTCTTAGCTATTTTATTTGCAGGTATCACTTCAGCTTTAGGATTTTTCGAGCCAATGTTGAATTCAACATCTGCTAAACTGGGCTGGTCAAGGAAGAAAACCGCAACTATTCTATCTGTAATCGGTTGTGCATTCTCTTTAATTTTAACAACTGGAATTAGCAGCTATCTTGTTGGAATTATAGATTCATTTGTAAATGAATTTGGTATTTTACTTTTAATTGGCATACAATGTATTATATTTGCTTGGTTCTATGGTCTTGAGCATTTCTTGCCTGCTTTAAATGAGCACTCTACTTTTAAAGTTGGTAGAACATGGAGCTTTGTAATTAAGTATCTTTTGCCTGTTGTTTTAATAATAATGTGGGCAATTGGAATAATACAACTATTTTCAAGTGCTGATGACTTTGAAGTAATGATTGATTTGATAATCATTATTGCTGTATTGGTCTTTTCATTTATCTTGACTAGAATTAAAGCATCCGGTGAGTGATTATTCCACTCACTTTTTTAGATTTTTTTAAAGCTATTTTTTAATATTTGGGTATTCTTTGAATGATTAATTTTAATTAATTTAATGGTGAATTATATTGATTTAATTTCCTTTTCTAGAATAATTATCATTCATTATTCTCATTATTCTAATTGTATTTTAAAAATTAGTTAAAGTTACCCATTAGCTATATATCATCCACTTAAATTCAGTGAGTTTTGTATGCATCATATCCTGCATACAACCTATATGCTATGTTGATTACATGACCAAAGGGATTGTTTAAAAAGTAATATGTAAACAAATTCAATGCGATGACAATTATGAACAGTTCCAATCCTTTGATTTTATCTCCATTAAGTACCTGGCCGAGACCTGGGATGATAAAGGATAAAATTCCATTTCTAAATGCATTATTTTCCATTCGTTTGCCTCTGATAAAAATAGTTTAACTGAATTAAGTCTAAAGGATAAAATCCTTTAGAACTTAAACTAAAAATATTTTTTAGTATAACACGGGAGTGTGTTACAGTTAATATTATAATCTAATTTTTATTTAAATGTATATCTATTTTTGACTGCCTAAATTTAAAGGATATTCATTCAAATTCACACCATTAACTATATTTTCAATTATGGACATACTAGTAATTAACTCAAGTTTAGGGGGGCGATATATTGAATAGGAAAATATTATTTACATTGTCTTTAGTAATTCTGGCGATTTTTGCAATAGGATCTGTATCAGCACTTGATTTTGGATTTTTATCCGGAGATAGTGAACAAACAGTAACTATTGATGGTATTGATTTTAAAATTCCCGATGGATTCACTGAAGATGCTGACGAGGAAGTAATCAATGAATCCAATGTACAAAGTGGCATTACATATTTAACCAACAGTAAACTCTTTGAAAAAGATGATGCTATAATGGTAATTCTTGTTGCAGATTATGGCGAATATAAAGTAACCGATGATATTGCAAAAGAAGTTGGTGGGGATGCTACAACCATTGAAGGCGTGGATGGTTATCTTAAAGAAGACGGATTCTTCTATGTATTTGATTATGCAAAAAACGATAAACTAGTAGTTTTATCCACAAACGATAAAGACATTATTGGGGATTTCATAATAGCTTAAATCCTAAGCTATTCTATTTTTTTATTTTTTTGAACAATTTTCTATTTTTTCACCGTTTTCACAATTATTGTTTAAAATATCCTTTATTATAATTCTGAATGAAAACAATGTTTCTTTTTTAATGAAATATTTATATGCTACTTATGAGATATATCTTAATATCTAACTAATTATAGGGGTTATAATTTTGAAATTTAATAAAATTTTAATGGCCACGTTATTAATATTGGCTATTTTAACAATCGGAGCTGTTAATGCTTCGGATAATCCTGATTCATTATACCAATCTAATGGGGATGTTAATATCCTTGCTGATGATGATTATGATTTAGATGATGATTTGGATGACGATTTAGATGATGATGAATCAGATGAAGAAGAATATGATGACATGTATGTTTTTAGTGATGTAGATGCTAAAAACATCTATTATGGAGAAAATAATACTGTAATAGCTTATTTAAAAGATTTACCTTCAACAGCAACAGGCACATTTTATATTTCTGAAGGAGATTTTCCAATTACACAAAAAACAGTTGTAAATGGTCAGGCAAGTTTTAAATTATCTGAATTAATTGATTATCTTCCACTTAGTCTTTTTGGTGATCATGATTTTACAGCAGTATATGATGATGGTGAAAACATTTATGCAAAATCCATTTGTCTGGCTGTTGTTGATTATAAAATAATTCCACAAGAGGATGCTATTTCTTTGGGTGAAACTGAAGTATTTAAAGTTACTTTGCCAAGTAACGTTAATGGAATCATTCATGTTTATGAAGATGAGGAAGAAGTTGCGTCTAGTAAAGTTGTAAATGGCATAGCCACAATTACTTTAACCGGCTTATCATTAGGATATCATGAATTCGGGTTTGAATTTAACAGCAATGACTATTATTTGGATGATTATGCTACAGTTGTTGTTTCACCTAAAAAAATTACAACAGTAAATAATGCATACATTGGTGCAGATAATTTCTTTACTGTTACTTTACCTAGCGATGCTAAAGGTTTATTGTCTGTTGAAGTTAAAAACTTAAAAACAGGTAAACCTAAATTGATTGAAGTGAAATATGTTAATGGTAAAGCAGTTATACCTGCATCTAAATTAGATGCTGGTAATTATGCAATTATTGATTTTTGCATTGAAGATAAAAAATACGGTGAGTATTACTATCCAGACTTACCAACCTATAGGGAAGGTGCAATTTATGCTAAAATCAATGTTGCATATCCTAAAGTTACTTTAAATAAAATCACCACTCTTAAAAGGACAAAAGGTTCAGTTACACTAAAAGTTACTTTAGGTAAAGTCAACGGAAAATATCTTAGCGGTAAACAGATTACCTTTAAATTCAACACAAAAACCTATAAAGTTTACACTGATAAAAAGGGTGTTGCAAAAGTAACTGTCGGCAAATCTGTTTATAAAAACTTCAAAGTTGGCAAAAAAGTCACATACCAAGCAACATATTTCAAGAAAACTTTAAAATACACACTTAAAATTACAAAATAGGGGTTTTAACTCCCCAATTCTTTTCTTTTTTTAAACCCATATTTTAAAAAGCATTTGGATTAGAAACCTTTGTTTTCTCTATTTTTTACAAACTGAAATCAATATTGAAGTCTTAAAAACGGTTTAATTTATATATAATCAATTATAAATTAACTATTAGGAAATTAAATGGTAATTATTATTTAAAATTCTAAAAATTGAGAGTCAATGGTTAGTATGAATAAAAAATATATCCGAGAAAGGAAAAACTCTTTTGATATAGTTAAAAATCACCAGGTCATGGCTAAGATTTCAAATTTGGATGATGCCATTTTCGTAAGGGATTTATTGGTTGAAAATGATTGGAATTTAGATGATTTTCCTCAAATTATCTTGAAAGATGATGATTACTTAGTTTTAGCTGTAATTGAAGATAAATTACGTCTGCTTGCCAGATACAGATTAAAACCAAATGATGAAACAGTAAATAAACTTATTAACAAATATAGGAGAAATCCGAATAACTCAAAATATGGATTAAACATCATGAATTATTTTGACACATTCATAATCAAAAAACAAATATTTGGTGAGGAGATTATATTTGGTTATTATGATGATTTAAAGGATGCTGAGTTTGTTCGCAATTTTCTTTTGGATAATCAGTGGAATGTTAATGAGTTTTCTGAGGTAATGTTTGACGAGGAAACGGACACATATAAGGTTATCAGTGTTATTGATGACAATGTATATGTATTGGATTCATTTGCCTCAAAAGACGAAATTGATTTGGATAAGGTTCATGAGGAATTTTTGGCTAAAATTTCAAAGCATAAATGTGGTTTGGGCACTTATCATCACTTGGATTTGCTGACTGATAAAATTGAAGAGTTGGAATTAAAGTTTAATGTCAAAACAAAAGATGAATATTGGACTTTGAAAGATTTAAATGATAAGTCATCTGCTTTAAATGAGATTGTTTTTAACATGACTCCATTTCAAAAGATAATCTATGATGTTATTTCATCAGATACCACATTGGATGAAATTGAACGTGCATTGGTGAGATACAAAACTAAAAATTTCAAACAGAAAATCGTTAAAAACTTAAATGAACTTGTCGAGTTAAAATTAGTTGAAAAAATAGATGATGAAACTTTTAAAAAAACAAATTTTTAAGTATTATTAACTAGTAATAATTACTTGTATTTGTCAATCAAATACAATAGTTCTTTTTTGGTTTGAACTTAGGGGGAGTTTAGTTATTCTCCCCTTTAATTAAATTATTCTCTGTCACTTAATAACTGTCCGGCAACACCGATACTTTCTTTCGGATATGCTTGAACCAATACGGTAATAGCTTCAATAGGCAAGTCATATGCCTCAGCTACAACTTCAGATACTTTTTTCACCATTTCTCTTTTCTTTTCTATTTCAATTCCGTCATTTCCAGCAATTGTTATTACAGGCATTATATCACCAATTAAAATATATTAATTATTGAATATAAATAGATTATTAAAGGATTTGATAATATGCTTGGTGAAAAAGAACTTGTAGAATTATTTCCGGATTTTGCTGATTTAGTACAACCTTCAGGAATAGATTTGGAGTTGGATAGAGTTTATATTCAAAAAAGTGCAGGATCACTTATTGACAATGAAAAAAACCTGCCAGAACTTGAAGAGATGGAAGGGGAAATATTTACTCTGAAACCACATACTGCATACTTGGCCAGTATTAAACGTAAAGTTAAGATACCTAAAGGCTATACTATGCTTTATCTTCCAAGATCAACACTTTTAAGATCATTTGTATCTGTTCAAACTGCAGTTGGGGATCCAGGATTTTATGGAACATTAATGTTTATGATTTACAATCATGGTGATTTTGAATATAAAATCAAATCTGGTGACAGAATTGCTCAGGCAGTTGTATTTCCAGTCGAGGGCTCTGGTGAATATAATGGCTCTTACCAAGAGGTGGAAGAGTGAATGTAGCAGATAAAATTGTGAATATCCTTGAAGAAGAACAGATTGATACTGTTTTTGGAATTCCTGGTGAGCAGATAATGCCACTTTATAAATCATTATCAAATTCCAATATTAATCATATCCTAACAAGACACGAACAGGCAGCAGCTCATGTAGCTGATGGATATTTCAGGTCAAGCGGTAAAATTGGAGTATGTATTGCAACTGCTTCTCCTGGAGCACTTAACTTTACAATGGCAGTTGCTACAGCTTTTAAAGATAATATTCCTCTTTTAATTTTAACCGGAGATAATGATTTGGAATTCAGAGGAACTGACCATTTCCAGTCAACACCTCAAGTTGATATCTTTAAGCATATCACAAAAGCATCTTACAATCCTTTAAATGGAACTGAAGCCATGTATGTTTTAAGAGCTGCCATTTATGAGCTTAAAAACATTCCTAAAGGTCCAATTCATATTAATCTGTCAAAAGATGTATTGCTTCAGGAGGAATTTGATGACTTTGATTTATGTTATCTGTGTGAAGATGACTTGTCTAACATCGCCAAAGCTCAGGAGCTAATTGATAGGTCTTGTAAACCTTTATTTATTTTAGGTGCTGGAGCAATTACTCAAAAAGAGATTATTAAAATGCTCGTTGAGAAGTATAATATACCCGTTACAACAACTTTTCATGGCAAAGGAATACTATCTGAAAATAATGATTTAAACTTGGGTCTGGTGGGGATACGTTCCACTCCACAGGCAAAATATGCAATTGAAAATGCAGATTGTATAATCGCACTTGGAATAAAAGCTTCAGAAAGGACTTTACCTACTGTTCCAGACAATTTAATTCATGTTAACATTAACAAGGATGTTTTGGTTGGAGATTATCCTATTCATGGTAAAGTTGAAGATTTTTTAGCTGAAATATCATTTAAAAAAGTTGACTGGCTTAGCGATATTTTAGAAATTGACAATGATATTGAAATTTGTGGCATTGATGATGATTTAAAACCACAGGCTGCAATTAAAAGGATTCTGGATAAGTTTGAAGATAATATTGTTGTAAGTGATGCTGGAAGTCACACTACATGGACAACACTTTTAAAAAAATCATTAAAACCAAGACAACTGCTATTTTCTGGAGCTATGGCACCTATGGGTTATGGTCTTCCAGCAGCTATTGGTGCAGCTATTGCAACTGGTGAAAAAATCATTCTTATTAATGGGGACGGTGATATTCAAATGAATATTCAGGAATTGGCCACATTAAAAGAGAATAATCTGGATGTAATTGTCTTTATATTAAATAACTCAGAGTTTGGAATTATTCGCCAGTGGCAGGAGGAAATTTATGATATGAATCCTTACCAGGTTAAGCTTTCAAATCCTGATTTTATAAAATTAGCTTCAAGTTATGGAATTGATGCAATTAGGGTGGATTGTCTTGAAGATCTGGAATTGATTTTAGATAAGAAGTTAAATGGTCCTCTACTTGTTGAAGTTGTTGTTGAAAGTGAAAATATTCCTCTTCCTAAATGACTATTTTAGGCATTTGTTGACATATTCCCGAACAACATCGCTTAGAGAAATGCTTTTGTCTAGGGGTGCGAAGTAATATTCATCATTTTTTTTATAAATTATTCCAATAGGGCTCAGTGAATTTGAACTGAGTCTTTTTTTGATTATTGTAACGTCATTTTTAAAAACAAATGTCAATCCGTAGAGTTCTTTAAACTGATAGTCACTATCAACTTCTATTTCAAAGGCATCATAAACAAATTCTTTTATTTTATCTTCCATTTCTAACACCCTTGATAAACAATCTAACTTCTTTTTTTGACATTAATTTAATTACTGGTGGAATCAATTTTAAAATGTTAATGTCGACTTCATTGTCTCCTTTTATATCAAAAACACTTCCATTAAATGATGGTTCAGCACTTAACATGGCATTTTTATGTGCACCATTTACAATTGAAAGCAAGCTCCAAATATAACCGATGTATTTTCCTGTGTCTGCATAGGAGTCAAGACCAAAAACCAGGTGATTTTCAAGTTTTACAACATTAATACATTTAACAGATGTTTTTACAAATTCTTTAAAATATTCGAGACAGGGTTTTAATAATTCAAAAATCTTTTGTCCATCTCTGTCCTTTTCTTTTTCTTTTTCATCTTCCTCATCATTATCTCCGTCAGGGTCAGGATAAACGGATGAGTAAACTTTGATTTTTTTTAAAATAAGTATATTTAAACATCCTTTGAAGTTTGCACCTTTTTTTTCATAAATTAGAGCAATTCTAACTCCAAAAATCAGTAAAATAATAATAAATAAGATGATTATTGCGATAATCATCCCTAGGATGTTTAACATATAGTGATTCCTATGTTTTATTCGTCATCGGCTGTGGTAAATTCAGGTTCAATATATTCAGATTCATCGTATTCTTCGTTTTGTGATCCCATGTAATTTTTTATTAAATCACTAATAATTAAACCTAAATCAGATAATGCTTTATTTGTTTCAGTTCCTTTACTTAAGTCAAGTACACGAACTCCTTCTGCATCATTTCCTTTTTTAGGAATTAATACCATTGATATTGGTTCTACTCCAGCACCAGCTCCAGCAGCATCGCTTCCATCTTTACCTAATAGGTTTTCACCAGCTCCAAATCCTACTCCCATTCTCATTACTGGAATTAAGATTTTATCTTCGGTTTCAATTGGAGTACCAATTACATTATCCACACTGATTAATTTGCGTAATTCTTCAACAGTTGATTTTATATTTTCTGACATAGTTTCACATCCTATGATTAAGTATATTATATTTTGTTTTGTTGTTTTAAATAATTTTTTAATACTATGAAGTTGCAATAAGTAATACTTTTTTTGATATTTAAACATATGTTTCAAGTGTAACTTTTTTGTTATAACTCGCAATGATGCTAACTGAGAGGTGCATTTCAAGTGTAAGTTTTTTGTTATAACTTATACATTTTAACTTAAGAGGTGCATTTCAACTGTAACTTTTCACTTATAACTTATACATTTTAACTCAAGAGGTATATTTCAAGTGTAAATTCTAACTTATAACTTTTCATATGTAAAAAATATATTACTTATAACTTATCATGAAAAAATTTTATCATGTAATAAATATGTTACTTATAACTTATACTTGGAAAATCATCATGTAAAAAATAAATTACTTATAACTTATCCGTAGAAATTTCAAAAATAATTATAACTTATAACCAATGCTGTCAACTTAACGATTTTTTGATGTGAAATTGTGAATTTCATTTAGTT
>CAZOYH010000021.1:0-16978 GCA_964583995.1 uncultured Methanobrevibacter sp.
CAAGTAAAATTATTATGAAAAAATATTTTTCAATGAATTTAAAAATGCTTTTCATAATTTAAATATTTAATTTTAATGTATTTAAACAATTAGACATTATCTTTAGGAATCGCCAAAATCAAATTTTTACATATTTTTTTAAAATATTGTTACATCAAGTTTTAATTGGTTATTTTCCTCTAACACAACCCTATTGTGAAGTGTTATAGTTAACAAATTAATTTTGAAGTACAGTTACATTACCCTCATATTTGCAGCCCTGATATTTGCCATTTCCAGCAAATGTAAAGTCACCATAGTAATTATCTTTGCCGGCATCGGGAAGATATTCGGCATTTTCAACAGTGAATTCCCCGTTTTCATCCGTTACCACATCAACAATGGCGCCCATTTTATAACCAGGCTTATGGAAAGTGATTGTTTGATTTGCAACACCATAACTGTATGCATCCATCAGCATGCCTGAAAATGATCCGTTTTCATGGACTTCTGTTTCATTAATAATGATAAAAGTAGGTACCTCGTTATTGAATTGGTAAAGAAATACTCCAATGCATATCACAAATGCAACCAATATAATTATCAAATAGTAACTCTGTTTTTCCATATTTATTATATTAGATTTTTTCTAAAATAAACTTTATTTAATTAATTTTTTCTGAACTTTTTCGCTTTCAAGTTCACGGATTGCACTGCGGGCGATCCATTTACTGGATTTATTATCAATTTCCAAAATTTCATAAGCAAGTTTAAGTGCTTTTTTATTATTATCTGCATTGGATTTGCCTATTTGCCTTAATGCCCAGTTAACGGACTTCTTAACAAAATTCCGGTTATCTGTTGAACCTTCCTTAATTATTTCAAAATATTTGTCAAAATCAGAATTCCTGTTGTGAACCGCCAATACGGCAATTAAACTAAACGCAGTTCTTTTTACGAACTCTTCATCTGAATTGCACCAAATGAAAATGTCATCAACAGCTTCTGGGATGAATCTCAAAAGATTAATGCATGCCTGGTCAACCAGATCCCATGAGTAGAATGCGTTTACCCATTCATTCAACTGATGTGAATCAACTTTTTGAGGCTCTTCGACAAGGGTTGCCAAAAGATATGTTTCATGATAACCCCAATCCCAGAGTTTCAAGGCCAGCTCATGATTTTTGCCGCACTGTTTTGCTATTTTTCTAATTTGAGGCAACCTGAGCCCATAGCTTTTAACATAACTAATTCCAAATCGTTTCATATTTTCTGCAAAATCAACATCCGACAGCTCTTCAAATTCATGAATAATCTGATTGAATTCCATTTTAATCATGCAAAATAGCTTCACGGACCTTGTCCACTGCAATCTGTTTTTTTGCAGGAAAAGCGGCAATTTTTACCTTAAGATGAATTGAATCACCCTTATCCAAAATGGTCCATTTTTCATCTAAAGCATCTGCTTTGTCAAATCTTAAAAACCAGTTTCCTTTCTCATCAATTTTGCGTTCCAAATCCGCATTTAATTTTTCTAAATCTGTCCACTCCAAGAGTGTGTTAAAAAAAGTCTTTGTGTATCGTTTTTTAGATACAACACCGGATAAAATAATTATTTTATCCTCAAGTAATCCTTCAGCCTGCTCGGCCTCGATTTCGGCTTCGGGAAGAATATTTAAAATAGCCTGTGAGACATCATCAACACTTTCATCTTCATAAACGAAAGCTCTAAATTTAATATTATGAATCATTTTCATCAAAAAAGGAATGAAGAAAAATTAGATTTTTCTTCTTCTAGCTTGTTCAGAGCCTTTTCCTTTAGATTTGATTCCACGTCCTTTGTTACCAGCACTAGTTAAGCCTCTGAGAGCTCTGTTAGTGTGTTTTTTGGAGCAAATCCAATTGATTTTTTTATCGTTAATGATAGAAGGACTTTGTGGATCAACTAAAATTACTTCATAATATTTATGTTTTCCAGTAGACCATACCCAGTAAGAGTTTAATACTTCCATGTTAGGGTATTTTTTAGCTACACGTTCTTCAGCAATTCTTTGAATAGATTTTGCTTGGGTAATTTTATTTACACCCATTCTTTTAGGTTTACGACCATTGAAACGACGGGTTTTCCTTCTTCCACCACGTCTTACTCTGGTTCTTACTAAAACGAAACCTTTTTTAGCTCTGTAACCTAAACTTCTAGCTCTGTCGAGTCTGGTCGGTCTGTCAATTCTTTGAACTGCTTTTTGATTTTTCCATTTAGGAGCTCTTTGCCACATGAGTTCACGTACGTAGGACTCATCTGGGTTTTTCCATGCGTCTCTAATATATTTATACATAAATTAACACCTTTTTGTTCAGCCACTAGGGCCACATCCATATGGGAACTTATCCCAAAAAAAGTAATTTAAAACTGCTATAAAATAACAGTAATCAAATATTTGTTTTATGTATTTATAAAGGTATCGCAGAAAATGGAATTTTTAATAGGAACCTTAGATTATAAACCATATTTTTCTAAGAATTTATATAGATGTTTTCTCCTATCACAAATATCCTCATCAGATATTCCTTCAGGCCTCTCCATATCAAAATGATATTCAGCAGGATACATTGGAATACCACAACATTTCTGAACATGACCCCAACCATTTTTTTGATTAATCTCTTTAGACATTTAATCATACTCCTTCTTAATTAAAATTAACTCATTACCACCAATCTCTTTATCTAAATCACATAATAAATAATTGGTAATAACATTTTCTACAATACTGTCCACATTATTCTCATTTATATTGATTTAATTATATAAATCATATTATTAATATCATCACCCCAAAGGTATTGGAAATTATGCCTAAAAGATTTATCCACAAATCCTTTAAATTCAATCACCCACATAGCTTCCACTGAAGTAATAATCTCATAATCCTCAAATCCATTTTCCAATATATCAAAATTTTCTGGAGAAGGAAATGAGTAGTAACCCTTAGGATGAGAGTGAATCGAAGCTATATTTCTACCCTGAAAATGAATACTTTTATAATCTCCACCACTTCTTCCTTCCCTGCCTTTCCAGCAGTATATTACATCGCCGGTTTTGTAATCAAAGTACAACATCCATTCAACATTCTCATTTACTGTTTTTCGCCTAAATTCATCAACTAACCTGCATGCTTCATCACAAAAATCGAAAGGCAAATCATCAGAGATCACTGAATCAATAGTCCAGTCAACTTCCAACCTTTGATATTCTAAAAAATCTTCATCATTATAGGCTTTTCCTGAAATAGGTAAAACCAATCCACCATGATTATCGTTTAACAATTCCCTAAAACTTTCCAATGACACAAGTGAAAGTAAAAATTGTATTATCAAAAAATAACTTTTTTTAAGATTACTCAAATTCATAATCTTATATTGACTAATTAAGCATATAAATCATTTGGTTTTAAAAAATAACACTTTTACGAGCTCAAAGCAATATTTCAAGCTCAAAGCAATATTACGAAGTGAAAGCAATATTACGAAGTGACTACAATAACTTCTTCATAGCATCCTCAAACTTATCAGTAATGGCTTCCCAATCATTGGCTTTAACGTATTCACGTGCAGTGCTTGCGATTTCATCATATTTACCAGATGATAAAATCTCATCAACAGTTTCTAGAACTTCAGTAGCATCCTGAATATATTCTATTCCATTTCCATATCCGAATTCCTTTGAAATTCCAGGAAGTTCTGATGCAATTACCACTTTTTTCATTGCCAGATATTCATATATTTTGATTGGTACAATATCCTGCATTATCGGCTCATCAATGTGTGCCGGCAACAGACAGAAGTCAGCTGATGCTAAAAATTCAGGTATCTTTTCAAATGGCTGCTTTCCGGTTAAAATTAGCTGGTCTTCAAGGCCATATTCATCTCTGATTTGGCACATCTCGTCAAATGCATCGCCGTCTCCAACAACCAGAATCTTATAGTTTGGATATTTTTCCTTGTTTTCACCTAAATGTCTTGCAAGTTCCTTTATTCCTGCAAATTCATAAATCCAACCCATAAAGAACAGCACAATATCTTCTTTTGCAATTCCGTATTCGGCACGAATTGCTGAGTCATCCAAATCAGGATCATAACTGTTAAGGTCAATTCCCGCATCAATGAGAATTGTTGAGTCTGGCTTTGCACCTACGCTATATGCAAATTCAGATAACTTTTTATTGATTGTAATTACCAAATCAGCATTCCTTATGGTTTTTTCTGTAAATAGCTGACCTAACTTTTGGAATGCCTTTTCAGGAATCAGCGCATAAATCACGTCAATGAAGTAATATACAAACGGAATGTTATGTTTTTTTGCAATTCTTGATGCATTGTATGAGTTTAGAATACCCAATGCCAGAATTACATCCGGTTTGAACTCTTCAACCTGACGCTCAATTTCACTTTTATGTGTGAAAAATAGTGTGGCATAGTTTAAGCCTTTGATTTTAATAAAACCTGGCCTTATAACATCAATGTTTGCTCCTGATTTGATTTTACTTACGTTTTCATGAATTTCCTTGTGATAAATCAAACCGGAATCATCATCATTGGGCCAGTCAATAGGATAGTCTATTACTCTTATTTCATGACCTCTAAGTGCCATTCTCTCCATCAGGTGATGCTGCTGGTGAGGGTTTCTCTCTAACCAGTCTGATTCCTGTACAACCAAAATTTTCATAAAGCATTATTTGTTATTAAATAAATATATAACTTTCTTTCAACAGATTAGTTAATATGAAAATGCCCGATGAACTAGATTCAAAATTATTGGCTCCCTGCGGAATTAATTGTATCAGTTGTGAGAAATATCAAAATCCTTGTGCAGGTTGTTTAATAAGTGATGACGGCAAAAGCAAGGCCAGTTTAAAGTGCAAAATCAAGACCTGTTTTGATTCCAAAAATTTCAGCTACTGTGGCAGATGCAGTGAGTTTCCATGTCCTTTAATGAAAAAGCACTCCAAAAAATACATTAAAAGACATGAATTGGATACTTTAAGTTCAGCTAAAAGAATTAAAACTACAGGTATCGGACGCATGATGAGTCATGATCGTGAAAGGTGGTTGTGTCCTGAATGTGGTGGTGTTGTGAAATTCCAGACAAAAGCCTGTAGCGAGTGCGGATTTAAAGTTGATTAAATTAGATAATTGATTAATTATTTTTATATTTAATTTGATTACTTGCAATTAAATAGCTTGAATATTTAATTTATGATAAGTTAGGTTGAAAAGCAGTTTGAAAATTATTGTAGTGATATATGAAGAAATAAAAAAAGAATAAATATGTGAAAAACATATTTATTTAAACTGGAATTTCACTTTCAGGAACTTCATAGTAATAGATTATATTTGGAACTCTTGAAGTAGACTCGATTAAAGTTGCAACAGTAATTGAAATAGTGTTATTGGTTGCATTGTAATCAGATGAATTGAATGTGAATGAACCTACACCATTTATAACCTTAAAGTTAACTTCAACAGCATTATTACTTCCCCAATTTAATGTAGCAAACAAATCAAATTCCGGAAGATTTGAAGCCTGAATACCATTTTTATAAAATACAACTTCATAACTGCCGTTGTTGTATGTTATTTCATTGAATTTTATTTCACTTGTATTGATTCTAGGACACATTGTTCCATAACCGACATATCCTGTATCATTATCCCAAGTTACAATCTGGTTAGTTCCATACCAATTAGGCTCGATTTTTAATTTTAAGGAAGCATTCCATTCACCAGGACCATAAATTCCTGCAGGATTAGCACTCATCTCCCCTAAAATCATCATACTAGGACCTCTTGCATTTCTGTAAATTGCATTATCAGTTACATGAGGCTCCACTGCATTTTCAGCCAAATCATAACCTGCATTGAATCTGATTCCTTCAAGCACCTGATCAGTTATTGTGTTTTGAGTAATTACAATACCGGTTGAGTAGTTTGCATCAAGGGAAATTCCAATGAAGTTGCTGTAAATATGGTTTTTATTGATTGTGACATTAACAGCTGAATTGTTTAAATAAATTCCATATCCTGTTGGTCCTTCAGGAACAGTCATGATAATCAATCCAACACAGAATCTAATCTCATTATTGATTATTTGAGTATTTGCAACACCAAAACCGTATTTAACACCATAATTGTTTTCGGTGATAACATTATCATCAATAATAATGTCTGAAGAGTATTCTGCAAAGATGCCGCTTTCAAATGCTTCTATGTTGTTTTGATATACATTTATATTAGTTGAATTTATGATTTTAACACCGTATCCATGAATCATTAAAGATTCGTCAACATAACTTGGGATTTTATCCTCATCCAAATTATTTGTTATTGAGTTGTTGAATAAAACAATATTATCAGCATTATTTATAACAACTGCATCTCCGGAGTTTCCTGCAATGATAAAATTGGTGATGTTTACATCATTAGAGTTGATTGCTAATGTAGGATTATCTGCTTTAGCATTTAAAATTGTCTTATCCTTTGAATAGATATTCATTGGCTTGTTAATGTTTAATGCAATGCCAAAGTAATAATCGCCTAAAAATTTAATATTGCTTTCATTTAAAGCACTATCCAAAATATCTTGAATTTCACTGTTAGGCAAGTCACTGTCAACAAATATAACTCCAGTTTCATTTACAATTGTGATTTTAGCTGTTTTAGATGCTGAATTATACTTATAATTTCCATCATAACTGGCAGTTATTTGAAATGAATCACCAGTTTTGTTTGTAAAGTCAAGTTTGATTTGACCATTTTCATCGCTTAATTGAGTGAAATTATCCCCCTCTATAGCATATTTGATTTGCTGACCTTCAATAGCATTTCCAGATTCATCTTTCAATGTTATCTTATAGTCAATTGGAGAATCTTTGGAAAATGTCCTGTCATATACACCTAAATCAACATCTAATTTTGAAATGATGATTTTACCAGTGGCTTTAGAAGCTTTATAAATTGTAGTTCCCTTATAATTAACAGTTACTGAGTATGTTTTCTCATCTGAAAAACTAACACTTATACTTGCTTGTCCATTAGAATCAGTGGTTTTAGTATAAGTTTTACCATCCACAGTTAATGTTATTTTCTGTTTTGATAAAGCTTTATTATTCGCTTTTAAGGTTACAGTATAATTTTTTGAATCAATCGGAACATTTGAAATTGTAGGTGCAGTAATTACAGTAGCTGTTTTGGCCACTTTAATTTTACCTGTTGCAGAAGCTTTTTTATATATTTTACTTCCAGCATATTTTACATTAACTTTATAAGTTTTTTCACTTGAGAATTTCACTTTAACAGAAGCCTGACCTTTGGAATTTGTCTTTTTGGTGTAAGTTTTACCATTGACCTTAATTGTTAACTTCTGTTTAGAAATAGCTTTTCCATTGGAATCTTTTAAAGTTACAGTGTAAGTTTTAGAAGTTTTTGGAGTAATAGTTACACTAGGTGCAGTAATTTTAGCTGTTTTTGAGGAATATTTAACTTTGATTGTATTTGTTTTAGAAGCAGCTTTGTATTTGTTTGATCCTGCAAATTTAATTGTGATTTTATATGCTTTTTTGTTTTCATTGAATTTTAGTTTTACTTTCACAACCCCTTGGGAATTGGTTTTTTTGGTATAAATTTTTCCATTGACTTTGAATGTGACTTTTTGGTTTGATATTGCATTTCCAGAGGCATCTTTTAGGGTAATTGAATAATATTCCGCCATTTTTGGAATCATATTAAGATTAGAAGAAACTATTTTTGAACTTATCTTTTTAACGACAACCTTAGCCTGTGCGGATGATGCAAGATAATCAACATCATCCCCGGCGTAATTAATATTAACTGTGAATGTTCCTTTTTTAGTTTCATAAATCTTTTGTTTGGCTTGACCATTAGCATCAGTATTTACAGTATAGCTTTTAGAATTGAATGTGAAAACCACAGCTTCACCATTGACTGGATTTCCCAAATTATCCTTTAATGTGGCAATAAGATATTCATTGGATTTAGGATAAGTGTTTAAATTAGAAACTGTTAATGTGGTGTTTGTTGGAGTTCCAGGAATATATGCATCATCTACAGCAAATGTTTTAGATACCTTATCATCGAAATTAACTCCATCTGTAGGGAAAACTGCAGTTATAACATTTCCAGTTTCATTAAATTCATCCTGATAGAATCTTGCGGTTGCTGTTCCATTTTGCATGATTACAGTTCTGTAAATATCTCCTTCTTGAGGATTTGCTTTGGTGCCTACTTTATTTAAATAGAAAATAACAGGAACAGACCCTAGCTCTTTAGCGATATTTCCATTGGCATCTACAATAGAAATTGAATAAATTCCTTTTTTGACTTGGGTGATATTGCTTAACATTAAATAGTAATATCCGGCATCTGACCATTGAGTACGTCCATAAGTGTCATAAGTGTAGTGAATAACAGGGCATGCCACATTTTCATTAACTTCAAATACATATCCTAAAAATACTCCAAAGTTAGACTCATCGGTACGGTAAACCGCTCTTTGATCATGACCTACCATGTAATTATTATTGATTACTTCCAATTTTTCTCCGCCTTCAACCCAAATGTTTTTAGCATCAATACTGTTGAAGACTTCTGCCAGTTCATTTAATCTGAAGTAATTACCATTGATTATGACCTTTTTAACATAACAGTTAACATAAACTCCATATTTATTATTATATCCAATATAATTGCTTAAAATATTAATATTATCTGAAGAAGTCAATTCAACTCCAAAATCATTATGAGTAATGTTATTATTAATTATGGTTGGATTGGAACTGGTTCCAGCAATTTCAACTCCTGCAACATTACAATTTTTAATATTATTATATGATACAGTCGCTTTTGAGGAGTTAACAATATTTACGCCATATCTTGCATCTGAAATATTGACGTTTTGTATTATGAGGTTATTTGCATTTTCGGCTCTTATTGCATCACCATAACCACCATTAGAAAATGTACAATTTCTTATAATGACATTTGAAGCACCTCTAATCAGTATTCCATAACCGTCAGAATCATATAATATACCATCATCATTGTTGAAATTAAAACCTTCAATTACAGTACCGCTGGCTTTTGAAGTAAGATAAAACATTCCCTGATGGCCTGAATCTGCAGCCCCATTATTTGAACAAGAGCTTATTCT
Source organism: uncultured Methanobrevibacter sp. (assembly GCA_964583995.1). Lineage (GTDB taxonomy): Archaea > Methanobacteriota > Methanobacteria > Methanobacteriales > Methanobacteriaceae > Methanocatella. Next base: position 9,206 of record CAZOYH010000021.1, read on the forward strand.
TGTTCCAACAGTACTTTTGATAGTCAATTGCTTATCTATTACTATATGGCAGTGCACATATTCACTGCCTTCAATAACAATAGTATCTCCAGCACTGGCTGATTGTATCGCATTTCTTATTGTATGCTCATTCATTTCATTATGATTTTCTCCAACATTGTCTACAACAATAGTTTTTGATGCGGACAATATTGAATTATTATTTAAACTTAATTCATTTAAATCAGATTCATCGCTAATTCCAAGTTCCATACTTGATGAATCTGCAGTTAAATTATCATCCAAACTGGCTGAAACTGAAGTGATGCAAATCAGTACAACCAGTAAATATGATAATATTAATAAAATATTTTTAAATTTCATATTTTCCCCACTTAATTAAAATTTTCAATATATAATAATATAACAATCGATGTATTTAATATATTTCGCTTTAAATTAAAAAATAATATGAAAAATGAATAATATTTTTAACCGAATATAGTAAAAATACATATAGAAACTAAATTCAAACAATAGCATATAATAAAAGGAGGAGTATTTATTAAAAATGAATTGATATTAATTTGCCTTTTGGCATTTATTATTATAAACTTATCATGTGTAAATGCAACGCAGAATGATGATAATGATTTTTCAAGTCTTAACAGTGACCTTAACATCTCATCACAATCAAAAACATTTAATTTGACTAAAGATTACACTTTTAATTCTGCAAATGATGAGGAATATTCCTCCGGAATTAATATTGATATAGAGGATTTGATTATTGATGGACAAGGCCATTCAATAAACGCCGATAATCAAGCAAGAATTTTTAATATACAATCCAACAACGTTACTTTAAAAAATTTAGTCATCATTAACGGATTTTCAGATTCCCAGGGTGCTGCAGTCTATTGGACCGGATTAAATGGGCAAATTATCAATTCCACCTTTAAAAATTCTGTTTCTAAAAATATTGGTGGGGCAGTTTATTTCAGCAGTTCGGCAATTGTCACAGAATCAAAATTCATAAATAACTCCGCCAATTTCGGAGGAGCCGTCAATCTTGACAAGGGTATTGTTACAAACTGCGAATTTGAAGATAATTTTGCCAAATATCTTGGCGGTGCAATATTCTCTTCACAGCATTCAGATATATTTAATTCAACATTCAAACTTAATGAAGCCGGAGACGGTGGAGGAATATATTTTTTTACAACAGGACTAATTGAAAACACAGTATTTGAAAAAAACAATGCAATCGGATACGGTGGAGCAATTACAAATGAAGGAAAAATAGTTATTAGAAATACAGCATTTATTAAAAATACAGGAGCATATTCCGGAGCAATATTTTTAAAAGGCAACGGAGATATTGACAATTCCATTTTTAATGAGAATTCAGCTAAAGAGGGCGGAGCAATAGATTCATACTGTGATGATACTGTAATTACAAATTGCATATTTAATCATAATGAAGCAGAAAAAGGAAAATCCCTTCAGATTATCAACAAAAACGTTGAAATTGAAAATACAACTTTTAACAATAATATTTCATCTTTTGAATCTGAAATATATATGGAATGCGATAATCCCACATTACTTAATTTAACTTTCAATAATGTTACTAAAAAATCTGAAAATAACAGCAACACTTCTAATGTAATTTCAAAGAAAAAAACAACAATTACTGCAAAATCCAAAATATTTAAATTGAAAACAAAAACCAAAAAATATCAAGTAATATTAAAATCCGGAAAAACACTTCTTAAAAATAAAAAGATTAAATTAAAGGTAAGGGGCAAAACATACTCTGCAAAAACTAACAGCAAAGGAAAAGCAATATTTAAATTAAAAATAACAAAAAAAGGTAAATTTAAGGCAATCATCCAATTTAATGGAGACAAATCATATAAAGCATCTAAAAAAGTTGCTTATATAAAAATCAAAAAATAGAGGATAGTCAGATATCCTCAAACTTATTTTTTAACTTTCAAGGTTGTTTTAACCTGTGATTTTAGGTATTTAACAGTTATGGAATATTTTCCAACTTTTAAATTCTTAAAGATAACAGTAGCAACACCTTTCTTATCTGTTTTGGCACTATAAGTTTTTCCTTTGATTTTAAAGGCAATCTTTTTGCCTTTAATAGCTTTACCTGCACTTGTTTTAAGGCTGGCAGAATATTTTATCTTTTTAGCTTTTTTAACAGTTTTGCTTTTTGCTTTAAGTACATTTTTAATAGTTATAGTATTTTTAACTTTGAATCCCTTATAGATTGTTGTTATTTTATATTTGCCCGGAGTTAAACTTAATGTCTTTGAAGCATAGCCTTTACCATTAGTTTTAACACCATAAGTTTTTCCTGCAATTTTCATTGTAACAACTTCATTTTTGCCCACAATTTTACCATCATAGCCTTTAACGCGAACCTTAAATGTTACTTTACTATCATAATCTTTAACAATATTTTTATTGTTGATAATCTTTGATGGATTTGAAAGTGTTGTAAACGTAAAGCTCTGATTATTTAATTGTGCAGTGAATATGGATGATTTTGGAATCTGTGTCACTTTTGAAAGATAACCATTTTGCACAGACAGACTATTTCCGCCAGATAATGTGACTTTAAATGTTGGCAACAGTTCAGGAGAGTCCAATTTTGAAATGGATTTGTTATTATTTGTAACTTCATTTAAAGTAATTATAAAATTAGCATTCTCATATTGCATTAAACTAGTGGTATTTTTCAAAGTCATTATAATCCATGTAAATTCCTCTGAAGTATTCCTGTTCAATAATTCTTCAAATTTCGGATTGTTTGATCCCCACCAATTATTTGTCAAATTACTGTTTTGATTATTCAAATAAATTGCATTGCCGATTGAAGCCTTATTGTTATATAATGAACTGTGAGTTAGATTGATATCTTTTCTTGCAATTATTGCACCACCTTCCTTTCCGGCAACATTACTTTCAAAGATAGAACCGACAACATTTAAAATATTATTATTGTCAATTGCCCCACCATTTTTGGTAGCTTGATTATTGGTAAAGTTAGAATTTATTATTGTTAAATTCCCACCATTATCAATGGCTCCTGCACCATTTGCCTGATTTTTATCAAATAAGGAATTCAAAATAGTCAATTGTCCTGCATTATCAATGGCACCACCATAACTTAAAGCCTTATTTGAAGTGAATCTGGAATTATTAATTAAAACTACACCTCCACCATTGAATATAACTCCACCCTCATCAGAACCTGTGTTAAAATCAAATAAAGAATTGGATATATTCATATTTCCCACAGGAATGTAGATTATTCCCAAGCTATGTGATACAACATTTTTCTGGAAGGTTGACTCTGAAATGACCAAATCGGCAATTGTATAAATTACAGAGCCCCTTTGTGCTTTATTGTTGGTGAATACTGAGCTGGAAAGTGAAGTTAAATTAGCACCATTATAGATTACACCTGCCATTTGTGCTTCATTGGAATCGAAAGTACATCCAACACCATTAAAGTCTCCCAAATTATACACGACACCGCCAAAATTAGTGGCTTTATTGTTTTTCATGTTTGAATTGACTGCATTTATGTAAGCATTATTATAGATAACACCATTATCCGCCCTATTATAAGCTAAATTAGATTGTGTTAGATTAAGATATTTATTGTTGTATATTGCACCACCAACATCTGCAAAGTTAGAATACAAATCAGAACCGATGACAATCAATGTATTATCATTGAAAATGGCTCCGCCACTGGCTGCAGCATTAGAACTTAAATTTGAATTGACCACATTTAAGTTTCCTGAATTGTAAATTGCACCACCACTGGTTGCATTATTAGAATAAATTGTAAATGCATTAAATTTGAGGTTACCTGAATTATAAATGGCTCCGCCACTAATTGCGGAGTTATTATACAGTTTAACATTTTCAAAGTTACCTACAACAACGCCAAGATTTATTCCCCCACCATCTTTAGCAGTGTTATTATTTAACACCAGATTTTTTAGGTTGCATGTGAATTGCACTCCAGCAATGGTTCCTATCACACTGGCAATTCCTCCACCTTTACTGGTAGCGACATTATTATTAAAAATACAATTGGTTGCATTCAAACTGCCTGTACCGGCACATATTCCACCACCAATATCTGCATAATTATTTGAGATTTGAGAATCTTCAATTACCAGAGTACCATATGAATCTGAAATCAATCCGCCTCCTTCTTCAGCGCGGTTATTTTCAATTAGGGAGTTTTTCACAGTCATTGTAAACTCAGAAATATAAACTCCACCACCATAATATCCTTCATTATCCCTTATATCACTGTCATATATTTCACAATATCCCCAACTTTTAACACCGCCACCCAAATGGCTTGCGGAGTTGGAATAGAATTTGGAGTTCTTGATAACAAGGTATCCTCTGTTATTATAAATTCCACCCCCTCTTGTGGCGGAATTATTTATGAAACTGCAATCAATTAATTGAACATCACTAAATCTACTATAAATTGCACCGCCTTCATGAGAATGATTTTTAATAAAAGAACAATTGATTATTTTAGCTTTTGATGAATAAGCATCAATTGCTGCTCCTCCACCATCACCATAATTATTTTCAAAAATGGAGTTATATACAGTTAATGTTGATTTGCTGGAAGTCCTTATTCCCCCATAATCTGCATAATTATTGATGAATTTGGAATTGTAAATTGTTAAAGTTCCATTATTTAAAATAGCACCACCATTTGTGCTGGTCATACCATTTGTAAAAGTTATCCCATAGATATTAACTGTTGCTTTAGCAGATATTTCAAAAATATTCGATTTGGACTTAGCATCCAGTATTGTACCTGATGAATCAGCACCATAAATAGTTATATTCTTATCAATTTTGATAACAGATCCGTTACCTTCATAAGTTTTATTTTCTAAATGAATTGAACCTCCAGGCTGTGTTTCATCAATTAAGCTTTGAATTGACATGAAATCATCAATTTCTGTTGAATTATTATCCAAACTATCTTCAGCATATGCCACATTAAATAGTAACATCGAAAAAAGCAATATTGATAATAATATTAAATTAAATCTAAATTTTTTTATAATATCCCCACCTAAAAATCTAATTTAATCATATTCAATAAGATTCAAAACTTTTTAACTAAAAAAACACATTTTTGAGTGATGAAATAATTATCGTTATGATTTTAATTGAATAACATAAACTTATTTTATTGAAAATAATATTTATATTTTCTTAATATTTTAAAAAAAGAGAGAAAGGAGATTTAACTCCCAAAACTATTTTACAACAGTTATTGTTTTTGTTAGAGAAGCTGATTTATACTCAGTATTTCCCAAAAACTTCATAACCAGTTTATATTTTTTAACCTTGGACAATTTAACAGAAAGCTTTGCAATTCCTTTACTATTGGTTTTAACCGTGAAACTTTTTCTGTTTAATTTTACAATAACTTTCTGGTTTTTTAAAGCTTTCTGAGTGCTGCCATCAGCTAATTTCAATTTGAAAGTTTTTTTAGTGTTCTTTTTAGCTTTCATATTTGAAGCACTTATCTTTGATTTTTTAGATCCTGATTTAACAATGATGTCAGTTGTTGTTTTAGATGATTTATAATCATCACTTCCAGCATAACTCACACTAACCTGATAAGTCTTTTTTGAAGATAATGTCACTTTCACTTTTGCAATTCCATTAGAATTAGTTTTTGAGGTATATGTTTTACCATTAAATTTAAAAGTCACTTTTTCACCAGAAATTGCTTTTCCTTTACTGTCTGTTAATTTAACAGAGAAGTATTTATCTGATAACGGGAATGTAGTCATTTTTGAAGTTGTAAGCTTAGTTGTCGGATTAATCGGAATGTCTGAATCTTTAATATTCAACTGAACATGACAGTTATCTGCAACATTTTGAGACATTCCCGGAAATACTGCAGTTATGATGTTACCGGTTGTTTTAAAAGAACCATATGAATTTCTAAAATCTGCAGTTCCAACCCCGTTTTTAAGCAAAACCATTACATAAACATCACTCTTTTGAGGAGTTACTGTAGAATAATGATTTAAAAATACTGAAATATTGACTGAATTGAAATCAGCTGCAACATTTCCATCTGAATCAACAATAGATACTTGATACACTCCATTTTTGATTTGTTTTAAACTTAATTTTAAAGACAAGTCATATTTTCCATTATTTCCTGAAGCCGCCAATGTCCATGGTATTTTAGTTGTGTAATATGTAAATCCACAAGGAACATCATTAAAAATCAGTGCATGTTTCATATATACGTATGATTTTGATTCAATATATTTTCCCTCACCTACAGAACCGTAAACATCATTTTCTGCATCATATTTCAAATCACCCTGATTATGTTCAATATAAATTCTATGGTGAAGCAGCATTGAGGAATGGCTTTCAAAATAATTATTATCCACGTCAGTTAATAAATCTGCTCCGTTTTCATTGTTTAAATTTCTACAGCGATAATCATATAATATTGCATGAAGACCATTATTTATAAAAATATTGCCTTTTACAGTAAGTTTTGTAATATTTGAATTTACATATATTCCAGATCCAGAATCATCATCATTTAGCCCATTGTTTTCAATGAAGTTATTTAAAATAACAATATTATCGGCACTGGTTAAATTTATTCCGCAATTTCCATTATTTTCCATAAAATTTCTTGTAATATTAATGTTATTTGAATCACCACTTACAGAAATTGCCTGATTTAGATTATTTGAAATAACACAATCAGTTATTTCAATATTGGATGAGTTAATAATACTAATTCCATTAAGTGTATTGTTAATAATCAAATTGGATATTTTAACATTGTTTGAATTTTCTATGACAATTGCCTGAAATTTATTTTCATTTGATTCAGGATAATTTATAGAACAATTTGATATTGTAATATCATTTGCTCCTCTAATTAAAAAAGCAAATGGTGTTGTTGCTCTAGCCGTATTTAAAAAAGTGATTCCTTCAAAAATAGACCCGCTACCCTCTTCAGTTATATAAAATACGCCGAAACTTCCTGCATCTTCAGTTTGGTGGTGAGGACACGGACCCAAACTTGTCTCAGCTGTTCCAATAATATTAATTGTTTTATTAATTAAAAAATGACAATGCACAAAATTTCCTTTAAGTATAATTGTATCTCCTGGATTTGCTTCATCAATTGCAGGTTGAATTGTAGGATTTAAAACCTGATTAGGATTTTTTTCATCAACTTCAATTGTGATTGTTTTGCTTGAATCATTACTAGTTACAATATCATCTGATGTTGTAGTTAAATAATTATCATCATTTAAAAGATTATTTGATAAGGAACTTATATTATTTTCGTTATCACTTGCAGATATTGTTCCCAAACTTAATAAGAGAATAAACCCTATTGAGACAAATACCAAGAACTTATTTACTTTCATAATTTTCACCTAACGATATGAATATTTATAACAAACATAGTATTTAACAATTGTTATATTATTGTAAGATGAACTAATTCAAAAGTAAATGAAAAAAAGAATAAAAAAATAAGTAATAAATAATTATTACTTATCTATTTTTTAACAGTGTATTTTACTGTTTTGCTTGCTGCTTTGTAAGCACTGTCTCCAGCGAATTTAACTACAGCGTTAAATGTACCTGCTTTAGCAACTTTTACACTGATGGTAGCAATACCTTTAGCGTTGGTTTTACCTGAGAAGGTTTTACCGTTAACTT
>CAZOYH010000022.1:0-16973 GCA_964583995.1 uncultured Methanobrevibacter sp.
CTTCAGGATATTCTATCCTAATTATTCCAGGTTTTATGCCTGAAACTCTCATTATAGCATTGATGAAAACCAATGCCACAAGTTTGAACAATTTGTCATATTCTTTAGCCAAAATTTCACCAACATTTTTGTTAGTGCCAATTAAATGCTAGCATTGGAATTGATCAATTAACAATTAGTTATTGAAGTATATAAAGCATTCAGTTATTTTTAAGAGCAATTTAATTGATTTATATTAATATTTCAATGTAAGAACAATTTTTAGAAGAGATACAATTTAGATTTTAAAAGTAAACAAAGTATTTTATTGATAAGTTACATAGTTTAACTTGTGATTAAATATGGTATTCTGTTTTAAATGTGGTGCAAATAATAGTGAATTCAATGAAATTTGTAGTAACTGTAAAAGTCCATTATTTACAAAAGACAATTTAAAATTAGGAAAATATTACCATTTTGAGCAAATATTTACTGATAAAAACTTAAAAATTTTGGACAACCATAACTTCACCGAAGAAGATTATAACATCATTATAGAAAATATTCAACAAATGGGGCATTATAATTTAGATAATATTACTAAAAGCGGAAAATATTCTTTTGATTCCATATTATCCAAAATTGCAGCCATTACAGCCAGTTATGCAACAGTTAACTATAAATCCAGAGGTGCTGAACTTGGAAGTTATGCATTTAACCTGATCAACATTGATGATAGGCTTGACAGTGCAAACCAGATTGCTACATTAATCCATGAATTAACACATCATTTGGTCTCAGAAATCTTTGAACAGATATTAATGTATGTATGGGAAGTCGAAAAAAGTGATGTTCTTGAAGCATTTGTATTTTTCTGTTTAACATGCAATCCAATTCCAATGCTTATGAATGAATACTGCGCCCATTCTGTTGAAGGACGATTTGTACCTCACGGCTATCAAAATTATGGATCATTTAACAATGTTTTAGTTGAAAACTTTGACATTGAAAAAGATATTGACATGGTCATACAATGCTCTATTTATGGAAATACAATTGCAAATGATTTAATTAACTTATTGGAAAGCTTTATAAATGAAAATTTACGAGAAGAAATTAAAAATCAATTCAGAAAAGATTTCAGACATCCTCCAAAATATGACCAAATATTATTTGAACGAAAAGAGATAATGACAAGCGAATCATTAATTGAAAGTATTTTTACAACATTAATTGTAGGATTTAGACTTGCTCGTGAAAAAGATGCACGTGAAATATTGGATGCATTCAAAGATAATTATAAAGACATTAATCAAATGCAAAAAACTTTTGATTAACTTCCTGTTCAATTTCATATATACTTGTTCCGCTGAACAATTTCAATAGAAATGTAAATGAATCCCTTTCAGATATCTTTAACTCGATCAGATTAAAATTAATATAAACATTATGAAATCTGTTTTTCAAATCATCAATATCCAAACTCAATGAATGAAGCAAACTATATAATGCATTCATTTCATCCTGATTGGAATAATACATGTTTGAATTAATTGAATAAATAAATAACTGTAAATAATTATCCAGTAAATTAAATTGATTATTTAGTTCTTTATTTAATACAATTAAAGATTCAACATCATAAATATCATGAGTTTGTTTTGAATTAATTTTATCGATGATTAACTTACACATCTCCTCTTTTGAGGAATAGTTGTTATCTCTGAAAATATTTTCAAACTCATTAGGCGTAAAAGCAAGTTTTAAATTGTTATTTTCTTCATAAAACAAGATATAATCATTTTCATCAATGAATTGTCTGCCCATATCTGACAGTTCATATGATTTTTCAGGAAAAATTTCTTCAAGTTCCTCAACGGTTAAATTATCTCCCAATCTTTTGATTAAATCATCTTTTTTACCTGAAACTTTCAAGTTATGTTGCCTTAAAATTTCTTTCAAATCAGCCACAGTTGATTTACGAGCGGCAATTAATGGTGATGCAATAGAAACAAAACTATCTTTAATTGCCTGTGAATTTAAATCAGTTTCAGTGATTTTATATTCTCTTTCTGTACTTTTTAAAAATCGTTTACCATATGACTCTAAAAATATGACATATGCAAATTTAAAGTTTGGTGAGTATTTTTCACTTACACTTTTATTGTATAATGCTTCAAGATTAGAAATATCATCATCACCTGATTTTTCTGATGCAATTATAATATCGCTTCCGCATTTTGGACAAAAATTTCCATTTTTTAAAACTTCACTATCACAACGAGAACATTTAATAAGGTTATGTTTTTGATTTGCAAGGAATTTGAACTTGCGGATTTCAGTTAAATTAACATTAGGTTCATCATTAAAACCATAGCCACAATTAATGCAAAATTTATTTGTTTTATCCTGGCTCAAATTACACTCAGGACATATCTTAACATCATCAAAAGTATACTGGCAATTGATGCAAAATGAATTTCCAATATCCTGAATAGTACCGCAATTTGGACATTTTTTAGTATTTTCCTGAGTTATATCATAATTTTTCTTAAATTTATAGGTATTGGTGACTTCATCTTCTTTAAGACAGAAAGGACAGACTTTTAAATCGGCTGCATATTCTTTTTTACAATTAGGACATTTCCTAGTGCTTTCGTAACTACCATCTGTTGGTGTCAAATAAAGGTCTAATGTGGCAAACTCCTTTAAATAATGATGAATTTTTTTAGGAATATCCTCAGAGGACAAATTTTGATTTTTAATATCATTTTTTATATTTTTCTGGATGGTAGTGCCATCTTCTACTTTAAGGCCCCACATATCTAAAACTTGTAAAAACTCCTTATTAAAAAAGAAACCACCTGTCAATTCTTTTAATGTTTTTTCTGCCGGAGATTTTTTGCCGAATAAACCCATTTTCTTCACCTAGTTATAACTAGTTAAAAGATATGTTGATGATTGTTTAAAAAGTTAATTAATTTTAGTCAAATGCTCATCAAAGAGCTCTTCAACACTTCTAAATCTTGAATAGGTATCGGTGAATAAATCTAAAATAGATTCATCATCACAGTTCAATATGCAATCGGCGAGAAAATCACAGACTTCATCTTCAAAGCCGTCATTAATTAAGCAGTTTGTCAAATCATCAATTTTTAGGATAATATCCTCAAAAGCATCATATTGGCCGTAATACATCAATTCCTCTTCGCAATATCTTACAATGCACTTTGATAATGTTAAGACCAAATCGATTTGACCTGCGTCTTTTAAATCATTTAACTCTTCATCAATGAAATTCAATACATTAAATGAATCATCAAATGAGTCTTTAAGTTTATTTTTATAATAGTCCTGATTTATATCATCATTTTTAAATAGTTTAAGTCTGTTTAACAAATCAGGATTTTTTGGAAGTTCAGCTGCTAAAAATTCAATTAACTCAGCATGTGAAAGGGATGATAGAATATCCAAGTGTTCATCTGAGCATTCAAGCAATTCTGGATGATCATCAATATAATATAGTGTTGCTGCAAGATGCTTGCAGTTTCCCCCATAAGGACAGTTGCAGTACATTGACTGGATTTGCGAATCCTTGAAATTGATTCTGAGATCATATATTCTGGTTCCTGCAACCTTCGCCTCAACACAATCATTTGAGTGAGTATAAATTCTAACTGCATTTGATTTGAAGTAATTATAGCCTCTTTCAAGAATTGCACTTCCAAAATGTTTGCGCCAGTCCATAATATCAACTGTTTAAAAGTCAATGAAATGATTCTTAAAGTCTTTAAGAGAATATTGTGTAAAGTCCATATCAAACTTCTCAAGCATTGGAGAGTCCGCATCAACCATCTGCTTTAAACCCCATACACCACCAATATCGTCCTGCGGATTATATTCACCTTTAAACCTTTTGATTGTAGGATAGTCTTTATCATATTCAACTGTCTTTTTAACTTCAATTGTAAATGACCATCCGTCACCATAATCATATTCCCAGAAAATCTTTTTGTTGTTTTCAAAATAAAAATCAATTATTACATCTTCTGAGTTCAGCTCACCTGGATTGAAGTCAATGCCTTGAAATTCATTGGTAATTACATCAGGACTGCTTTTAAAAGTAAAACAGGACAGATGATAACCACTGTAATCCCATAGGATTTTCATGATATTGTCCAAGTCCTTAAATGTTATTCCGGCAGGAATAATCAAATCTCTCCATGTCAAAGGTTTAAAATCGTCCAAACGTATCTTTACATCATAGCCTTTCATAATAGTGTCTCCACATTGATTTTACATAAGATTTATGTTTCAATAATCTTTGGGTATACTCCATGTCAAATTCTTCAAGATAATCAACATAATCTCCAAAAGGAGATGAGTCAATTTCTTGTGGATTTTCACTCAGATATATAATTTCACTTAAGCCGTATACTCCCTTGCAGTCTTCAATCGGATCATATTTTCCCTTAAACCTCTTTATGGTCGTGTATTTTTTATCATAATCTATTTTTCCTTTAATTTCTATATCAAATTGCCAGTCGTCTCCAAAATCATACCAGTATGTGATTTTATTGTATTTGTCAAAAATCTCATCGATTAAAGTTGTACTGGCATCATAATCACATCCCATCATGGTTTCATGTGACAAATCCTTATCGATGATTATCTGATTGTCTTTTCTGATTAAAAAACATGAGAGATGATCGCCATTGAACCCCCATAATGTTTTTAATATATCATCAAGCTCCATAAATGTAATGTTTTCAGGTATAATTAAATCCCTCCACGTTAGGGGTCTGAAATCATTTAACCTTACCTTAACATCATAACCTGAAGTTACAGGTGCTTTGTTATTGTCATTTATCCTTTCAAAAACCATCTGACATATAGAATAATTTACTACAAATCCAAAGCTTCCTGGATTAACTATTACACCATCCACATTATAATTCAGATAGTTTGAAAGTTCTTTAAATTCTAATGTTTTAGGATTTAAATCTTTAAAGATCCTATTGAAATCTTTTAAATCACAGCATGCTGGAAGAAAGTGATGTGGTCCTAATTTCAAGCCAGTGACATCCCCATCATCATCTACAGGACATATTAGTGTTGAAGTTGAAAGATAATCTATTAGTTCATCTGTTAAATCTTCCGGAATGGAATCTGCAGAATCATCCATGATTTCATTTATTAAATCTACAAGTCGAGTGTTGTCTAGATTATTCATACTATTAGTTTTGAATTCATATGTAAAAAATTTAGTTATTTTGAATTTGAAGATATCTTAAGAATTTAACAACTTCATATCTAAATATCAATTTTTAAAGTTATCGTTAACTTCATCAATATTAAATCGAGTAATATCCTCCAAATCCCTTTCACCAGCTTCAATTTCGTATAAGATATTATCAAATTCATATGCACTTCGATAATCCAAGAGGTTATATTCACATTCAAATGATTTAACAACAGTAAAATGATTCGCTTTTGATGTTTTTTTAACTTTAACATCAAATGTTAGGCTTTTATTATAATAGACCCATGTGAACTTTTTAAATAAATCTAGAAAATCTTTAATTATAATATGATCATTTTTATCCCATATTGGAGTGTTTATACCTGGAAATTTGAATAATGAAGGGTTAAATAAAGTTAAGTCAAAAATTTTTCTTAAGTCATATGCCAGCTGCGTAAATGAAAATGTTTCAGGTACAATTATTGTTCTTGAGATTTTATGACTGCAGCCAGTTAATTTTACATTTAATATATATCCATTCATTTTTCTGCCTCAATTTTAAATGAGTATTTTGATGCAATATCGACATGTTCATAATTTTCAACAATCTCATCCCAGTATCGCAATAATCTGTGGCGAGCCAAAATAAACTCATTATCTGGTGTTTTTAATATTAATCCTTTGTAATCCAATTCAAATACTGTTTTAATGATGTTAATTAAATCACAAATTCCATATGCATAATATGATTTTGAATCCATTTCACTTTTAAAATCCGCCTTGTCAGTAAATACCACAATATAATTGTCTTTTTTATAGTAATGGAACTTAACACTTTCATTTGAAATCATACCATTTTGAAAATATTCATCCAATGGCTCCTTAGATTCATATAAAACATATACTATCGATCTGCTTAAAATATCAAATAATTTTGCAATATAAGTGATTTTACTTTTATTAGCCAGATATTCTGGCAAATAACTTGTTTTTGATTCCAGTTTTCTTAAATCATTTACATCCACTTCCAAGTTATTGTAGTTTATTGTCCTGTTAACATCATCCATATCATCCATTATTAAAAAACAAACCTCATCAGGGATGAAAAAATTATCACTTGAGGGATTGATAAGGATTCCTTTGGTGTCCTCATCAAATGAGTGTTCAAACTGGTTGAAATACCAATACAGAGGAACATACTCATTATCATCACCATATATAAGATTGTATTCTTCCAGTGAAGTGAATAATTCAATTACTTTACGATTATCATAATTATTGTAATTAAATGAATACAAATCATCACCTTCACTAGTTGAGGGATGAATGAAAAATGACGTTTTAATTTCCCTAACAGTCTCTTCAGTTAAGTATTTCTTTTTCAGCAATCTTTTTAAATTTTGATTTGTAATTAATTCAATGAATTCCATTAAATTATCTCCCATAATTTATCTGAAATTTCCACTCCTTCTGATATACCACTCAAAATTTTCAAAATCAAATCCACAATAAATGCAATTTTCATAGCCCACCCTTTTATGTTCACAAAATGGACACTTACCATCATCGTACAAATTAAAATTCACTTCTTTTTTAATCATTTCAGGATTTTTAAGCAGATAATTTCTTCTGAAAATATTATATTTTTCTTTTAGCTGTACTTTTTTGTTTGCATCCTTAATATGATATAAAATTTCAAAACCAACACTTTCATCCAAACCTTCATTTTTCAACAAATCAATCATTTCATGATTTAATTTATGTGGTTTTCCAATGATTTTATTCAGGTTATTATATTGCCATACTTTACTTTCCCATAGGCCAAAACAGTTTTCAATATCATTATGTTTATAAAATAACTTTTCTGAAATCTTATCAATATGTTCTATTGTAAACTTTTTAAGTATTTTTTCATAATTTATCTTATTCAAATCACTTAAACGAGGTTTAACTATTGCAATCATGCCCCTATTTATACTTACATTATTCCACATGTCCTGCACGAACAGTAGTCTATTTTTTTCATCATAAACATACTCTGAGAAAAAATCATTAATTGGTGTACTTAAATCATATAATACAATTATTTCATCGTTAGTGTAAATTTCATCAGAATCAATAATAATTTCAATACCACAACCAAGAATCTTATTATACATGTCTTCAACAAGATCGTTTTTAATCATTACTTTCATAAAAGCCCAATTTGGTCTTCTAGCATACAAATACACTGTTGGAATAGATGCCAATTTTAAAAGTTCACTGTAAAGCAGATTATTATGCCTGAATTCAGGAATAATATAGCACTCTTCAATGGATAATCTTTTTTCTGTTTTTTTCAACTGTTTTAAACTTATAAAACCAACCACTTTTCCATCATATTCTATTTCCCTAAAAAAATCATATTCAATGTATTCAAGAATATAATCCTTTGATAGTGAATCAAATATTTCAGAGTAGTTGTTTTTAAGTAATTCATCTAAGTTTTCATTTTCATATTCTTTAATTTTATAATAATCTGGAAACATATTATCACCATCTATAATCTTAATTCCAACATCTCTTTTAGCTCATCATCATTGAGCTCTGTAATGAATGTTTCGCTGCTTGAAATTGTTTTATCTGCAAGTTTCAGTTTGTTTTTTAATATCAAATCAATTTTTTCTTCTAATGTGCCTTTGGTTATGAATCTGTACACCATCACGTCCTTGTCCTGACCTATCCTGTAGGTTCTGTCTGTTGCCTGGTTTTCCACGGCAGGATTCCACCATAGGTCATAGTGAATAACGTTCTGGGCGCTTGTGAGGTTCAAACCGACGCCTCCGGTTTTAAGGGTTGCGATTAAAATCGGGTAGGATTTATTGTTTTGGAAATTATTTATGATTTTTTCACGTGCTTTGGCATTAAGAGATCCGTGCAGGAACAGTATTTCACGGTTGAATTTTTTTAGTAGCACTTTCTCAATTATTCCACCCATTTCAACGTATTGGGTAAATATTATCACCTTTTCACCGGCATCAAGTATATTATCTATAATTTCTGTTAAAAGTTCAAGTTTTGCCGAATCCTTAACTGCAGGGGTTCCTTTTTTCAAGTATTGCACTGGGTGGTTGCAGACCTGCTTTAAAGATGTAATCAGTTTTAGGATGTTTCCTTTACGTTTGATTCCACTTTCACCTTCAAGGCTTGTTAAACCTGTTTTAACCAAATCCTCATATAACTTTGACTGTTTTGAGGTTAAATCACAGTAAATGTCATTTACAATCTTATCCGGCAAATCATCAATGATTGTCCTGTCTGTTTTAAGACGCCTTAATATAAATGGTTGGGTGATTGTTTTAAGATTATTTAATATTTTATTATTTTTATTTTTAGTTATGGGCTTGTCATAATCCCTTTTAAATCTTGTTAATGTATTTAAATATCCTTTGTTTGTAAAGTCAAATATTGACCAGTAGTCAATGAGGTGGTTTTCAATTGGAGTTCCGGTTAATGCTATGCGGTTTTCGGCTTTAATCTTTTTGATTGCCTTGGTTTGTTTGGAAGTTGGGTTTTTAATGTTTTGAGCCTCATCAATGACACACAAGTACCATTCTTTACTTTTGAATTTGTTCTCATCACTTCTAACCATACCATATGATGTTAAAACCAAATCCGTCTTTGAGTTAAATTCCCTTTCAGTGCCATGATATATGCTGTAGGTTAAATCCGTGAACTTTTCTATTTCACTTGCCCAGTTAGTAATTAACGTGGTTGGAGCAACAATCAGCACTTGACCTTTTAGAATATCGTTTTCCTTTAAGTAAAGTATTGCAGCAAGCACCTGTACGGTTTTTCCAAGACCCATGTCATCTGCAAGTATTGAACCGAAACCTGATTTCATGTTTTGAATGAGCCATGAATACCCTCTGATTTGATATGGTCTTAACTGACCTTTCAATGAGGATGGTGGGTTAAAATAACCTGAAAACTCAAGCAAGTCTTTAAACTGATTTCCAACATCGAATTTTAGGTTGCGGTAACGGCCCAGAAGGGCAATCTGTAGCAGTTCAAAACTTTCAAAATTAGTTGGCAAAAACATTATATCACTTTTTAGGGATTTGAACTTGACCGGATCGACTATATAAATGTCATCATTGATTTTCATAATTCCCGAATCGTCAATTTCCAGTTTTTGAAATTCTTCGGTGGTGATTAGGCAGTTTCCCAAATCAACCATCCAATTTGAACTTGAAAGATTTCTTAAAGTGAGATATTCAACATCATCCAAGGTCAGTTTGATTTTAAACGTTGTGTTATGAATGTCAAATGATTTATCTACATTTACATTTAAATCCTTAAGGTCTGGTTCAATCTTTTTTAAGTATTTCATAAACTGCCTGTTTGTTAATCTTAACGGTTCTGCCAATGTCCAGTAAAGCTTATAATAATTAAAGAGTTTTCGGATGTGATAGGTATATCTAAGGCGGTCCATATCATCATCACTTTTAAAATCCAAAACGAATTCATCCTCGTCTTCTGAAATGCTGATTTGATAGTCATATTTCATGTCAAATATTGAAAGGTTTCTTGAAATGTCACTTGCCAATGCCTTTTTATTTTGCGAATTGAGCTTTGATGATTTAAAAAGCAGCTGGAAACTGTTACTTTTGAAAAACTCATCACTTTCACGTTCAATGATTAATGACATCATATCTTCAATGATAAGACTAACTAAAACGTTTGTCTGGTCTGTTTTTGATATGCTTTTTTCATTTACTAGGACTAAATCATTTGAATTTAATGCTTTTGAGTCAGTTGGAATCCAGCGTGTATAAACATCGCCGTTTTTAATTTTGAACATTTCAGGAATTATCTCATTATTTCGAATCAAATCAAATGTATAATCCAGAATCGATTCATCATATGATTTTATGGTGGAAATAAAATCACCATTGTTTTTAAAGGAATTGTTTGTGATTTGATAATTTGAATCTATATTTAACGGTAATTTAAGAATTGTTGAGTTGGATTTGAACTCATAATCTTCAATAAGGTAATTTAAATCATTTTTTATAATTCCAATAGTATCCAAAAGGTATTCATCCAAAAGATAATATAAATTGAAGTTATAGGGAGTGTTGAAAATATCCGCAAAATCTTTAACTGGAAACAGATCAATATTAGTTAAATCCAAACCCCTTAAAGAAAAAATTAAAAATGGATTTTCCTTAAATATAATGCTTAACTTGTTTAGGACAGCCAATGATTCATTGCACAAAAAACCGCCAGCCCCGCAGGTGCAGTCGCAAATAAAATCAATGCTTGATGATGGGAAAATATCCACACCCGAATTAAAAAGAACCTCAGGAATGATGCCTCTCATTAAATCACGTTTAACTTCCGGCCTGCTTGCAATACCTTTAAGCTTATCCATTTCATGAATAGTGAAGTGGCGAAACTTAATGGTTACATAAAAAAAATCATTTCCATCACTGACAGTGGCATTAACTGTATCTTCATTAAAAGTTAAATCAAAAACATGATATTCCTGCCATTTAAAACCAAAACTTTCATTGTAATGATTTTCAACAATATTTCCAAACCACTTATCCATGATGTTATTTTGTATTTTCAAGTTAAAGTATTTAATCAATTATTATTTGACATCAATATTGCTTTTAAAATTTAATCAAAGCATTTATATACTTCTAAAATGTTTATATAGTCAGTAAATCTAATTATAGTTAATGAGTAACTCTTGAATTAGGTGAATTATATGAAAGTCAATTTTGAATTTAATTTTAAAAGAAACTGGATGATTCATACTAGTTCTATACCTATTCAAAGTGGAGGAATGAATTATGGAATCAGAGATTTCCATAGCCATAACTGTGGATTTAACCCATACTTTAGACATAATCTGCATAATGGTATTTCTATATTTGTTTAATATAGGAATATAAATTCTTCCATTTTGTCACCAGCAAATAGATGAAAACAATTTTACTCTTAGGTTTCTTTCGGAATGTCCCTCATTTCGGTGTTCTCCCCGTGTTTAAAGTACACTGCAATCTATTTGCAAATATTTATATATGATAACTAACTAACAATTATATGAGGTTAAACCTCCACTATTAGGTGACAATCTAATTGAATTGGTATAAATCAATATCTTGAGGGAATTGTAGAACTCTGTTCTACAATAGATATTGATTGTGAATCTAATTTTTGAAAAAACCCCACAATCTATTAAAGACCTTTTTTTAAATCCATTTAAAGACAATTCATAATATGATTAATATTGGCATATAATGCATCGAGTTTTTCACCATGCTAATAAGTTAATATTATCTGATAAATCAATTGCTTCTGCTAAAACATATGCTAGTTTTTCCCACTCACAAAATCACTTTATTCAAATAATTTATCAACATCCCCATACTCACCATAAATAACTGCAAAATTATCACTTACACACTCATCTTCACTGTTTATGATATGGAAAGCTAAAAACTCACAGACTTTATCCTGATGATTAATCAACGCCTTTTTAATCAACCGTTCAAGATTTTCAAAAACATCATCATAAGCATCATACATTCCATCATAATTTAACTCATCCAAATAATCCACTATCAAATTCATCATGGACAGTTTCAAGTCAATGTTATTTAAAAACATTAATTCCTCATTAATAAAGTTAATTACATTAACTGGACTTTTAAATGATTCATTTAACTTATCCATATAATATTCATCACCCATATCCTGTTTTTTAAATGTTTTCAGTTTAAATAAAAGTTCTGGGTTTTGAGGAAGTTCTGTTTCAAGAAAAGTGGCAAGTTCCTCATAAGAAAAATTGCTCAATATATCCGAATAATCATTATTTGATTTGGGATGATTGTCCAGATAATAAAAAGTAGCCGCCAGATGCTTGCACTTGCCACCATATCTGCAATCACAATAGCATTCATTTGTTTCAAGATTAATACTTACATTATACTTCTGATAACCTATTACAAAAGCTTTAACTTTAGATGAAGAATGTGAGATTATTTTTACTCTGTCCTCATTATAATATTCCAGTCCACGTTCAAGAACAACATCAGCGAAATAATCCTGCCAAGTCATAATAACCAATATACTTTTCATTAGATATAATATTATCTTTTAAGCACTTCATTTTCAACATGATATGAACTTTTTGTTTTTAAAAGTTCATTTAAAGAGTTTATAATAATTTTTTTCGAGATTTTAGTTTTTCCGATATTTTTGAAGACTTCATTGATTATTTCTTCAAATTCTTCATCAGAATATAATTTTGAAAGCTCAATTATAGCATGTGAATTATCCAAATCAAGAAATTCGCCAAACATTTGCAGTCTGCGATTATTGATTCTTAAACAGTATTCATATAACGCCTCATATAAACCGTCTTTTATTTTATAATAAGAGCATGTTTGTGAATAACCCGCAAGGGAACTAACAAGATGTTTAATATCATTTTCACGCTGTGCAATTTCCTCATGCATCTTAAAGAAGGTGAATAATGCATCGATGTTTTGCCCATTTTCCAGATAATATTTCTCAAAGGTTGAAAAATTAAATGAAAAAGCTAAAAATCGGTTATAAAATTTAATATACTCATGCTGCTTGATAAAATCCAAGCCCTCATCAGTTAAAAAGTAATAGTCTGCATCAATACCATTAACATCCACATTATCGTAGATTCTAATCAAAACATCTTTTTTTCGACCATAATCCTTTAAATTATAAGTGGATGCTATTTCTTTAATATCATCCAAATATAAACTCATACCATATTTAATCCATGAATCCTTTGTAAAATCATGTTCAATATAGTTGTTTTCAATCAATACTTCCTTAATATCCTCATAACTGGCACCATAATCTCTTTCACATAGTCTTAAAGCAATCTTTAAGCATGGTTCCTCTTTAATCTTTAAAAGGAAATCAAATATCAATAAATTCAAACTATCCTCATCATAACCGGTACACACATACATACCAAAATCATCAAGATTTATAATTTTTCTAGACATGAAATCACCTTATTTGAATACACCAATCATCTTATTATAATCATTATATCCTGTATAATAATTATCAGCATGGAAAATCTTATCACCTTTAAGGAAAGGTTTGAAATAATCTTCTACAAATATATCTCCCTCATTTTCATCACAGAAATCCTCCAACCAGTCATGAACATCCTCTTTCAGATTACTGTCTGATGAAATGATTTTACCCAAATAATAAGTAATCAACTCTATCGGACGGAAAAAATCCTCATCATACATATCGGCATCACATTCGACAATAGCCTCAACAACCTTTTTTATCGAATCGAAAAATTTTTCAGTTTTATTATTTGATATATAAAACTCAGCATATGAATCGCAATAACTTTTAATTTCCTCTTCAAATGAAGTATATTCATACTCTATGTCTCCTTCATAAAACCACCTGTCATTTTCCAAACCGTCAATCATATAATTTAAACTTTTTAAAGCCTTGCTGTGAACTTTATCAAATTCTTCAACCATATTCAACCCCCATTACATGAAAATTTATAAATACAAAATACTAAGAACATATATTCATTATAAAACCTTTAACTCTTCAAGCATTGCAGTTCTACGCTTATATCTAACTTTCCAATCCTCAATTAATCTATTAACGATAACTTTTCCGCCCTCAATATTATTCATCTGTTTTAATAGTTTGACAATATTTCTGTAGTGTTTTCGGGTTCCGGATTTTGAAACCAGATTATTTACAACATCCAAATACACATCCAATAGTTCATAAGGATATTTATCCTTTAAAATATCTCCATATTCTGCCAGATCATATTCATCCTTTAAATTCAAAACCAGCCTATCAAATAACTTTTCATGATTATAACATCGGTTTAAAAACCTATGATTCTCAATTTTTCCAAAAAATTCATCCCGTTCATCATCCCAATTTGCGAATAATTTTTTATATTCAATGTAATGATTAATATCAGGATAACCGTTGAATAGGATATCTTCAAGCTGTTTTTTATAGTTGTCCGCATCATTGACTTTTAAATACAATTCTTTTAACTGATTAGTGTAATCCTTCTTAAAAAGAACCCCTATATCCTTGTTTAATTCTTTTTTAACTAAGTTTATTGCCAAATCATAATTTTCATCTTCAACTGCCTCATCAATAAACTCTTGTCTGACTTCTCTTAGATTATAATATTTATTTCTAAACTCATTAATCTCATCCAAGCTCATGGATAATGATTTCATAGTATTAATTTTCATCAATACGAATTTCTTCTCATAAACATTTCGATTATCCAATATTTCATCAATTACATCAAGCTTTTCTTCAAGTTCCTCTTTTTGAGTGAAATTTTCATCATAAAAATCAATTAAAGAGTCCAGTCCATAAATATCTCTGTAAAATGTCAATTGCCAATTAATCATCTCAAATAGTTTATTTCTAGCAGGTGTTTTGATTAATTTTGTTAAAATACTTTCAAAAGTGTAAAAACTACATCCCATATAATAGTCATCAAAGCTCATTTCCTCCAAAACCGCTTCAGTTGATAATTTAAGTAGATTTATTAATAAATCATATTCTTTTAACTCATATAAATATTCCATATCATTTTCTATGAAATCTGATAGTTCATAGTCAAAATCATCTTCAAATAGAATATTGGATAATTTTTCCAAATAATATTCTCTTTCAATCCCCTTTGAAAATTTCTGTCGAAATTTATTCGACAATTCCCTATCCTCAAGTAATAAATCCAAAAGAAAATCTATTCTGTCATCAACACCAACAATATTGAATAACTCTTCAATATCCTCAGAACTTTCAAAATCAGTGTTAAAATCTTCACGTTTTTCATTTTCAAGGTAATACAATAAAGCTGCAATATGTTTGCAATTTGCACGTTCAAAATAAGGGCATGTACAGCTCATTGAATAATCATCCAAATCAACTTTAACCAAATAATCCTTTGTTCCACTAACACAGGCTTCAATCTTATTGCCTGACATTTTAACATTATTTACATTATATGTATAATTATAACCCCTTTCGAGAATGTGTTTTTGAAATTTATCTTTCCAGCTCATAATCCCTCAAATATAATTTTGAAATTGAAAACTAATAAAAATTTCTCCTTAAAATATTGAATTTTGGAATTTTTATATTAATAATTATATAAATATATGTACAGAAGCTCTGAATCAATCATAAGACAATAAATGAGTATATTAAAGGCAATTCATAATATGATCCATATTGGCATATAATGCATCGAGTTTTTCACCATCCAAATAAATTGAAAACATCAACACATTAACCTGTTCCATGAATCTGTCAGC
The DNA here is from genome assembly GCA_964583995.1 of uncultured Methanobrevibacter sp. Taxonomy (GTDB): domain Archaea; phylum Methanobacteriota; class Methanobacteria; order Methanobacteriales; family Methanobacteriaceae; genus Methanocatella. Next base: position 15,601 of record CAZOYH010000022.1, read on the forward strand.
CAGATCATACCATGAATCATATGTGGATATAACCTCATCATTTAAAAGTACTGCAATGCGAATTAGCAAATCACATGCAAAATCCACTTCACCTGCACTTAAAATATCACTAATATCATGGAATATAAAGTCATATAAGCTGTCTTCCATCATATCCAAATCATAAAATCCATGATGTTTGAAATCTTTTCCTTCACCTCTTTTGAAAACATCATCCAGTTTATCAGAGTAAAATTTCTTATCAATTAATGAATTGGAAAACCTCTCAAAAAACCTGTTTTTTAAATCATGATTATTTTTAAATTCATTTAAAAGAAAATCCCTTAAATCGTTTTGACTAACCAAATCAAAGACCTCATCAAAATCAGGGTTTTTCAAATACAATTCTCCGTGATTTTTAAGATAATATACAAGTGCAGCCTCATGCTTGCATGATAATCTTGAAGAACAACTGCAGGACAAATATGATGGACTATTGTACTGAATATATGTTTTAACCTTATGATTTTCAACTTCAGCGATGATTTCCACACCATCGTTACTTATTATTTTAACACTATCTGCTAAGTTAATTGCTTCTTCTAAAACCTCCGGTTCGTATAGTTTTTCCCATGCTTTCAATTTATCACCACACTTAATTGTTAAGTATTGCATTTTCAGTTTAAATAATTTTCCAAATTAACATCAATATTGCTTTTAAAATTTAATCAAAGCATTTATATACTTTTAAAATGTTTATATAGTCAGTAAATCTAATTATAGTTAATGAGTAACTCTTTGAATTAGGTGAATAATATGAAAGTTGATTTTGAAACTTGTTTTAAAAGAAACTGGATGATTCGTACTAGTTCTATATCTTATTCAAAATGGAGGAATGAATTATGGAAACCGAGATTTCCATAGCCATCAATGTGGATTTAACCCATACATTAGACATAATCTGCATAATGGTATTTCTATATTTATTTAATATAGGAATATAAATTCTTCCATTTTGTCACCAGCAAATAGATGAAAACAATTTTACTCTTAGGTTTCTTTCGGAATGTCCCTCATTTCGGTGTTCTCCCCGTGTTTAAAGTACACTGCAATCTATTTGCAAATATTTATATATGATAACTAACTAACAATTATATGAGGTTAAACCTCCACTATTAGGTGACAATCTAATTGAATTGGTATAAATCAATATCTTGAGGGAATTGTAGAACTCTGTTCTACAATAGATATTGATTGTGAATCTAATTTTTGAAAAAACCCCACAATCTATTAAAGACCTTTTTTTAAATCCATTTAAAGACAATTCATAATATGATTAATATTGGCATATAATGCATCGAGTTTTTCACCATGCTAATAAGTTAATATTATCT
>CAZOYH010000023.1:0-11472 GCA_964583995.1 uncultured Methanobrevibacter sp.
TTTCTAATTTCCTAACTTTCCACATTAAGTTACTTTTAGCTTTGGATTTTTCTTCCCTTAAAGAAACGATTTCATCCTGTAGGGATTCTACTTTTTCGATTAATTGTTCTTTTGAGGAGTTTTCCAAATCTTCAAAATCATCCATGTGAATCATCTCCAGTTAGTATTATTCTCATTTTAGAGACTATGTATTTAATTCGACTCCGAGTTTATCTCGGTTTATATCATTCAATGTTATAATAACAATTTGTAACTTTAAAGTATTTAAAGGTATTCATTTTAATGTGTACTAACAATTTATTTATACATATAATTAATATATAATTAATTATATAATCCTTGGAGGAACTGATTAAAATGGAATGTGAAATCTGCGGTAAACCAGTACCTGAAAACAATCCCATAAGAGCAAAAATTGAAGGATCAGTTATGGTTGTTTGTAAAGAGTGTTCAAAACTTGGTAAAATCCAAAAAGCACCTCCAAAACCAAAATTCGTAAAACAGGAAAAAACAAAAAGACAAACAAATACACGTAGTAGAAACTATTCAAGAAGGGATGAACCTACAGATGAATTAATCGAAGATTTTGATGTGGCAATCAGAAAAGCAAGAGAATCAAAAAACTGGTCTCGTGAAGAATTAGGTAAAAAAATAAATGAAAGGGTTTCAGTTATTACAAGAATTGAAACCGGAAAAATGACTCCGGACAATAAACTAACTAAAAAATTCGAAAAAGCCTTAAACATTAAACTTCTTGAAGAGATAAATAATGTAGATTTAAATCAATTTGTCAATACTTCCTCAGGAGAACGTACCTTAGGAAATATAATGAAAATTAAAAGGAAATAGCTATTATTTGAGATAGCTATTTAATTTCTCATTTTTTATATAACGGTTTTTGCCTTGAATTTTATAATCAATCAAACCGTCATTAACTGCCTTATGTGAATGATAACCCGGAAAAATCTTTGCTCCATCCAAAGCATTTTTTAATTTATCATAAGCTGCGTACTCATCACTGACTACGACTACATGAGCAGGAGGATGAATCTTTTTAATCTGTAAAATACTCAATGTAGTATCTTCTTTAACAAAAAATGCTGTCGCAACACTGGATTTGGTGCGAAGTTTGGATTTTAAAATATCTTCAACTAAAGAATCGGCAAAAACTGCATCGACAATCTTCGGTTGTGATATTAAACTCAAATTACCATGACGTTCCATATCTGCAATTGTATTAAGCAATTTCGGATTGTTTTCTCCCCTAATTAAAATCAGCGCCATATTGAATCTCCATAAAAAGATAATGTGAGAGAGTTCATCTCTCCTGGAAAGATTTTAATAATCTGCTTCTAAATACTACAAGCAAGATTAATATAATTCCAACTGCAGTTTGGATACTTCCTAAAATATTTAGAATGTTTCCATCAATCGGCAAGTCCCATGAAGGAGAAGATCTGTCTCCCGGAAGCGCATTGTAATAAACACCTACGGCTTTAGAACCTTGTTTTACATTTATGTCTTTAGGTTCCACATGATCCACACCCATTAAAAGACCATTATTAATACCTCTGTTGATGGAACCTGCAATTGCAGATGCATCATAACCATATTTTGCAACAGAAGCTTCAACAATTTCTTTTGTAGTTGCTGCCAAACCAGGCTTATCACTTCCATAAACCGATACACTTACTGCATTAGGACTCACCGTAAGTGCATTTCCCAATGCCTCATATGCATAAACAGTTCTAAGTGTTCCTCCACAAACAGGACATTTATCATAGGCTTCTGCCGCAGGGAAACCTAAGGCCCAACCACAATCATCACACGTTTTTGAATACTCTTCATCCATTGGAATTCCAGTGGTATTCATTTCTCTTGGAGTGAACATGTCTCCAGTTGATGTACCGGAAATTAAGTTGACTCCACCTCCACCGTATTTCTCTCCGGAATCTTTAGCTACTTCACCCATAGCTTCAGAGAGAATTGTGGTTGCTGGATATCCGTCCCTAATCATTTTTCCAATGTTCATTGCAGTTTCTTTTCTTACAGTTCCTGCAGTACCATACATTGGGTTTCCTTCAGTATTCCTTAAGTGAATAATTGCTCCTTTTTGACCAGGCTGCAAAGTAGCAACACCACTAGAGTACGGAGTTACTTTAATCTGATTAGTTGTATCATCGACAGTGATTACATAAGCATCGAATGACCCACCAATAGCGGCACCCATATACGGACCACCAACTACAAGACGAGCTCCCTTATATTGAGAAGCAATTGATGCAACAGAAGCTGCAGAAGCATTATTTTCCAAATTAGCTACTGCCTGCACAATAGAATCCAGCCTTGCATCAGAACTTCCAGTACCCCCTGATAGCACTGCAAAATTGTTGTTTTTAGACATTAAAAATGTAGACTGGAACATATTTTGTGCAAAAGACATACTTCCGGCCGCTGCACCATTAGGATCCTCACCAGTAGGATCGGTAATGACAATAATGTTACAAGTAGCGGCAACACTGCTCATAGTCAATAATAATATAACGAAAAATACGAAGAAAACGTTAAGTCTTTTCAATTTCACTCACCACTCGTATCTTCATCCAATTCGACTGACGAAAAGTCCTCAATAACAGTCACAGTAACAACACCCGTGTTCTTATCAACCTGAACATCAGCAGCCGTAATCGGTTCAACAGATGTACCGGGCACTGTCGACCATGTTGCAAATTCCTGAGCCGTCTGAATAGCATCCTGCAGCGAAACTTCTCTTTTGGAAGTTTTTAAAACATCACCATAAATCACACTACCATCCCTAAAACCGGCTTGCATAACATTTGCCCTAATAGTATCTACAGGAACAATGTCGTTTCCTTTAACAATAATACCAGAAATAGGAATGCCATCATTTACATCACTAGAAGAAGCAAATGCAACATAAGTAATCAAACGACCACAAAGAATCAAAATAAACGCCAATAATAAAATAATTAATGTGTCTCTTCTAATCTTTACAAACATATTTCATCCTCAATTGATATTCTTAAAAAAGAATATAAATTATACATTTATTATATTAAGTTAATATGATATTTAAATTTATAGAATATATTTTAAAAGTGACTCAGCAGGGTCCATCCCTTGAGCACCAATTAACAAAATGATATCCTTTTTATCTGCTTTTTTATATGTGTCTTCTAAACAGTCACGCAGATTATCATAATGAGTAAATTCAATATTTTTTTCATTTAATGTATTGAAAAAGACTTCGCGTTCCTCATCTTCAACAAAATTCAAACTGTTTACAACATCATTACTTGAGGATAAAATCAGTTCTATTTTCTCATCCATTGACTCAGCCAAGGCTTCAACATTCAATTGATTGATTTCCACTCCTCTTGATCCTCTTATTGCACATACAACATATAACTTTTGGTTTTGAGGAAGTAAATTAATAGTTTCTGCAATTGTTGCTTTAATTCCATCAGGGTTATGTGCAAAATCATCATAGATTAACGGTTCAACGCTTAATTTTGCAAAACGTCTGTTCAATGCCTTATATGATTTAACCCCTTTGGAAATATCATCCAAATTAACGCCTAAAGAGATGCATGCTCCTATTGCAGATAAGATATTTTGAATAAAATGATTGCCTCTAAAAGGCAACTCATCAATTGTTAAAAGAGCATTGTCATTATAGTAAATTGCATCTCCGTCAAAATAAACGGCATTATCCATATCTAACTTGGCCATTGAAGTGTAAAATGGATTTTGAGCTTCAAGACTTCTTACAAGCTCATCATCATAATTGAGAATTGTTATTCCATCACCAATAGCTTTAGGAACAGCTTTAATTTCATCATATACTTCGTCAATTGAGTTTACAAGACCTATATGGTCCATTGCAATATTTGTTATAACGCCGACTTTTGGTTTTATTGCCTCACTCATCAAGGTGGCGTGATTTTTCATTAAATTACCTAACCATCCCTGAACTTCAGATACTTCAATAACCAGATAGTCAAGCTCACCATTTTGTGTAACTTCATCTGATATTAATTTAGAAACCATCGGGTCAATTAATGTATTGAATTCAGATTCACTATCAGTATTTGTAAGTACATGATAACCTGCATTGTTTAAAATATGATATATTAAATGTGATGTTGTTGATTTACCATTTGTACCAGTAATTACAATGTTAGTTGAATTTGGAGTGAATTTCTCTACAGTATGTGAGAGTGCATATGCATTGGCAAGTTCAATTTTATCAGTAATAATCAATGGGAAATTAAGCTTTTCGGCCATTTCTATAGCACCATCTTTTGGTGTTTGAGTAATTAAACAGGCAATATTTTTATTGAATGCGATTTCAACACCCACATCATTAATCCAATGCCTGATTACAATATCTCCAGTATGAGCATCATTTAGAAATGTAAATTTTCCTGTAAATCCGTCAATTGAGAAAAATTCATCATTACCTACAAGTTTTCCACCTATAGACTTAGCCAAATCTTTAATATCCATCCTATCACCAGAAATAGAAAAACTAGAATACATACATCTTTGCAAGTATTCCAATTATGCATAATAATGCTGTTCCTGCCCAATAACTTAATACAATTTTTGTCTCAGACATCCCATAATGATTTAAAGTGTGATGCAGAGGTTCCACCGGCAATTTAATGATGTGTGCTCTGTGAAGCAAACTTACAACAACGGAAATGATTGGTACACCTAATGCAAGAACGCCAAAGTATGGAATATCACATATCAATACTGCAGCAGCATAACCTGTACCCAACACAAATGATCCGGTATCTCCCATAAATATTGAAGCAGGATGTTTGTTAAATACTAAAAATCCTAAACATAATGCTGCCAAAATAGAAAATGGAGCAATAATTGTAGTTGGTCCGAATAAATAACCATAAATACAGCATGCAATTGATGCAATTGCTATAATACCTGCTGCAAGACCATCCATACCATCAATTAAATTGACTGCATTTATACATCCCATAATTGCAATTATAACTACTGGAATAGCCAGTAAACCTAACTGGAAACCACCCAATGTTGTGATGATTCCGGTTAATCCTAAAAATAATCCTAAAACAATTTGACATATGATTTTTTCAAGCTCTTCAGGTTCTGTTTTAATTGGAACTTCACCTATCACTTCAACTTTTCCTGCTTTTAATAAGTCATCAACTTCTGCTTTTGCTTTTGGAGTGGCTACACGCACTTCTTCACCAGGTTCAACATCCAGTCTTCCAAGAGCTATGACTTCTTTTGAAGTGTTTACAACGATTTTTTGAACTTCTTTAACCTTCAAACCTATTAAATCGTCAACTAAACCTACAATTCCTCCAGCAAGCATCATATATGAAAGAATTAAAATTGGAGTGTTTTGATAATACAATGCAATAATCAGGGAAATTGTAAATAAAAATGCAATACCTCCCATTGTCGGAGTACCACTTTTATGTCTATGTTCACTAACAATAGGATTATCAGCAATCCTTGCTTTAAGCAATATTCTTTTAACATACCATGTAAAGAATACAGTTGCACATAATGTTATTAAAAAAAGAATTAACATATCTGTATTATTCATTATACCACACAAAATTATTTTAGGATAATAGAATATCTATTGATAATACTATTTATATTATAACTTATAACACAGATTTCAGGTTAATTTTTCAACTAATTTTTCAAGTTCTTCGGCTGATTTGGCTCTTGCTGTGACTCTTTGATAACCTTCAGGACCGTGAACAACAAAATTATTGTCATCAAATGATTTTACAGGTTCCTTTGGAGCGGGACCAATATAATTGCCTACAGGAATTTCAGTTGAATAATTATATTGCAACTTATCTGAAACATCAGCTAGGCTAAATTCACCAATTGCCATATTGACCAGTTCACATAGGGAGTTTACCCCGCAGGTTGCTGTAGTCAGGTATCTTGTGCCGTTTGGTCGTGTATTTACTTCAATAGCATATAACTGATTATTCTTTCTTGAAAACATGAAATCCATTTCAAAAATACCGTCAGAATCAAGATTTTTTGCAACTTTATATGCAACATGCTGGATGAGATTATTGTCCAATCCTTCAACCATACACGGACCTGTTTTGACCTTATTTAATGGGTGTGTTCCTTCCAAAGTAGTTTCACCCTTGTATATTGGTGGCAGGGCAACATATTCACCGTTAAAGCCCAATACTTCGATGGATATTTCAGCTCCTTCAATAAACTCTTCACATAATGCCTTGTCGAATTCCTCGAAGTATTCTTCAACATCAGCAGTAGTTTTTGCAACTTTTATATCCTTTCCGCCTTGGCCTTGACCCTGCTTTAATACAACCGGCAAGTCCAATTTGAGTTCATCAGGATCGTTTAAAATTTGATATTTTGGAGTTTCAACGCCAATTTCTTCGTAAAATCTTTTAGTTTTGATTTTATCTGAAGTCAGCTCCACTGCACGAACTCCAGCTGCAATGACCGGTATGCCATATTCACTTTCAACTTCCTCCTTCATATAAGCCACATCAATCAATGGAGGATCTATACCTATTAAAGGAACAATTGCATCGACTTTTTGCATCAATGCTACTTGCTTTGGACCATCCATTCCTCGAGGAACAATAAATACCTGATCAGGCAAATCCAAGTTAATGGCTTCCCCATTGGATTCTGTCAAGATACTTTCTATTCCTTTGCGTTTAACATACCAGTCAATGTCATCGTATAATCTTGAGCCAATAAATAAAAGTTTCATAATATTATCTCTTTAAGTGTATCAATGAATTCATAAGCAGCCTTTTCAACTTTTGGTGTTGGTTTTTCGCCCCAATCCATAGTTTCAGGCTCAATTCCAACAAATGTGATGTTAAAATCACTGTCTTTTTCAAGATACCTCACAAAGAATGATAAAGACATTGAGTGAGTTGAAATGCCGATGTTTGCAAAATCATATCTGTTTACGATTTTCATCTCACCAGGTTCACAATCCATCAGACATGCGTCTACAATGATAATGTGAGTTGGGTTTTCTTTTCTGATTTTGCCTGTGAAGTTTTCGGGGACTGTTTTTGCATTAATGAACAACAATTTTTTCTTGTTTTCTATATCTTCTTCTTGTAACTTGTTAATAATGAATGGTCCTATACCATCATCACTTTTAAGTTCATTACCTACTCCTAAAACAATTAGCTTTTCGCAATCTTGTAGAAAATTGCTTAATTGAGATTCAAAAGACATGTTTTTCACCTACAAATATTTTGCTTTAATACTTTCAATCCCATTTCCCATAATATATTTTAGTTCAACATTTATAAAGTCATTTGCTCTAACTTTTCTTTCATCTAATGGAATCAATAAGGGTGGATTAAGCATTGGTGTCGGTCCGCAGATAATATTTTCATTGAGTTTTGTGTATGTTGTGATTTTAAGGCCATTAACGATTCCGTCTTTATTTACTTTTAAATTCAGATCCGCCTTAAAATCAGGATTTATGTCATCTTTGAAGTTTATTTCAGAATAAATTATTGGATTGGATAAAACTTCATAATTTACATCCTCATCCCAGTGAATGTAATGCCTTTCCAGACTAACCAGCTCTGCAGTATTGATAATTCCCCGAGGTATGATTTCACCGCCCTCTTTTAGATGCTTTTTCACTTGATTCAGCACAGGCACTTCCTCTTCATCAATAAGTGCAGTATCTAGCATTTCACATACTATCAAATCGGCTTTTTTTCTAAATTCATATTTTAATGCATCACTATTAATGACCTTGACATTTTTAAAGTCACTTAAGTTATCCTGAGCGCATCTGCTTGCCTTTTCATCAATTTCCAATGCAATTACTTCTTTGAATTTATCAGCTAAAAAGTAGGATAAAACACCACTTCCACATCCCAAATCATAGGCCAAATCATTGTTTAAATCATATTCATTAATGGCTTCAAAAAAAACAGATAATCTATCACTATCTTTAAGTAAATGTGAATGGTAAGGAGTGGTTTTGAATTTCATAATAAAAAAAGAAAAAAAAGAATTTATTGATGGTGGTGATCATGGTCATGTGAGTGACCAGGTTCCTTAAAGTCTTCACCGTTTGCAGTACTTGTGAGTTTTACGTGTTCGACACCTTTAAGTCTCATGATCCTTTCGGTTAACTCACGAATATCAGCAATATCACCATTGACAACTACGATTTCCATACAGTATTTGTCAGTCATGTGAATGTGCATGCTGGTATTGATTTCATTTCTGAAACTGTGCTGGATTTCTGCGAGGTTTTCCATAACTCCAGTGTAGTGGTGATCATAGATAATTGTAACGATACCTATCCTTTCGCCTTCCATGGAATTCATCCATTGGTATCTTACAATATAATCCTGAAGTGCATCTCTAATTCCTTTTGAACGGGACTGATATCCTCTTTCTTTTAATACTTCATCAAAATCAGATAATAATTTTTTAGGAAGTGACATACTTATTCTCATCATAATTAAACACATCAATATCAATTATTATGTATATGTATAATTTTTTAATTATATAAATGTTATGATTAAATGGAAAAATAATAATACTTTTATAATAAAAAACGTTAAAAAAATGTTATTCAACAAGCAAATAATACTCGCCATCTTCTTTTTTAAAAGATTTTAAAAGCCCTTTGTTTTGAAGGGACAAAATAATATGGTACATTCTAAAATTAGTTAGTTTCAAGTCCCCATAAAGCAAATGACCTTCCAAAGTATATTTTGAAACAAGATTCTTATCATCGACCAGCTGTCTGATTAATTCATATGATTCCTTTTCCTTCATGTTCAGTTCCAGCTCTTCAACATCCTTTTTAGAGTTAACAGTATTGATTTCAATTTCACTTTCAGACAAACTAACCTTATTGTCTTTAAAAATAATCAAATCTTTATCGGTAAGCTCTTCGAGGATTTGCACCAAATCATATTCGTGAAAACCCAATTCACGCCTTAAAACATCAACAGGAATCCCTTCAGGATATTCAATGTCAAATATTTTAATCTGGTCAAGAACAACCTCTTCATTTTTGGTAATAGCAATCATTATAATAATAAATTATTTCATCATATTACTTAAATTTTAGCTTAATTGCATTTCCTTTTCAAGTGCCTTTGCTTCCTGTCTGTTTTTTTCGGCCACCTCTTCGGGAGTTAAATCAGAGGGTCTTGTAAAAAACAGGTCAATATCATCTACAACCTGACATATTGACATGTGAAGCAATTCCTTTAATGCCAGACTCTTTTGAACCCTGTTTAAAGAGTCATCAGCATAGATTTTATCATAATCATCCTGATAATCCCTGCGGATTTTATCAGCATCCAAATCACTTTCAAGCTGTTTTTCATCATATTCTTCAGTTAAAGCTAAAAATTTAATCAACTCTTCCTTTTCATCTGAAAAATCATTATCCCCATCAGCTATTACATCATGGAAATACTTGCTGACAGACTGAAAAACATCCCTTGACACATTGCCGTTTAAGATATTGTCCATGAACAGTTCAAAGGTATTTGAAATATAATATTTACCGTTTTCCTCTTTTGTGGCGAAAACCAACTCATTTTCAACATTGGCTACATACTGAATAATTACAATATCTGAAGCCTTTTTAAATGTTTTTTCATTAAATTTAGAGCTTTTAAGTTTATAGTCAGCATTTACTTTCAGTGCATTTTCAATGTCTTCAATGTCACTTATTGAAATTTCTATAAAATCATCCATTTTACATCTCCCCACTATAATTTATGTTAATATAATTAATAGTTTTTATTAATCAGAAACACTTATATAAAAAATATGAACTCTCAAGATATATTAAAAGAACTTAAAGAACTTTCACCACAAAAAAATATTAAAAAAAGTGAACTGATGGAAATACTTAAAAAATATGCCCACATTATTTCAGTCTATGATATGATGATGGCAACAGCAAGAATGAGAAAAGATGGAGAGTTCGTTCATGCAAACTACCGTGAAAAATACCTTGAAATTTATATTAAATATTTTCTGCTGCGTATGAAGGAAGTTTTGAAAAATGATGATTATGAAGATGGAAACATCGATAAAGATGCCTTTGACACTTCATTTCCAATGCTTGAGAGAACATTCGAAAAAGAAAGGCGGGAAAACTTTGGAACTAAAGAAGATAAATTTCCTTTAATTTATGTTATTACTGCATTATATACTACTTTTATATTGGAAGAACCAATACATCCAGTTGGAAGTGAGTTTCCAGGAAGTTTGAAAGTGGAAGAAAGAAACGGAGAATACTTATGCCCAGTTAAAGACAATCAAAAAGATAATGTTGATGCAATCTGTCATTTATGTCTTGCTGAGCAAACACCTGACATTTAGGTGATTAGATGAACATTTGCCTTTACGGATCCGGAAGCCGGAAAATAGATAAAATCTACACTGATGAAGCGTACAAGTTAGGCTGCAGCATGGCTCAAAAGAACCATACACTGGTTTTTGGTGGTGGTGATACTGGAATGATGGGTGCATGTGCTAAAGGAATCCATGACAATGCTGGTAAATCAATCGGCATAGCACCAGAGTGGATTGGAAACTTTGAACCATTATGTGAGAAATGCAGCGACTTCATCTATGTTGACACCATGGATGAGAGAAAAAAGGCATTTATTGAAAATTCAGATGCATTTATCATATCTCCCGGCGGAATCGGAACGTTGGATGAATTTTTCGAAATTATAACCCTTAAAAAATTAAAACAGCACAATAAAGAGATTATCGTCTTTAACATCAACCATTTTTTTGACAAGATGTTTGAAATGATTGAGGAGATGAGTGAAAAAGGATTTTTATACAAGCAAGAGGAAATCTTTAAAGTCGCAACAAGTATTGATGAAATTTTTGAAAATCTAGAAGGAGAATAATATGAAAACTGAGTTTAATGCACCTCCAAGAATCACTTTGAAGAGAAGTTTAATTATATTGATTGGAAATATAATCGGAATGTATATCATCAGTTTTCTAGGATTGGGAGTTAAAATAAGCTATTTTGATGATATATTTTTATTAGTTTTATTCATCTCTTTAGTAAACGCAATACTCTGGCCAATTTTAACCAGAATTCTGATGCCATTTCTTGTTTTGACATTTGGTGTTGGGGCTTTAATATTGAACGGATTGCTTCTTGAGTTTTTTGCACCATTATTTGGAATAACTGTTGAAGGCCCTGCAATAATACTTGCACCATTGGCAATGGCGTTTGTTACAACCGTCCTTTCAGCATTGCTGACTATTGAAGATGAAGGTTCATATTACAGGTCTGTTTTTAGAGATGCTAAAAGAAAGCAGAAAGGTGAAATAAAAAAATATCCCGGTTTGATAATTGTTGAAATTGACGGACTTGCATATGATGTGTTAAAAGAAGCAATA
>CAZOYH010000023.1:11572-16872 GCA_964583995.1 uncultured Methanobrevibacter sp.
TTTGATAATTGTTGAAATTGACGGACTTGCATATGATGTGTTAAAAGAAGCAATAACAAAAGGTTATATGCCTACAGTCAAATCGATGATTGAAAGTGGAACTCATACTCTTAAAATGTGGGAAACCGATTTATCCTCACAAACAGGTGCCAGTCAGGCAGGAATCCTTCATGGAAACAACAAGGACATTACTGCATTTAGATGGATTGAAAAGGAAAATGACAATCAAATGATGCAGTGCTCAGGAGTCATGAAAGTAAAACAGCTTGAAGAGAGGATTTCTGATGGTAATGGGCTGCTTGTAGATAATGGTGCCAGCAGATCCAACCTGTTTTCAGGAGATACTGACAATGTTATTTTTACATTCAGCAAAATCTTAAACCTGCAGAAATTATACAATCAGGCATGGTTTTCCATTTTCTCAAATCCAAGTAATTTCGCCCGTATCGTGTCCTTGTTTTTAGCCGAGATGATTCTTGAGATAATATCCCAAATAAAGCATAAAGTTCTAAACATCCAGCCGAGAATCAAAAGAGGCATTGCATACATACCAACAAGAGCTGGAACCAACGTGTTTATGAGAGAAATCAATACCGGAACACTTATTGGAGATATGATGATTGGAGATATTGATGTTGCATATTCCACTTATTTGGGTTATGATGAAATAGCTCACCATTCAGGTGTTAGAGATGAAGATTCATGGTATGCTCTTAAAGGAATGGATAAGCAAATCAGACGATTAATTAAAGGAAATGAATATTCAAAAAGAGATTATCAGTTTGTTATCCAATCCGATCATGGCCAAACCAACGGCTCCACATTTAAACAGAGATATGGCAAGTCTTTTGAAGACTTTATCAAATCATTGCTTCCTCAGGACATGAGCATGTATGCAAAGATGTCCTCCAATGAAGACCACTACGGAGAAACATTCATTCCATTTTCAAAACAGATTGACTTCATTAAAAACAGATCCTCTGAAGATGAAGAAAAAGAGTTAAGTGATTCTGAAGTAATCGTTCTTGCATCAGGAAACCTTGCAATGATTTATCTAACACAATGGAGCCATAGATTAACCTATGAAGAAATAAATCACATGTTTCCTGAGTTAATACAGAATATTGTAAATAATGAATATATTGGATTTATTCTTGTGAGATCATCTGAGAGAGGAGATATGGCTATTGGAAAAGATGGAGTTTATTTCCTAGACACTGGAGAAATTGAAGGTGATAATCCTCTTAAAGATTTCGGCAAGAATATTGTTCAACATTTAAAAAGAAACAGTTCATTTAAATACACCCCCGACATTCTAGTAAACAGCTTTTATGACAGCGAAAATGATGAGGTCTGTGCCTTTGAAGAACTTGTTGGAAGTCACGGAGGAGTTGGAGGAAGCCAATCAAAACCGTTTATTTTATATCCTTCAAGCTGGAATGTTCCTGACGGAGAAATAATCGGAGCGGAAAATATCTATAAAATTCTAAAAGAAAATCTGAAAAATTTAAAGAAAGGTAATGTAAATGATTAGTGAAAAACGAGCTTTAGAAATTGCCGAAAAGATGGAAAATGCCAATGACATTGACATTAAAAAGACCATTGAAAAAGCTGCAACTGCCGGTTATTTAGGTGAAAAACATTTTTACTGCACAGTCATTGAAGATGGTGGGATGACACATACAGTTCCCGAAATATTGGGAGACAGATACAGGTCAATGGAGCTGGACAACCTTTATTTTGATATAATTTCAAAAGCCCTTGACCATGACGGCATTTACATATCACTTGCCTATTCAAGCCAGCTGATACAGATTCCCGACGAATACAGTGATGAAATTTATGAATATGATGAATATGATATGAATTTTGATGAATTAGACCCTGAAGATTTATATCTAATGGAATATGGTTTGATTAGTGCAGATGAAAATAAAACATTTAAAATTTATGCAGAAGAAGGGATTTCAGGCCATGAAAGAACTGAAGATGTTGGAATTATGGTAAATATCATTGATGGAAAATATAAAGCTTATTTTGCACTCAGATCAACTGATTTGTGCATGTCAAGTTTTAGAATACTGCCATTCAGTAGCAATTATCCAAAAGAACACCCATTATCATTTAAAAACCCATTAAACAGAATGCTAATAGAAATGATTGATAATACAATTGTAAAAAAAGAAAAAAAAGAATAGATTAATGAAATCTATTGAAATTCTATAGGCTCTACACCATTTAATTCATTGAATTTCATTAAATCATCAAATGTTTCGTTGAAATCTTTTTCATTATCAATGCCATATTTTGCAAAATCGATAATGAACATTTTACCATCAACTTCGATTAGTTCAAAGGAACCTTTTTCATCCATACTTTCATCAACGAAGTTGTATGTATTGTTTTCGTATTCGTAAACAGTGTAGCCATTTTCAGTGTCATTTGTCAGGTAATCTTCAGCATCATGCTCGGTATGGGCAACTACTGACAATACCTGTTGCGGTTGTTTAAAAGTATCATACAATACATAAACACCGTCACCGACATCTTCAAAATCATCTAAAGCTGTGAAACTAGTTATATCAACAGCTGACACAGCACCAACTAAAATAAAACATAAAATTAAACCAAGAAAAACTTTTTTAAACATGAATTCGCCTTCTTAAAAAATTCTATTATTAATTATTATTTTTATCTTATTTAAATTAAATTACCTGAAAAACTATAATTTTAAGCGATTATTGACTCTATATATTTGTCTAAATATCTTTTAAGTAGTTTAACAATCGGCCCTATAATTATGGCTGAAATTATTGTTCCTTCACGAACCCCTGCAAGATAACCTAAAAATACCACAGACAAAATAGCCGCAATTACAACCATTGAAGTGTCAACGAATGGTTTTACCTTTGGAAACTCTATTTTTAGAACCTTTGAAATGGCCACAATAACACCATCGGCCGGAAGATAGACAATTTCAGTTTGAATTTCCAAAAGAACACCAAATGCAACTACAACACAGCTGACCAATAACAATGCCATTTGGCTGAGATAACCGGCAGGATTAATGAAATTTACAAGCATCAGAGAAAAATCAATGAAAAAAGAAAATATTGTTCCGATAATCAGCTGAAGGTACTGTCTTTTTTCAAAATCCCCTCTTAAGAGTATGACCTGAATTAAAATGAAAAGTACAGTGAATACAAACATCACTTCGCCAACGCTAAAATGAGTAATCGAACTTGAAACATAGGGAAGGCAAATCAATGGAGAAGTCCCCAAATTGGCTTTAATGGAAAGGGAAGCTCCCAGAGATATTATAAATAGTGAAATTAAATATATGACATATCTACTTGCTTTTTTTATTTCCATATTATATTTTTTCTTGAAAAATGGTTAAATATTTTTCTGAGATGTAACTATAAACCTGTAAAACAATCAAACCAAATAAGAGGTATAAAAAAATTAATTGTATCGTTGATTAAAATATAGCTTAGCAAAATAGTGTGTTAAAATATTAAACGTTCCTTAAATATTTTGGACAGGAAAAAAAGAAAAGATTGTAGATGAATAATCATCTACTTAACAGTAATTTTTGGTTTTGCAGTTTTAGCATTGTAGTAGGAATTACCTGCAAATTTGACGGTTGCTGTAAAAGTGCCTTTTTTATTCAAATTAGTAATTTTGAATGTAGCTTGGCCTTTAGCATTTGTTTTTACTTTGTAGGTCTTTTTGTTGACATTCAAAGTAATATATACACTTTTCATTACTTTGTTTTGATTTGTTTTCAAAGTAACAGTGTACTGTTTGGTTTTAACAGATTTTTTGAATGTTTTTGCAGGAGCAGATAATTTCGGAGTTGCTTTTTTAACAGTTACTGCAACAGATTTTGTAGATTTTGCATAATTTGCGTTTCCATCAAAAGTAAATGTTACAGTTTGTTTACCAACAGCTAAAGAACTGACAGACTGTTTCACCTGACCGTTTTTATCAGTTGCAACAGGATATTCAACGCCCATAACCTTAATCTTTACATTCACTCCACTAATTGCTTTACCATTACTGTCTTTTAAGGTAGCTACAACATATTTGTTATCGCCGTAAACAACTGTCATTGCTGAAGCAGTAATAGTTGTTTTATCAGGACTTCCAACGCCTGTAAATGTGACTTGTGCTTCTTTGGAATATTCTTTTCCATTAGTTTTCTTGTAAACAGCTTTAATAGTATATTGTCCATTGAAATTACCTGTTAAGTTTTCCACATAAATCAATACACCTACACTAGGTTCAGCAACCAAATTTTTACTGTATACTTGAGCCCCATTAGCATAGACAGTCACAAGACCGTTAAGACCATCATCATCCCACACATTAACTACATCACGTTCATATTCATTAACATCGGTTATTATGCCTATGAAATCATCCGCAGTATAAGTTTTTGTTACAGTTAGGTTATTGCTCCCTAATTCCATGAAATTTTCCCAATCTTCACTGTAACAAACTCTAAGATTATACTTTCCAGTATTCCATTGGTATAAAGAACCCCAAGTAATGTTTTGGTAAGTGCCAACATCACTTGATTTTAGACTAAATGAAGTGCGGTCATACTCACCATCGCCATAGTACACAAAAATAGTTGATGAATCTTCTTTTATGCCTTCAGGACAGTAATATGATACTATCACTGCATTTTCATCATCAACATCAATTTCACTTTCTGGAAATGTTACTTTAAAATCTTCAGGATTAAACACCTTATTTATGATAGGTACTTCAAAATTAACTGTTCCTTCTTTGAAATAGCTATTTCCATTGGAAGCGTTATAGACCAGTTTCATATTATAAGTGCCGTTGAAACTGCCTATTATTTCATTTCCGGTGATAAATACAGAATTTTTCCCGGAAACTTGTGAATAATAAACCTGATTATCATCAGCAAAAAGATACACATCCCCATCAAGACCATTACTATAATCATAAACACCAGCTATTGATGTATATCGACTAGTAATATTATCACTTGTGAAATACATGGTAGGACTACTTAGAATATCACTATCTTCTTGTGATTCCATCAAATCAGCATCAGCAGGAGTTTCAACAACTTGATCATCTCCTGTGTCATCAACTGCAAGTGCATCTGCATTATCAGCAGCGCTTGCAGCACCTATTGTAAAAATTGCCAATAACAATAAAGTTATCAACATTATCTTTTTATATTTCATCATTTCTCACCTTTTTTGGGACTGTCCCATAATTAATTTTTAAAATTTTCATTTGATTGAGTTGAATTTCAA
>CAZOYH010000024.1:0-12484 GCA_964583995.1 uncultured Methanobrevibacter sp.
ATTACAGTTTTGTACTAAACCACCGTTACCTCCGTTAACACTAATACCCCAACCATTGGTAGATCCATTGTATTTGAAATCGTTTTTAGGGTTAGTGTCAATGAAGTTAATACCTTTAATAGTTACATTTTGAGCACTAACAGCAAAAATACCACTACCATCACCATAACCTCTAATGGTGGTAGTACCTTTACCGTCGACAGTAATTCCTGCAGTTTTAATATTTACAGTTTGATTAGTAAAATCATACTCTGCAAAATTACTTAAATCTACAGTATCACCTGTATTAGCTGAATTAACTGCAGTTTGCACATCATCCACAGTATTGTTAACCGGTTGGATGGAAGTTGCATCTTCTGCAGAAACTGCACTTAAAGAAATTGCAATTAAAACAACTAAAAGAAATGATAATAATATCTTTTTGTTATTCATGATTTTTTTTCTCCATTAATAAATTTTTAAAAATTGATACTAATATGAAAAAAGTCATTCATTAAACTTAATTTAATAAACGTCTAATAAATTAACTAATATTTTTTATACTAGTATTATTATTTATCATCAACATTCAATATAAATATTATTGTTTATCGAAAATAAATTTAAATACAATTAAATAAATAAAAAAAGTAAAAAATCTATAGATAATCTAAATTAGCCATCTACTTAATTTTTTAAAATACATTAATCATAAAATTGCTTATTTAAATAAATAATAACTAAAAATAAATTTTTTTAAAATGATTATAATTTCATATCGTAAATTATTGAAGAAATGATATGAATATAATTAAATATCATCGAAAACAAAAATAATATAAATTCCTTTAAATCAGCGAAAAGGAGGTGAAAATATAAACAGAAAAGTTCTTTCAATACTAATATTGGCAATATTATTATTAGTTTCTATAAATTCTGTAAATGCTTTAGATAACAGTACAGTTAGTTTAAACGGACATGAAACTGCATTAGTTACCAGTTACAATAATTTAAGCACTGATGATTATTACACATTATCCGATGCATCTTCTGATTTGGAAACAAAAATAATCAATGCCAAAAATAAAGACGTAATCCTCATAGAACATGGCACATACTCCATCCACAATATCCAGATAACTAAAAATATCACATTACAAGGAAATGGAAATCCAAAAGACATTATAATTGATGGTGAAAACAAATCCAGCATCTTCCTTATAAGAAGCCCTGATGTTCATGTTACATTTAAAAATTTAACATTCATTAACGGGTTAACAGATAATTTCGGAGGCGCTATTTCAATTGAAACAGGAAATGTTTATGTCGACGAATGCATATTTATAAACAATACTGCATTAAATGACACCAATGCAGGTGCAATATCCAACTACGGAACAAAGCAGAATAAAGGATATCTGCTAGTAAATAACTCATTATTTGTTAACAACCATGCGGATCACGATGGTGGTGCAATAACAACCTGTTATGCAAATTCATATATTTACAACTGTGTTTTCATAAACAACTCAGCACATCGGGATGGCGGAGCAATACGCGTTAGTGTTTTTGGATATGGAAGTGTTCAAGATTGTATTTTCATGTTTAACCATGCTGATGAATGGGGTGGTGCATATTATAGCTGGTCTGGTGAGTCAAATATAGAAAGATGCATATTTATGAACAATACTGCAGGCACTAACGGTGGAGCAGTAATGGTTTCAGGAAATATAAACATCGAAGATTCTATTATCATGAATAACGAAGGTAACGAAACGGGAGGATCATTCTACATCCAACAGCCCATGTATAATACAAAAACTGTTATAAATGTTCATAATAATTTAATTACTAATAACAGTTCCCCTTATGGTCAGGAAGTATTCATTAAATGGTGGAATCCTGAAAATTTATACACTCAATTCGACAATAATGATTGGGGAGATGAAAATCCAAATGATTCTTCTGTAATTGATCCAAATAACGTTACATCCAGAAGTAAAGTATCATCAACTATAAAATCCAATTTATTTGCAAAATTAAATGTTGATTTACTGACAAAATATGCTGATTTGATTGGTGATTTTTTCCAGGATGATTCCTTAGACAACATTAAAAAACAATTTGATGATGCTAAAACCTCTCAAAAGAACAATAACAAAAAACAATCAGACAATACTGCCATAAAACAAACCAATACAACAGCAGATTCAGATGTAACTTCAGAAAGTACCAAAATAACTGAAACTACTTCCAATGAGAACCTAATTGTTGGAAATTCATCTAATGTTGGTGAAAATAAAAATGCCTATGAAATTAATAAAACTAATTCTGCATCTAAAGAAATTAATTTAGACATCAGGTATTTTATTGCAGCATTAGTAGCAATATTTGTCTTATTAGCAATCGGTTATAGAAAATATCAAAAAGAAGAGTAAATAGCAAAGCTATTTACTTTAACTCATTTTTTTAACTTTTTAATTTATTATTTAATTCGCGTGCAAGTAAATAATAGTAAATATAAAAACCAAACCATGAAATAGCTGCAAATACACATGCTATTAAAACCCATGTTAAAACTGGTTGCCAACCTAAGTCAATCGGCATCCATTTAAGATAAATTGCAATTATAAATAGCACGGTCATCCCAATTCCCATCTGAAAGATTATCTGAAGTGGAAAAGCAATATCATCTCTTTCATAAATCAGTCCAGTTAGAGAAAATGCCCAACCGACAACGATTGATCCAAGAAATGCATTAATAACATCAGTACCTGAAAAAATAAGTTCATCTGGACCGATTTGATAAGAAATGAAAATCATGACAAGCATTACCATAAAACAACCTACAAAAGCACCCATTGCAAGTCTTTTGATTAAACCAACTTTCATAATACCACCTACAAATCCAATGCCTGTTTAAACTCCGGCAAATATTTTCTTGATATATTGTCCTTTAAACCATTTTTAAGTTGGATAAACATCATTCCCCTAAGAGATGGAGCTACACGTTCTATTTTTTTGAGATTGACAATTGTAGTTTTTGAAATTCTAACAAAATCCGTATTTAAACTCTCTTCAACTTGATATAATGGTTTTTTAATGATATACTCTTCATTAATTGTATAAACCTTAACTTGTTTATCCTCAACCCTTAACATGAAAATGTCACCCAGCTCTAAAAGTGCAATGTCAGAACCTCTCTTTACAGCCAACATATCAGTTGTGTCATCGTTTTCCAAAATAGACATTGCTTTTGTAACATTTTCCGTTAGTTCATTTGTGTGAATATCCACATACGGCTCTTTAATATCTCTTGAAACGAATAAATTTACTTTCATGATTTATTTCCTTAACTTTTCCATCTCCTCTTGAATTTTACGTTCTCTGTAATCTTCACCAAATTTATCTGCAAATACAAATGCCATTAAAAAGTCTTTAAAAACTCCAAGACCCCAGAAGAATAATGGAAATGCCACCCACCAGAACTCCGGAGTGAAAATCCAATTTATAATGGCCAGAATTGCATTTATAATAACATATATTAGGAAATGTCTGTAAAACTTAATTTTTCTGTCAACTCGCTCTTCGGCTCTTTGTCTTGCATTACTCATCTAATCACCCATTTTTGAAAGTTCTTCATTGATTTTTCTTTCCCTGTAATTTGGATCAACAATGCTTTTAAATGGATATGCTTTAAAAAAGTCATCTAAGACTCCAATACCCCAAAAGAACATGACAAAAAATAACAACCAAAAGCTTTGCAGGAATACAAAGCAAATTATTGCTATTATTACATTTACTGTCAGATATTTATATAGATTTTCTTCAAATTTTATTTTTGCATCTGCTCTTCTTTCAGCTTCCATTCTTAAATTCAATCATATCACCAAATTAATTTTCGTTAATATAACATAGTAAAAGACTATATAAATGGCTAATTAGTAATATGTTCAAGATGCAAAAATTGTTAACTAAAATGCAAAAAATAGTAAATGAAAGTAGCTTATAATACAGCTACTAAATAGTATAAAATAGAAGTTACTGCCGGAACTGTTAAATTGTCAATTCCACCATAACTGAATGCTTCACAAATTGTTGCAACAGCTGAAATACCAATAATGTAAACTATATTGAATTCAGGCATAGCATATCCGATTGATGTGAAAACCATCCATACAAATACGCTCATAACAGAAGTTACAACAAACATGGACAGTGATCCTTCAAGGGATTTTGTACTTCCGAAAATGGAAAATTTGACTTTACCGAATTTAATACCAATTAATGCAGCAAATCCATCACCATAAACCAAAGGAACGATAGCTAATGCAACAATCCATAACTGATTACCGAATATTACTAACAATATTGTCCAAATCGCTGAATAGAAAAACAATCCAAGAGCATGCCCAGATTCTGTCATGCTGTTTTCAATTTTGATAGGTGAATATTCAGTTAACAGGAATGTTCCAATTGAAGCAGGCAATGTCAGACCAATAATCATAACCCAAGGGTTTGAGAAAAATGGCATGGCAAAAATCATATTACCTACCATAATATGGAGGAATTTACGTGAAAATTCAGGTCTTGACTTTAAAACCTTTTCTGCTATGATAAAAATTGCAATTACATAAACATATACTACAATCAGTGCAATGATATCAGTGAATATCATTCTTTATCATACTCCCCATATTCACAACCTGCATTTTCCATTTTAACATGGTCAATTAAGGTTCCGTCTTTTTTGTATAATTTGATTTCACCCCAACCGTTTCCACCATTCCATAAACGGTTGTGTAATTTTTTACCATTTGGAGCTTCATAGTTAAATAGCATCATTTCATCACGTTTGCAGTATAAAACCAGTTCCATTTTGGAGTTTTTATTACTTGCCTTAATACGCCATGTGTGAACTTCATCTCCTTCTTCAAAGTCAAAATCAATTTTTACAAGGTTCCAGAATCTAGCAAAGTTATATTCATACATTTTACCTTCATAATAAAAACCAATTAACAGTTTACGTGGAATTGAAATACCGAATGCCTTTGGTCTTCCACCACCGGCTTCAAATGCAGAGTTTTCCAATTTTTTACCTGTAATAAGACTGGTTAAGTTACATGATGAAATCCAAAGCCATGGTGAGGTAAAGTCTCCTCCCCAGTTTTTATCAGCATACCCATAGGATTTTTCAGGAATAACTTCATACTCTTCACCATCAAGCCAGATGGTTCCGCTGTATTGGGTTTTAATTCCTTCAGCATGCCAAAACATTTCAAAGGAGTTCAGTTTTCTAAATAATGAGTTTGCCCCATAACCAACGTTGAAAGTGATTTGTTTGTCAATATCCAAATCCCACATCATATCTCCTGCATCACACATATATTCCGGATGGTTTTTTGCGTCTTCTTCGCTTACTCTTGCAAATCCACTCATATGTGTTTCAGTTAAACTGCAATCCCCCACCTGAATGTTTAATTCATCATCAGGACAATTGAAATACTTCATTGAGTAAAAGTTATGGATTTGCTTTGGGTTTTTACCCCATGTTCCAGCCTTAATCATACAGTAAGACGGCATTTTACCTGATTTCTGATTTTCAGGATCTTGGCCTAAAACAGGTTCTTCTTCAGCTAATGCCGGATTACATGTAAAGTATTCAATAAAAAAAGGTCTTGGTTCTCCAGTTTTCTTATTATATGCAGTTAAAGAATGCCACCACCAGTCATAACCTTTTTTAGCAAGTGGTCCTTTGAGCATATAATAGTCTCTTTTCAAATCACTTTTATTCATATTACTAATCCTCCAAAGGTAAGATAATATGATATTTATTAAAAATCGTTTAAATAATTTATTAAAAAATCTGCAAAAAAATAGAAAAAATAGAAGAAAAGTTATCTTTTAGAATTCATTTCTTTAATATCTTCACGATAATAAAAACCGATTGTCAATATTATCAGCAAAACAATGAATGTTATTCCAGTTACTCTATAAAACTCATCTTCTTCAATATTAATTTGTTTAACAACTGATTGAGACTGGGAACCTGCATTTCCAGTGTTTCCATTACTTACTTCAGAAGCAGCTTCTGCTGAATTAGTTGTTTGCGTATCATAACTCTGTGAAACATCATTTACAGGATTATTTGCACTGTTGCTCGGATTGGTTTTCTGACTATGAGTACTGTTTCCAGTATTCTGACTGCTTCCCTGATTAGAAGCACCATTGCCTTTATTTGCATCCCCACCAGTTCCATCACCATTTCCGTTACCATCACCATTTCCACCGTATGGGATTGTTGGATAATTATAGCTTGGTGTTACACCATTGATTGGTTGGACTGTTTGAGAATTGGAATCAAATGTGTTATCTCTTCTAGAATTATCAACAATGGCTTTTATTAAATCACCATCATTAGCATCGACTGTAAAAACACCAGCACCGCCACTTATAGTGATACTTATGCTTTTTCCATTATTGGTTGTGTATGACAATGTCCTGTCTGGAAGTAAACTAGCAACATTTCCATTAGAATCCAAGAACAATGCCTGGAATTTATTATCACCAATCTGTTTTACAACAAACTTAATATTATTGGATCGGATTTTAGGACATATTCCCGCATAATCAGTATACCAGTTATCTCCTATTTGCAATCTTTCTCCGTTTTCCTGATAATAGGTATCTTTTGCTTCAACGTCCATGTGAAGATTGAAGTAAATTGCATTATAGCTTATAACCTGATTGGCTGGTTTTACATAATTGTCAAAGAACTTTATACCATTTGCCCAATTTTCATAGATTACATTGGACTGAATAGTATTACTTCCAATATGGGAAATTCCTATTCCTTCACCTTTATTTGCATGGATGGTGTTTGATTTGATATTTATATTGTCTCCAGCATAGTTTATTACAATACCATCAACTTCATTGTTTGAAATGGTGTTTTTGTTAATGTAAACATTTTTAGGTCCCTGACCGTAATTAACACCACCGGCAGATTTTGATAATGAAATACCGTTCTTTTTGTTATATGTAATGGTGTTGCCGTGAATGTAGACCTTATCTGACTTGGCAACTTCAATACCTGTCGCCCCATTGCTTTTAATATTGTTATCGAAAATATAAGTTGAAGTAGTATTTCCTATAACAATCCCTGATTTGGAATTCTTATTAATATTATTTTTTGTAATATTGAGATAAGTTGTTCCGGTTGCAACAATACCATTGCCCCCAGAGGCTATGTCATTATTAATTATCCTTACAAAGTCTGAATCACCAACAACAATGCCATCACCCTGCCCCTGAATAGTAAATCCATTAATAATGGTATAAGAAGCATTTTTACCTTTAATGCTGATTACCGGATTTGAAGAACTTGATTTAAGGACAGTGCCTGATTTGGTAAGCAATGTTAAAGATTTAGTAATTACCAGATTAATATCAGAATAACTTTTGCCCAAAAACAATATTACATTATTCTCCTTTGCATTGTCAATAATTTTTTGTATTTGTGTGTTTGACAGACCCTCATCCACAACACGAGTATTGCTGACTGTAATTGTTGTAGTATTTAATGAAGACCCATATTTTGAATTGCCTGCAAATTTACTGGCAATATTATAATCCCCATCAGCCAAACCGATTTTAAGTGAAGCAATACCATCCAAATCAGTAGTTCTAAGATAAGTCACATTTAAAAATGTAAATGAAATTTGAGCATTGGAAATTGAATTATTGTTCTTATCAGACAATTTTACCTTAAAATACTCTCCAACAACATCAAAAGTTGTATTGCTTACAATATCGATATGAGTATCTATTAGAGAACTGTTTTTTAAACTAGGTTGGTTTAAATCAATTTGAAGTTCACCAGATGCATCCTCAGCACCAACAACTGTTGAATTATCTACTTCCTGAGCCACGGTAAAATTTAGTGAAAATAACACTAAAATGCATAATACAACAATGAAAATTTTCTTGTCCATGTTTCACCTCCTTTGCCTCGATTTAGAAGAATTAATTATTGAAAATTAACCTTATAATGTATATATGATACTTATTAGTATATATTATTGACTTTTTTAAGATTTAAAAAAACAATTGTAAAAATTAACTGTTTTAATGAAATTACCAATGAAAACAGTGGTTTAAAATAAACAACAAAAATATGATATGTTAAGAAACTACAATCGAATTAAATTAAAAAAATAAGGAAATAACAGACTAGAAATTAATTAAAATTAAACCAATCATGCAGACAATTATTCCCAATATCTGATTAAATGAAACATTTTCCCGGTAAAGCAGATAACCAACAACAATCAAAACACATGCAAGACCGATATTTGCAACAACACTGGCTGTACTTACGCTCCATCCAGCACGATAGACAAATACGTACCCAACTTCCAAACCGACAATAGCCAATGCTAAAACGATTGATGTCCAGTTGACTTTTGTTATTTCCACACCAACATTAGACGGTCCCACAGCAAATGCAAATATAATAGCCGAAACTATTGCCGCTCCAAGATATGTCACCATTAATGCTCCAAATGGATTAACTTCTGAAGGCATTGATTTCATACAAATATTATAGAAAGTGTTTGAAGCAATAACTATTAAAATCGGACAAACAAGATTCCAATTCACTCAATCACCAAAAAAAGAAAAAAGTAAGTGAAGTTTCCTTCACTATTTAGTTCCATATACTCTGTCACCAGCATCCCCAAGACCTGGCAAGATATATGCATTTTCGTTTAATTCTCTGTCCACTGTTGCACAGAATATTTCCACATCCGGATGTTCATCTTCGATTGTTTTAATACCTTGCGGAGCTGCAACAATACATAACAGTTTAATTTTAGTTACACCATCCAGTTTCAGTCTTGAAATTGTTGCTGATGCACTTCCACCTGTTGCAAGCATAGGATCAACAACCAAAACTTCCCTATTACTGATTCCATCTGGCATTTTGTAGTAATATTCGACCGGTTGGAAAGTTTCTTCATTTCTGTAAAGTCCGATGTGACCTATTTTTGCATTTGGAATAACGTTTAGGATTCCATCAACCATACCCATTCCAGCTCTTAGGATTGGAACAACAGCATAATGATCTTCATTCAACATTCCAGTGTCCATCTTTTCAAGTGGAGTTTCAATTGTAGTTTCTTCAAGTTTTGCATCCCTCATAGCCTCATACATTAAGATTGTTGAGATTTCAGTTACCAATTCTCTGAATTCCTTGGTTCCAGTATTGACATCTCTTAAGATTGCAAGCTTATGAGTTATTAATGGATGGTTTAAAACAAACTCATTCATGTTTTTCCTCCGGAATACATAAGTTTAAGATTACACCAACAATAGCCGCAAGTGCCATTCCAGATATTGAAAGGGATAAATCACCAGATACAACAGATAAGGTTGCACCACCTAATCCTAAAACAAGCATGGTTGCAGCAACTACAACGTTTTTAGTATTGTTAAAGTCAACTTGGTTGTGGATTAATATTTTAAGACCATTTACACAAATGAAACCATATAATAATACTGAAATACCACCTAAAACAGGTGCTGGAATTGCAGTTAAAAGTGCGGTCAAGTGACCTGAAAATGCAAATAGAATTGCAACAACTGCTGCAAGACCAATTACATAAGTAGAAGCTACACGAGTCATACCTACAACAGATGTGTTTTCACCATAAGTTGTATTAGCAGGACCACCTAAAAATGCTGCTACAAATGTTGCGATACCGTCACCAAGTAAAGTTCTTTGAAGACCTGGATCTTCAATTAAATCACGACCGATGATTTCACTTAATACTTTGTGGTCACCTACATGCTCTACCATTGTAACCAGTGCGATTGGAACAATTGTTAAAACAGCTGCAAAGTTTAAGTCATAATGCATGAACGGCAGGTAAAATTTAGGAATTTCAATTACATTAGCAGTTAATGCCTGTGTGAAATCCACCATACCAAGAGCTGCTGCTACAATATAACCAACAATGATACCTATTAAGAACGGAATGACTTGTA
This sequence comes from uncultured Methanobrevibacter sp., assembly GCA_964583995.1. GTDB lineage: Archaea > Methanobacteriota > Methanobacteria > Methanobacteriales > Methanobacteriaceae > Methanocatella. The sequence goes on from CAZOYH010000024.1 coordinate 10,027, forward strand.
TAATTCCTTTTCCACGAACTGCAACTAATGCAGTTACTAAAAATGATATAAAAGCAACAACTAGGTTTTGCCATGGAATAACTGCCAAATCCAAACCGATTTCAGAAATAGCTGTTGGAGCGAGGGATAAACCAATAACCATAATCATAGGACCAACCACTACTGGAGGCAGTAATTTGTTAATCCAACTTGGGCCTGAAACACGTATTATCAATGAAATAATTACATAAACAATACCTACAATCATCAAAGCTGTAAAAACACTTCCAGTACCCCCGATTGCATAACCTGCAATCATAGGAGCAATAAAAGCAAACGAACTTCCCAGATATACTGGGCTTCTATTACGAGTACAAACCAAATAAATTAATGTACCGATACCAGATGAAACTAATGCTACAGGGATTGATAAAATATCTGCGCCAGCAGTGGTGTTTACTACAATAGGAACTAAAATTGTAGCTCCAAACATTGCACAAACATGCTGGATAGCAAGTAAAACCCACCTAAGTGCAGGTGGTTTTTCACCGGTACCAAGTAGCATATTACTATTTTCTTCGACCATATCTATCACAAAATTTCCTATATATCATAAATTATTAAAGATTGATTAATTTTTTTAAAAAAAATTATTGAATGTTTCAATAATTAATTTTAAAGTATCTAAAATTTGTAAAACGATTTTTGAATAATGTTTTAATAATTTCTGATTATAATTATATATTTGAATAAAACTATAAAATATTTTCTTATCGGCAATATTGATGTGAAAAAATTAAAAAAAAGATGGGAAAAAATTCCCTAAAATTTAAGCTTCTACAGGTTTTCCTTTCTCAGCCCATTCAACAGTTTTGTTTGTGAACGGTTGAGCGATTACATTCCAAATTAAACTTAAAACCCAATGAGAGAATATCATAATTAATATATCCACAACTGAATATACTCCAATAAATGCAAGTCCAATGAAAATGAAATTATCAATTAATTCACTGAAAGCAATAGTCCCTAAGTTTTTAACAGTGGAATAACCTCCACCCCTATTTACAATAGTTGTTACTCTTGCATTTACAAAGTTACCGATTAAGTAACTGATGTATGAAGCAACAAGGATTCTTGGGGTTTGAGTGAATACAAATTGTAAACTTGCATCTCCGGTAAAGAATGAAGGAGACGGCAAGAACAATATTAAAGTTGTCATGAAGACAAATAAGATATCTACACAAAGACCTAAAATAATAGTTCTACGTGCAGCACTCTCACCATATACTTTTGCAATTACATTGGTTAAAATATAAACTAAAGGATAAATGAGAACTCCAGCAGGGGTTTCCATACCTATGAAGTCTATACTTATAATTTTTACAGTAATTAAGTTTGCAATTGTGAATGCCATACAGAAAAATGCTGTAATAATTACACGTTTTTCAGTAAAGTCAAAATTCAAATCCATACAAAGTAATATTACATTTTAAAAGTATTTAAAGTTAATTTCAATAGTAATTCGACTCAATTTGAGCAAGCCTTTCAGAAGTATCCTGTCTAGCCCAATTAGTACCCATACTGGAATAAAAAGTATTTATTTTTGTTTTAGTAGCTTTATTTAATGAATATTTAAGTTTAACTATTAATCCAGAAGTATCATAATTATTAAACATTTTTTTCATATAGCTTACAGTCAGCCATTTTGTAGGAATTGAATGGCTTCCGACGTCATAGCTTCCAGAAGGATTACCCACCAAAACCTTTTTTCCATCAGCACTAATATCTAAAATAGCCACATAATGTCCCCATGTATGGAAAACAAGTGCACAACCACCTTTTTTAAGCTGATTTAAAGCCTTGTTGAAAGTGCTTTTATAGTAAATAGTGCATTTGAAATGATTTTTTTCCAATCCCTTTTTAAGACCTTTAGTGCTTGAACCCCATTTTACACTGGTTCCTGATTGCTTTGTCAGCTGCTTTTCACAAACATAGTTTCTTAAAACCTGACTGCACATACTTGAGGATGTCGGACCACAGCTATAACCAGTATTTTGAACATCCCTTACCTCAGGATAGCTATATGCCTTTCCCTTTAGTGAAACAGTAATCTGAACTGGCCAGTAACCATTCCTATTCTTCTTAACTATTAATGTATTAATTGCCCTTTCAATAACATTCCATTTTTCTCTTTTAATAATATGATTTAAATTTGGTTCACTTTTGGTTTTAAATACTGCATATTTACTTAATTTATTATTTAAGTATAAACAGTAACTGTCTCTTTTTATAACATCCCTATACTGAGATTTTAGAAGAGTATAAGTCATGTCATCATCAGCCATGACATAATTTGAAGTCATATAATCCACGTCAGGAACTCCATTTTTAAGAGGTATTTTTGCTACAAATGGACTTTTTGGAGTGCCGTTTATGCCTAGGACAACTTTTGAGTCATTGCAACCAACTGTTTTTGAAT
>CAZOYH010000024.1:12584-16808 GCA_964583995.1 uncultured Methanobrevibacter sp.
CATTTTAAATGGAACATAAACTGCATTATAATAATCATTTCCCTTAAAGTAAGCATACATTGTGTAAGTGGCAGCGACCAAGCCAATTTTCAAGCTTGCCCTACCATTGGAATCTGTGACTTTAGTATAATCTTTCCCATTGACATTGATTATCACGTTTGTTTTGGAAATAGATTTATTGTTTTGATCTTTAAGATAAACATATAAATAATCACCTTTAACAAAAGTGGTGTTTTCAGGAATTATTAAACTAGAATCAAGTTTTAAAACATTGATATTGAATGTTTGGTTGAGTGATGTGAAATTTTCATTTCCATCATAAAAAACAGAAAGAACATATTTACTTGGTTTTAATTGTAAATTTAGACTTGATTTACCTTGTGAATCTGTAAAAAGAGAATGGTTTTGATTGTTAATATTGGCTGTGAGATTCTGATTAACTAAGGGTGTTTGATTAGAATCCTTTAAATAGATACTTACAGAATCACCAGTATACACATCAGCATTGTCAATAGTGATAATTGGAGTTTCCAAATCATTTGCCCCAGTTACATTATCATCAGCAGACACAACAGCAATATTAATTAATAAAAATAATGCTAAAAAAATAACAAATAATGTTCTCTTGTTCATAAATTCACCTAACATTATTAGTTATTGTTAAAAATCACTTAAATAATTAATGTTAAAAAAATAGATATGGAAAAATTAATTTCCATTTAGAATTCTGCAGATTCCTGAATATTTTCCCAGTTTTCAACAAACCAGTCATGGGTTCTTTCAAGACCATCGTCAAATGAAACTTTAGGAGAATATCCCAAAATATCTTTTGCTTTATCTATTGAAGATAATAACTTGGTTTTTGCATCCCAATCACGACGAGGAACAAAATTAATACCTGCTTCGTTTCCTGTCAGTGCATTGATTTTGTTTGCCATGTCTATTACCTTATGGTCTTTTCCTGAGCCTAAGTTAATGGCTTCACCGATTGCCTCTTCTTCAATACCCATAGCAACCAGCCCATTACAGATATCTTCAACAAAAGTCCAGTCCCTTGTTTCGGATCCGTCCCCTGTAATAGGTAATGCCTGTCCGTTTTTAGACCAATACATGAAGTTTGGAATTACATTTCTGTATTTACCAGGGACTTCACCCGGACCGAACACATTAAAGAACCTTGCATTTACAATGTCCATATCATATAAATTGTGGAAATAGTTAGTATAAAGCTCACCAAGGAGTTTGGTTACTTGGTATGGGGTGTGAAGTGAAATAGAAATATCATGTTCCTTAAATGGCATTTGAGAATCCAATCCATAAACACCACAACCTGATGATGAATAAACAAACCTTTTAACACCAGTTAGTTGTGCGTATTGGAGTACTTTTAAAATACCGATTCCGTTTACCATCAAATCTTTTTCAGGGTTGTCTACACTGTTTTGATTTGCAAAGTGTGCTGCAAGATGATATACATAATCTGGTTTTTGTTTAAAAACCCTTTTAAGTACAGCATCATCCAAAATGTCGCCTCTTATAAATTCAATTGCATCCCTATCTGCAATATTCCATTCATATGCTGAAGACATGTTATCTAAAATAATAACTTTTTCAGCACCTAAGTCTGCAAATTTACGTGTCAGATTACTTCCAACACAACCTGCACCACCAGTTACAAGGATTGTTTTGTCTTGATATTCGTTATATTCACTCATAATAATCACTTTAAATTTATTTTCTTGCCCTTCCTACTCTTCGAGCAATTACCATTTCTCCAACAGATATTAAACCTGCAAAGAATTTTTCTAAACCACCAGTTGACCAGATGGCCTCACCAAAAGTTGCATTCATTATATTTGCTTCATATTCTTCTGGAGATATTTTTACACCAGTAGTCTTTTTAGATACCAAAGCAGATGCAGACATTAACTCTTCCCAAGTTACGCCTTTCAATTGGTTTTGCATTGCTTTATATAATTTTTCAACCTTAATATCATAAAGGTCAGATAATAATTCTACAATATCACAGGCACGGACCATTCCTATGACCTGATTATCATCATTTACAACAGGCACTGTGACAAACTTGTTATTTGCAGTTAATATAACTGCTTTTCTTGCAGGATCATTTTCATGAACAGTTGAAACCTCACTGGAATCACTCATGATTTCGGAAATTTTATCATTTCCTTCTCTTAAGCCTCTTGTAATATCAAATGCAGTAATCCATCCGACTAATTGCTTATTTTCATTTACAACAGGACATGTAAAACGTCTAACTTCCTCCATTGCTTTGGAAGCTTCAATTACAGTGTCATCACAGTTTAAATATACAAAGTCTTTATCCATCAATTCTTTTGCTCTCATAAACAAACCCCATTTATTCCATTTCAACTCTCTTTAATGCTCCCACAGGACAATGATTAGTACATTCAATGCACCTTATGCATTTATCATTGTCCAGAACAACTTCACCATCCACTAACTCTATAGCGCCTGTTGGACAGTTTTCTTCACATAAATAACAGTTTACACAGGATTCATGATCAATTTCAATAAACCTACTATGGACAATAGGTCCAATATAGCGATCCAATTCTATTGCAAAGTTATTCAGTGATATTTCAGCACAAGCTCCACAGCCAATACACATTTTTTTGTTAATGTGAGGATATAATTCATCATCGATTAATTCAATGCCCAAATCCAGATTTTGCTCTTCAAAAAATTCTCTAAATTGAAGAGTAAATGCATCTGTAGGACATAATGTTGCACAATCATCCCAATTATTGTCAACTGAATAATCAATTGAAATATCATTCATCCTAACAACCCTATGAGGATATCTGATATTAGATAAATTGTATTCAACAACTTCACGTTCATCTCCGCTATCATAAACAACTGAATTTTTTATTAATTTAATAGCTGAGATAGGACAAGATTGAACACAAATTTCACACTTAACGCATTTTTCGGTTATTTTAGCTATTCTAAAAATATTAGCTGGTTCGATTGCATTAACTGGGCACTGGCCAACACAGGTATTGCACCTTACACATTTTGGTGCTACAGCAATAATTTCTTGTTCAGTGGAAAAGTTATCCAGTTCAAACTCAAAATCATCGCCATCATCATCTAATTCAACAGATTTAAGAAGAACTTCACGTTCCAGACTTTTTCTCTGTTTTATAAAAGATACATTCATATTATTACCAACTAAATAAATTTTGATTTTATTAATTTATAAACTTTAATTTTCTAAAAGAACTCCTCCAAATCTTTTAGTGAAGGGAATTTTTCCATTCCAAATCCTTCAATGGATTTACTTGCAACCCAATTACCAATTTTACAGGATTTTTCAAGGTCATAGCCTTTTAAAAATGAATATAAAAATCCGCTGTTAAAACTATCTCCGGCACCGGTAGTATCCACCACATCGCATTCATAAGATTCAACAAAACAATCCTGTGAATTGTCCATTGCAAAGACACCTTTTGAGCCTTGTTTAATAACGACTGTTTCTATTCCAAAATCTAAAAGACCAATTGCCAATTCTTTTAGAGAAGATTCATTATTATTAAATAATAATCGTAATTCAGATTCATTGATGAGTAAAATATTACATCGCTCAAGTATCGGCTTTAACTCATCAAAACCTTTTTTAACATAGAGCATTCCAGGGTCAAAACTTAATATTACTTCATCCTTTAATGTTTCCAGCAATTCAATTTGAGTTTTAAATGAATCACCGACAAATGAAGTATAATGCATTATTTTACATCTCATAATGTTTAAAGGATTGATTTCACCTATTTTAATATCATCATTAACTCCAGGGTCAATGTATAAACATCTCTCACCATTTTCATCTACAAATCCCAAACATTTTCCGGTTGAACCTGATGCAGAGTAAATTAAATTATTGGAGTAAACACCATTAATAGCCAAATTATATTCTATCAAATCTCCATCTTCATCTTCAGCTATTTTTCCAATAATTGATGTTGAACAGCCTAATCTGGATAAACCTATTATGGTATTTGCTGCTGAACCTCCAGGAGTGTCAGTTTCGCTTTTGATGAAACTTTCTTCATCACTGCCAGCAATACTTTCCACAGAATAGAGCTTATCCACATTTAATGCTCCAAATCCAATTATTTCCGCATTTAAATCATTGTCAAATATTTCCATTTTAAAACCTTACTTTAAAATATCTAATAA
>CAZOYH010000025.1:0-16798 GCA_964583995.1 uncultured Methanobrevibacter sp.
CTGACATAATATATAATTGAATTTTATAACAATATATATTTTTCTACTAAATTTAATTCATCTACCACAAAATATTTAAAGAGATTATAGACAAATATATTATTTAATACTTTATTTACTTGTTTTTAATAATTCATTTGGAGGGAGTATTATGAGCAATCAAACTATCGATGAGGTATGTGAAATTTTAGTATACATTTCAGAAAATAACACTGTTCCTCGTAACATTAGAGAAGCTGCTAGTGACTCTAACGATTTATTAAAAGACGATGAACAGGATCAATCTGTAAGAATAAGTACTGTACTTGGAAAATTAGATGAAATCAGTAATGACCCTAATATTCCAGTTCACGCAAGAACTTTAATTTGGGAAGTTCTTTCTAAATTAGAATCTATCTAATTTAGCTTTTTTCCTTTTATTTTTCAATAGCAACTGATATTGTAACACCACTATATGATGTCTTTTTATATATTAATTTTGAATCAAAACCTGCAGTGATTAAGGCTGAAGGTTCACAAACACCATAGATTCCAAATTTTTCATAAACAAAATCTGATTTTACAACATCATTTGATGTGAATAGTTTTAGTTTATCCAATTCAACAAAATTAACAGGAATATCCAATTTTTCAGATAATTCAAGAATGCCTTTTTCATCTTTTTTAATTTCAGCAGAAGCAAACATGTTTATTCTAGATATATCCATATTTAAATCATTTATTGATTTAACCAAAGCATCATAGATGTATTCACATTCCTTATCCCGTCTGCATCCGATTCCCACAACAATTTTACGCTCTTTTAAAATTATTTCATGGTCATCTAGGCTAACCTGAATTTCATCCATTTTTACTTTTGATGAATAATAAATTGAAACATCAATTTCAAGTGTATTATTATTTAAATAATCAAATAAATAGTCAAACTTTTTGTTTGGATTTACAGTAAATGAAATCTCACGACCCTCTAAAATCGCCTTATTAAAAAATAAAATCTCTTTTGTATTATCAATTGATAAATATAAATCTTTTGCAAAAACATCGATTCCTAACTTATTGTTAACATCAGTTGAAGTTGTAATTACTGGTGTTGCATCAATTAAGCCTGATATTTTATTGGTTAGTTTATTTGCTCCTCCAAGATGGCCTGATAATACAGATATAACAAATTCACCAGTATCATCAATGTTTAAAATAGCAGGATCTGTAACCTTGGATTCTAATAATGAAGCAATTGATCTAATTAAAATACCTGAAGCCATAATGGCAATTATTGCATCATATTCATCAAATAAAATTGGAAAATACTTTTTAACGTTTTTATGGTATAAGTCAATTTTAATAATTGTTGAATCATCATCCAACTTTTCCTTTAATTTAAATGCTAATTCTTGACCTTTGTTTGAAACAGAAATGATTGCCAACTTCATATTATCACATCAATCAATGTAAATATTATAATTATAATTAATGTAAATAGAAATATTGTTAATTTTGATAATTTTACTGCATCTGAAATATCATCAGCTACAATAACTTTATTGTCATCACCTAAAATATATGTATCCTTTTTTATTAGTTGTATATTCAATGCACCCGCTGTGGATGCCATAGTATATCCTGAATTTGGAGATGGGCATTTTCTTGCATCCCTCATCATTACATTGAAACTGTTTTTCCAATCTAATGACAGTAAAAACGCAGAAACTACAACCAATATTCCAGATATTCTTGCAGGAATATAATTTAAAATATCATCCAATTTTGCAGGAACATATCCAATATTTGCCAATTCATCATTTTTATATCCTAACATTGCATCCATTGTATTTGAAGCTCTATATAACATTGGAACTAATAACAAATAATATAAATGATTAGATAATGGATTTATTAATATTATTATCCCAAAAATAAAAAAGTAAAAGACAGGAGCAACATATGAATCAGTGATGTTTTCTGTTAAACTTTCAATAACAGCTGAAACTATAAAACTTTCAGTTAACTCATCTGTATTTCTGCTGACAAGGTATGAAACCGATTTTCTTGCTTTTTCAATGCTTTCATTTAAATCATTTTTAACATCAACTGCTGTTTTTAAAAGCATATTAACAGAATATGTAGATGATAAAAGTATTGTAAATACAATAAACAATAATATAATATTAATTGATGAAAATAAATAAATTAAGTACAAAATAATGCTAACTGAAATGAATACTCCTATAACAACCAATAATCCTGATGTTTTGTTTTTTATTTTTATAAATATTTTTTTAAAAAAATCAATTATTGATCCAATGATTACAACAGGATGAATTTTTCCTGGAAGCTCACCAAACACCAAATCAATAGCAAGTGAAACCAACAATGTCAAAATAACAAACAAAAATAGTTTATATGAAACAATACCATTGATATTGGTTAATAATAAATCATTGAAATCAATCATAATTTATATTATATATAATAAAAAAATAAATAATTTATTATAAAAATTAATTGTCGATGATAATATGGAAATTGAAGAAACAATTAAAAACTGGTTACTTGATGAAGGATTTTTAAGAGAAAAGAAATATGATGAAAATGCTGATTTTCATTTTATTGTTGAGTTTCCAAAAGATAATATAATGGATGTTGTCAAACCAAAAGGAAAAGACTGTATTGTGGTAGCTTGCGCTACACAGGTTTCCCCTGAACATTTGAATTTAATGTCACAATCAGAATTAAAAACACAAAAGAGTTTTATTCTTGATTTGAACATGGGATTAAATAAGTTTTTAGTTGATTATGAACTTCAAATTAATCAGAACTTATTACAACAATTTATTATTACTGATCAAATATTTGAAGATGGATTGACTAAAAATGAGTTTATAAAAACTTTGAAAAGAGTATTTAAGTCTAAATTACATTGTATTTGGTTAATTGATAAAAAATTTGGAAGTATCGCACCTCCCGAAAAACCTGCTAATGAAAACAGTATGTTTGTCTAGAGAGGGAGAGGTGCATTTCAACTATAACGTTAACGAAGCTTTTGAAAAAACGAAGGGGTATATTTCATCTGTAAACACTTGAAATTTATCTCAACTATTTTTCTTTTATTTTTTATTTGAAGCAATAATTTTTATTAATTTTTTATTTAAAGTATTATTATAAATTTTTCATTTCACTTACACTTGAAATTCATCTCTTGATTTTCGGATTTTGCATGAAATATGTTTCACTTGAAATGGATGTCTCCCTCTTTGTTTTAAATCGTGATAAATTTTTCAAATCGAAGGCTATTTTGGAGAGTTAAGGTAGGAAAATTCATGTTTTTTTCTAAAATTTACACTTGAAAATGTTATCTTATAATTGAAATAACACTATTTCATTTTTATAATTTAAACAAATATTTTAATCTTGATTTGAATTTAATTATTTATAAATTATTTTTTTCAAAAAATATTTATTATTTGATGGTTATATCTATTTTAAATAAATTTAATTAGAATAAATTTTTGCATTTTCATCAATTTTAATATCAATTCGTAAAAATGTAATAAAAACCTTTATTTATGATACCTTTTATAATAATAACACTGGAAATTATACTAATATTTTTTTTTAAATTTTTAAGGTGGAAACATGTCAAATATTTTTGAAGACTTAGAAAGTACTGAATCTATTACTCCAACTATATTCAAGGACAAACGTCCTTTGGATCATAGATTCTTACCTGATAAACTAGTTCACAGAGAAGAACAAATAAGACAAATAGCAAAATACTGGGTGGATGTTTTAAACAATGTAACACCATCCAATGTAACTTTATACGGTAAAACAGGAACAGGAAAAACAGCAGCATCAAAATTTGCACGTGAACAGCTAATTGACATTGCCAATAAGAAAAATGTTTTTGTTAAAGTCGAATATGTACGATGCACTGATTATACCACTGAATACCAGGTACTTGCTCAGTTATGTAACAAGCTTGGACGTGACGTTCCAAACCGTGGTTGGACCAAAGGCGAAGTTGTAAACACATTTAGGGATATTTTCAAAACAAACGCATTTGGAAGAAAACTACATTTAATCGTTATTTTAGACGAAATAGATATTTTACTTGATAAAGACGGAGATGGAATATTATACACCTTAACTAGAACAGAAAACGTCTCAGTTTTATGTATCAGTAATTATCTTGACTTTAAAAATTTAATCAAATCCAGAGTTACCAGCAGTTTAAACGATAAAGAAATTGTTTTTCCACCTTATGGAGCAAATCAACTAGCTGATATCTTATCTGAAAGAGCAGAATTATCATTCTGTGATGGTGTTTTAGATAGCGATGTGATTCCATTATGCTCAGCAATGGCTGCAAAGGAAGAAGGTGATGCAAGATATGCTCTAGATTTACTTAAAAATGCTGGTGAATTAGCTTTTGATGAAGATTCCAAAAAAGTTGAAAGTGATCATGTAAGAAGAGCAAAAGAAAGAATTGAGCACAATAAGGTCAGTGAAATCATTTCCACTTTACCGCTTCAACAGCAAAGAGTTTTAGAAGCAATTTTGAATTTGACAAAACAAGAAGAAGAAATAACTTCAGGTAAGCTATATGATGCCTACAAAGACATTTCTAAAAAGGATGCTGTTACTTACAGAAGAATATTTGACTTTATCAACGAACTTGAAATGTTAGGTATAATTTCCACAAATACCATTTCACGTGGTCGTGGAAAAGGAAGAACAAACATTATCAAACTTCAATGCGATGAAGAATTACTTGAAACAACCCTCTTTGCTATTTAGGGTTGTTTTTAATTAATGTTTTTAAAATAGCCATTCTCACAGGAACAGCATTTGCTGCTTGAGTGAAATATTTATTGTATTTAGTATTATCCACATCACCATCAATTTCATCTATTCTTGGCAATGGATGCATTACTATAACATCTTTTCCTTCAAGCATTTTTTTATTGACAATATAAGCACCCTTTATTTTCAAATAATCATCAATGTCACCAAAGCGCTCTTTTTGAATTCTTGTTACATATAAAACGTCAACATCATCAATGATTTCTTCAATTGAAGTAGCTTCTTTCAATGTTATATTGGTTTTGTTAACGTCATGTAAGACCTCATCAGGCATTTTAAGTTCAGGAGGGGAAACCAAATAAATTGTAACGTTTTTGTATAAACCTAGCGCATTTGAAAGGGAATGAACGGTACGTCCATATTTTAAATCACCTATTAAGGCAATTTTTAAGTTATCGATTTGGCCGATTTCCTTTTTGATTGTGTATAGGTCAAGCAGTGTCTGTGTTGGATGTTGACCGGCTCCGTCACCTGCGTTTATAACAGGAACATCTACAATGTCGGATATGAATTTAGATACGCCTTCAAGTTCGTGCCTGATTACCAGTGCATCGCTGTAGCCTTCAAACATCTTAGCGGTATCAGCAATACTTTCTCCTTTTGATACAGAACTTGATCCACTACTTTCAAAACCTATGCATTCTCCTGCCAAACGTTTCATGGAAGTTTCAAATGACATTCTTGTTCTTGTGGATGGTTCAAAAAACATCAAACCAAGTATCTTACCCTTTAGCTCTTCAGATATTTCTCTTGATTTTGCAACATCTTCTAGTTTTGAAGCTTCATCTAGAATGTATTCTATATCTTTTCTTTCGAAATCTTTAATTGAAATAATGTTTTTTAATTCAAAAATTCTAATCAACCCTTTTTTCAATCATGTTATTAATATAATCAGCAAATTTGTCAATTTCATCAATGTTTAGCATCGGAAGACTTTTCCCGTCTTTCTTGTAGTTGTTTATGATATTATTTGTTTTTCTCTTTTCTAAAAAGTTTCCTTCTTCAGGGTTCAGTTCATATCCAAAATTTGAGTTAATATATGATGAATCAACCAATTGTTCTGTAAATGTTTTATTTAACCTGTTTCTTGTATCTATTCCTTCTTCACAATTTAACACTAATGCAATTGGCTTTTCCTGCAATGTTTTGTAGTTTCTTGAAATGTATCTTTTCATAGCACTTTGCACTTTACCGTTTAGGGCAGATCCTGCAAGTATTATAAAATTATACTTTAAAAGACATGCAGTTTTTGCCTTTTCAATTGGTATTAATTGTACACTAGCTTTTATCTTATTTGAAAGTAATTTACATGCTTTTTTTGTTGAAGCACTTGAAGTTGAATAGATTATTGCTATTTTCATCTTATTTTTGGCAAAGGATACCTCGACCTATTTTAGGTTGGGGAGGAATTTGCCAACCTCCAGTCTATTAACTAGCCTTTTACGTTAAATAATTCTCTCAATAGGTACAACAAGAATATCTTTTGCACCTGCATTTCTTAAATCGTTTACAAGTTCAAAAACCTGTTTTTCATCAATTACAGCTTGGACAGCCACGGTTTTTTCGCTAGACAACACTTCAGATATTGTCAGACCTCCCATTGAAGGCATGACATTTTTAACTTTGTCTAAATCTTTGTCTTTAACGTTCATCATGATTAATTTCTTTCTATCAGCGTCAAGTACACCTTTAATGCTTGTACTGACAGATTCAATTAATTCTTTTTTATTTTTTAAGCTTTCCTTATTTGCAATAAGCTTGATTGTACTTTCAAGGATTGTGTCAATGATTTCAAGATGATTCATCTTTAATGTGGTTCCGGTACTTGTCAAATCAGTAATCAAATCAGCAATTCCAATGAATGGTGCTGCTTCAGTTGATCCACTCAATTTAACGATTTTTAAGTTCAAACCTTTTTCATCCAGATATTTTTTAGTTAAAACCGGAAATTCTGTGGCTACTTTCATATCATCTTTAATGTCATCAACGGAGTTAATATTAGATTCTTCAGGAGCAGCTAGAACAAGTTTTGTCTGGCCAAACCTTAAGTCTAATAGTTCTTCTATATCCGCTTCGTTTTCGTTTATTAAATCAACACCTGTAATTCCCATATCTGCAACTCCGTCATTTACAAATTCTGGAATGTCAGATGCTCTTGCAAACATTACTTCTATATTCTCATTAAATGTTTTAGAAATTAGTTTACGATTGCTTTTATCAATCAATCCCAAACCTGCCTTTTCTAAGATGTTTATAGAAGGTTCACTTATTCTTCCCTTTGAAGGAATTGCAATTTTTATATTCATCATTATCTTCTCAATTTTTTTATCATTTATATTTTATGTATCCTTATTAATATCTTTTTTTAATAGTATTAATTTTTAAATGCTATAATTCATTTTGTGTTATTTTTTTTAACTTATTTTCTTAAAAATCCTTTAAAATTGCAAAATATTTAAATATGAGGTTATCTTATATGTTATTTAACTTATGATTTTGGCTGTATAATCATAAGTTTTAATTAACTTATGTGAGGTGAAAATATGTCTGAAATACCAAAAGCTCCTATCGCAAGAATCATTAAAGAATCTGGTGCAGAAAGAGTTAGCGAAGATGCAAAAGCTGAATTAGCTGCATACTTAGAAGAAGTTGCTCGTGATGTTGCTAAAGAAGCAAACAATGTTGCTAAAATCGCAAAACGTAAAACTGTTAAAGCAGATGATATTAAATTAGCTATCAAAAACTTATAAATTTAGCTAATTATCTTTTTTTATTTTTTTTAAGGTGTTATTATGAGTGATAATACTATTTTAATTAAAAATGCATTTATTTTAAGTCCAAACAAAAATTTTAAAGGAAAAAAATCACTTTTAATCAAAGATGATATAATTGCTGATGTTTCAGATAAAATCGATGAAAGTAATGTAGATAAAATTATAGACGCTACCGGGAAAATCCTGCTTCCGGGATTAATTAATACTCATACTCATTTATCAATGACTTTATTTAGGGGATTGGCTGATGATTTGAGTTTAGACAGCTGGTTAAATGATCATATCTGGCCAATGGAAGCTAATCTTAATGGTAATTATTGTTATATCGGTGCTCTTTTAGGAGCAGTTGAACTTATCAAATCAGGAACAACCACATTTTCAGACATGTACTTTTACATGGAAGACGTTGCCCGTGCTGTTGATGAGGCAGGAATCAGGGCAGTATTGTCATATGGTATGATTGACTTTGGAGATGCTGAGAAAAGGGAAAATGAAATTAAAGAGAATTTAGAACTTTTCAATTCATGTAATGGAATGGCAGACGGTAGAATTAAAGTATTTTTCGGTCCGCATTCACCATATACTGCATCTGAAGAGTTGTTAGTTAAGGTTCGTGAACTTGCAGATGAATACAATATGGGAATTCACATTCATGTAAGCGAAACCCAAAAGGAAATCAATGACGTATCTGAAGAAAAAGGCTTAAGGCCATTCGAATATTTGGATAAAATTGGTTTTTTAGGTCCTGATGTTGTTGCCGCACATTCAGTATGGTTAAGTGACAATGAAATTGAAATAATCAAGAAAAACAATGTTAAAATATCACACAATCCATGCAGTAATATGAAATTGGCTTCAGGAGTTGCTCCTGTTTCTAAATTAATTGAAAATGATATTTGTGTTTCAATAGGAACTGACGGTGCTTCTTCAAACAATAATTTGGATTTGATTGAAGAGTTAAAAACAGCAAGTCTGCTTCAAAAGGTATCTACCCTTGACCCTAAGGTTTTAACTTCCGATGAGGCTATTGCTATGGGTACAATAAAAGGTGCAGAAGCTTTAGGTCTTGACAGTGAAATCGGTTCTATTGAAGTCGGTAAAAAAGCAGATATTATTTTAATAGATACAAATTCAGCCAATATGGTTCCCGACAGTTCCACATTAAGTTCCAATGTAATTTACTCAGCAAACGGTTCAAATGTTGATACAACCATCTGTAACGGTAAAATATTAATGGAAAATAAGAAATTGACTGTATTGGATGAACAGGAAATTTATGAAAAAGCTAGAAAAGCAATAAAAGAATTAAAAGAAGCTATCTAGCTTCAAATTCTATTTTTTCTTTATTTACAACAATACTTCTTTTCCATTCATCTTTAGTTTCTGGAAAATCAGATCTAAAGTGTGCGCCTCTACTTTCTCGGCGTAAAATTGCAGATTTTACAGTTAAAATACAAATTTCAACCATATTTATTACTTCAAGAGCAGTTACTAAATCAGTATTGTATTGCTTTTTATCACTAACATCTAAGTTAACAAGTTCTTCTTTCATTTCTAAAAGCTCTTTTAAAGCTTCATTCAAGGTTTTTTCATCTCTTACAATAGCTACTTTCTGCCACATTAACTGTTTGATGTTGTTTTTAAACTCTTTAGGTTTAACTGTACCTTTTTTGATTAGTTTTTCAATTCTTGAAGCTTCTTCAGATACTTGTTCGTCATTTGTTTTGAGTTCTGTATCTTTACAAGCTTTAGATGCACTTTCACCTGCTATTTTTCCAAATACTTGTGTATCAGCCAGTGCATTTCCACCTAAACGGTTTGCACCGTGAACTCCACCGCAGACTTCACCGGCACCAAATAGGTTTTTAAGAGATGTTGAAGCATCAGTATTTATTTTTAAACCGCCCATAAAGTGATGCGCTGTTGGAGCCACTTCAATTGGACCATGTTTGATGTCTACACCAACATTTTCAAACTGTAAAACCATAGTTTCAAGTTTTTCATCAATGTAATCATCATCCAAGTGGGAAATGTCAAGATAGACTCCGCCGTTTTCAGTTCCCCTTCCTTCAATGATTTCCTGATAAATTGAACGGGCAACAACATCACGGGTGGCCAGTTCCATTTTCTCAGGAGCATATTTTGACATGAATCTCTCACCGTCGGTGTTGATGAGTTTTCCACCTTCCGCTCTTACAGCTTCGGTTACCAATACTCCTTTTTTGGATTCAGGTGCTACCATTCCTGTTGGGTGGAACTGAATTTGTTCCATATCTACTAAATCGGCTCCGGCTCTATAGGCTATTGCATATCCGTCTCCATTTTTTTGGAAGGTGTTGGATGTTACAGGGTATAGTTGTCCAGCTCCTCCACTGGCTAAAATAACAGATTTTGCCTTAAAGTATATCAGACTTGAATCTTTTAAGTCAAGACCGGTTGCACCGATTACCTGATTGCCATCGGTTACAAGGGAAGTTATCATCACTTCTTCGATACATTCAATATCTCTTTTGATGATTTCTTCTTTTAAAGCATTTAATAACTCAGCGCCGGTTCTGTCTCCTTGATAACATGTTCTTCTGAAGGTTTGGCCACCAAATGGTCTTTGGTCGATTTCACCGGATTCCTGACGGTCAAATAATGCACCGTAGTTTTCAAGGTCAATCAGTCTTTTTGGTGATTCCCTAACAAGTATTTCAACAAGCTTTTCATCGTTAAGGTAGCTTCCACCTTTAAGAGTGTCATGAATATGAGCTTCAATTGAGTCATCTTTATCAACTGCTTTAAAAACGGCATTATAGCCACCTTCTGCCATTCCTGTACATCCAGACCTAAATGAAAGACCTTTGGATACAATAATTGCCTTTAAACCAGCATCATCAACTTCAATAGCAGCTCTTGAACCTGCTCCACCAGATCCAATGATTAATACATCTGTTGAGATAGTTTTTATTTCCATTTTATTACCCTGTAAAAATTTGTTATAGTAATACTATAATTTTTAATTATTAAATAAATTACTTCAAAAATTTTATTAATTTAAATGATTAATGTATTGTTATAGAATGAGGGTATTTTATGATAATTAATGGGGAAGTTACAACTGGCCTTGGAAAGGCGGCATATTTTTTATCACAAGAATTTTACACCAAGGAATTTAAGAAAAATTTAGGATTTATTCCTTATCCTGGAACATTAAACGTTATTGTTAGTGATGAATATTTAGATGAAATAAATGAAATTAAAGACTCTTGTGAAAATTTAATCAAACCTGATGAAGGTTTTGGTGCTGTTAAATATATTGAAGCTAAATTAAATGATGAAGTTAGTGGAGCTATTGTTTTTCCAGCTAAAACCACCCATGATGAAAACTATTTGGAATTTATCGCTGAGGATAAATTAAGAGATAAATTAGGCCTTAAAGATGAGGATATTGTATCTCTTGAATTTTGATTTGATTGTGGTGTTAAATTAGCTTTAATTGTTTATGAATTAGTGAATTTAATCACCTATGTATTTTACTTTTGCAAGTATTGTTGCTTCTGCATTGTCTTTTAGCACGGTTCTTTGTGCTTTGTGTCTTCCTGTTTTTGGTATTATTTTTGGTTGTTTTATTTGTCGGGCTTCGCATAGGATTTTATATCCTTTTAGTTTGTCTCCAATTTCGTAGCATGTTGTCATCTTTTTAGACCTCACCTAATATTCCTTCTTTTATTAATTCAGCTAATATATCATTTACTTCAAATGCATCTAATAGCAAATCGTCTGCTATGTCTACAGCATCTACTCCAGGGTGTTTTTTTACATATTCAATAATTTCTTGTTTCATTTGAATATAAGGTATTTCTCTTAAAACAACGACTTCATCATATGTTTTTAATTTTTCTCTAATTGCTTCTCTAACAAAATCGGCACTATTTAAAAACAATCCTTCATTAACTAATTCATTAATCCGGTTATATTCTTGTTCGGCCAATTTAGTGCTAACACTTTTGCTAATTGGTTGTTTAATATTCATTTGGGATAACATGGTTGTATGATTTATATGTGAATATATATAAAACTTTTTGTTAGTTTTAATTTATTCTGTTAGTGTTTGTGGTGTTGGTTTTGTATTTATTAGGCGGTTAAACATATATTTTCATGAAAAATTTATTCACAATGGTAACTGAATGTGATTTATTTTTATTTTAATTACATCCTTCGTATTTTTATTGATTAAAATTGTTGAGATAATATTTTAATATATCCTTTTATCATAAATGCAGATTACCACCTTCTGTATTGCCTATTTCGTATTTAAGGTAAATAGTACAACTATCTCATTAGTTTTCATATAACTATATTATTCATTGTTAGATAATATATTATCATGAAAAGAAGTGATTTATCCAAATTGAAAAAATTATATTCAGATGACAATAATGTAGTTTATGATATAAGAAATACTCCATATTCTATTTTTAATCATAAAAATACAGGTCATGTTCTTGATGAAGATATTGTTTTTGGTAAAGACTATCCTACAGGATCTTTTGACTATGATACCTATCAAATATTGTTCTATTTAAAAAAAGAACCTAATCTAGATAAAATTTTTCAAAACCTTGAATTTAAAACAGTACATGGAGAACATCTTCTCAGGCAAAACATTATAGAAAGTAACTACATAACTCCAATTGCTTCAAATGATATAGATTTTAAAGACGAACTCTTAAAAATGAATGCTAATGAGTTGTCAAATATTTTAAAAAAACATGGATTGACCGCTTCTGGTAAAAAGAAGAAACTACTTAAATTAGCACTTGAAAATGTTACAGCATTGGATTTTGATGATTGTGAGTTTCAACTTACAGATAACGGTGAAAAATTCCTAAAGGATTTTGAATGGATTGATTTATACGATGTTTGCTTAAATGATTTTGAATTTGATGATTTTTACAAATTCATTGATGAAAATGAATCCAGTAATGTGATTCAAACAGGTTTTGACTACATTGATAAACATTTAACCCATGCTCATCAATGTGAAGACTTTGGATATGTAAGTGATTGTTTTAATGCTCGTGCATTCATTTATATTTTTGAAGATGATGTATATGGGTCATTAAAAGAGGAGATTAGAAATTATATTTTTAGGATAAATCCGATTTATGACTATGGGGATTATTATAGTTTTTATGCTCTTTTAGATTACCATGATATTGAGGGCATTAAAATTTATTCCTCACAATTGGGAATTAATAATCTTGAGGATATATTTAATAATATTTGGGATTCTATGAATCTTGAAAAAGAGTTTATTTCTAAAAAAGATGCTTATAAACTATTAAATGAATTATTTGATGAAGATAAATTTGATGATTTGTGTGAAAATTATTTAAATGAAGTGATTTTATGATCGACAGACGGGACTGGCAATTGGATTTTCACTATCGTGAAAATGGCAGGGGCGAGGAATATTATAAATCAGGTTGTGTTAAATTTATAGAAAAATATGGAAATATTGTCAATGCTGTTGTTTTAGATGAATATGAGTTTAAAGTAAAAATTAAGTTATTTGAAGATAAATACGTTAGTTCAATTTCATGTGAATGTGGTGGTCAATCATGCGAACACATGGCTGCTTGCCTCCATCTACTGTCAAATGAAGAAGTTCCAAACAATGAAGTTAAATTTTGTGAAATTGATGAGATTATTCATAATTTAGAAAATGATGATTTGATTAACTTTGTTAAAAAACAATTAAAAAATGATTATAATTTCTATAGGGAATTTAAAAAGGAATTCATATTATTATAATTTAATGAAAATTCAGATGATATAGTTTATATTTTTATGGCAGTGATGTTTATTTTTGTTATCACCAAAAAGTATTTTATATAGAATTTATAAATTATTACCACAGTCTCAGGGGAGGGTGCAATTCCCCACCGGTGGTGATTTTTAAAAAATAAGTCCACGAGCACAAAAGTTGTGTTGATTTGGTGAGATTCCAAAACCGACGGTGATAGTCCGGATGGAAGAGATAAAATAGTTGTTTAGTTATTTTTAACCCTGGTTCTAGTAAATGAGGAGATGTTACTATGAATCAAGAAACAAATTTAGATAAAGCTTTAGAAGCCATTAGAAATGGTGAATTTGTACTAGTTTTTGATGATGATGACAGGGAAGGGGAAGTTGACATGATTATCGCTTCCGAGTTTGTAACCCCTAAATCAATTGCAACCATGAGAAATGATGCTGGTGGTTTAATCTGCAATTGTTTACATTCTGATTTTTGTGATGCTATTCACTTGCCATTTATGGTTGACATCATGGAAGCTGCTTCAGAAAAATATCCTGAATTAGCAAAACTTGCACCAAATGACATTCCATATGATGAAAGGTCATCCTTTTCAGTATGGGCAAATCACAGAAAATCTTTTACTGGTGTAACAGACCATGACAGAGCAATGACCATTAGTGAAATGGCTTTAATGATGAAAGATGAAAGATTTGATGAGTTTGGAGCTACATTTAGATCTCCAGGTCATGTATGTCTTTTAAGAGGAGCAGATGGACTTGT
Source organism: uncultured Methanobrevibacter sp. (assembly GCA_964583995.1). Taxonomy (GTDB): domain Archaea; phylum Methanobacteriota; class Methanobacteria; order Methanobacteriales; family Methanobacteriaceae; genus Methanocatella. The sequence goes on from CAZOYH010000025.1 coordinate 14,206, forward strand.
CAAAAACAGACAAGGACACACAGAAATTGGACTTGCATTATGTGAGTTAGCAGGTGTCACTCCTGTTTGTGTAGTTTGTGAAATGATGGATGGTGAAACCGGTCAAGCTACTTCAATTGCTGATGCTCGTAAATACGCCGAAGAAAACGGTTTGGTTTTACTTAGAGGCGAAGACATCATTAACAAATATTTAGAAGAATAAGCTAATTATGCATACATATTAGCATTATTCAATTTTTTATCTTTTATATAGTTTGCAATAAACTCTGTAATCTGTTTTATTTTATAGGAATTGTAAATGCTGAAAGAAACATATTTACCGTCATGCATTTGAATTTCTATTCCATCTTTTATTTCTTTTGAATTATTAATTACAGCTACTTTATCCCATGGAATTCTCAATGTTTTACTTTTAAGTGCTTTTTCAATGTGAATTCCATCATTTTTAAATTTGACAATTTTTACAATACGGCGATTTTTATCAGATCCAATCTGTATATCTCCGTTTTCATCAAAAACATAATCTGGAATTAGACAGGTTGCTTTCCAACCCTGTTTCATCTTTTTTAAAATATGAGCTTTATCCTTTTTTGTAAGTTTAACACCCTTTTCTGGGCTTAAGTTAAGTGCCATTAAATCACCTTGCTTTTAATTTCATCAAATGTGTATATTTTTTCAAATTCGACTTCATGAGCCATTGACACGATTTCATCAATATTTAAGTTGTTTTCAATCAATTCCAATGCGTGGTGTGTAAATAATTCATATCTTATTTCAACTTCCGGAATAAAACCGCGCATATCTGCTGATTTCAGTTTAGGAAGTTTCAACACTTTTTTGACATTAGTATTATTCTGAATATATGGAACCACATTGTCGAATATATCATCGTTGTATACTTTATTTAACAGAATTGCCTCTACAGATACTCCGAATTTTTCAAGCATATTTGCATGGGAAACCAAATCTATTGCTGCAGATTCGATACCACCTTTGTTTACACCTGAAGCAAGTATCATTGGTATATTTGATGACATTGCAATTTCTGCTGCTGAAAATGGAACCTTCTCATTTAAAAGACCTGTAAATACACTCATTACACCTTCAATTAACACTATATCATAGTCAGATGAGTTTAATTTTTTTATTGTAGATTCAATATCAGCCCATCCTAAGTGTCCGATTTTTACAGAGGCAAAGTCTTCCATTTTTCCTTTTGTCAAATAAAGTCCTGGTATAATATCACGTACATCAGGTCCTACTTTAAGAAGGGCTACTTTATAACCTCTTTTTCTAAGTGCACCTGCAAGACCTGTTAGGATGAATGTTTTACCGGAATCAGAACCGTTACTTCCAATCATCAAATATTTTGGTTTTTTATTTGGTGTAATCTCAGGTATTTTTATGTTAGTGTTAATTCCAACTTCACTTTGTAGGAATTTTTTAACTTCGATATTTCTATTGTAAATTTCATCAATGTCTGTAGCATCTATTTGTTCCAATAAATTTTCTACAAGAATAGGATTTTCATCAAGTATACCATGAATCATTGTTCCAATAACGTTGCCGTCATCGTTACATGCACCGGAAAATATGTTATAGTCTCCTTTTTCGTTAGTGTCTCCATAATTCATCCTTTGGACCTGTGAATAGAATAGTGGCTTTGCATCTCCCTCAACCTTTCCGTAGGTATGTGTGTGAAAACCGTCTACATCGCTATCTTGGTTTTTTACTAAAAATGAGTTTTTAAACACTTTTGCCTTTACACGGTCACTTGTAATTAACGGTGAGAAATTTACATCGATTAGGCCAAGACCATCTTTGACGATAGGCACTGGGGATTTTCTTCCGATATCAATCTGATTGGATAGTAATTGAAACCCGGCACATATTCCAATAATAGGTTTTCCATCACGAGCCATTTTTTTAATTTCTGTATTTAATTCCATATTTATATCGTTTGACTCGATTAGTGTCCCACCTGGAATGATTAATGCATCTAGCTCTTCTGAAGCTTTATTACCATTGACTAATCCGTTTTCTTTTACAATATCGGTTGGTAGGTTCCCGAAATCTTCAAATCCCGGAACTGCTCCACTAACATAAGCAAGTCCAATTCTTGTCATAAAAATAACCTCTTGTATAATCTATTGTATTTTTTTAGTATAATAATTAAAGGTATATTTCAAGTGTAAAATCATTTTAGCATTTAGGGGTAAATGGTTTAAAATTTAAAAAAAGAGAAATTATTGAGTGTTTTGGTAAACACTCATAGCTTTGATAATTTTTTCATCATCTAATGGTTTAGCTTGGATTTGTAATCCAACTGGAATACCATCGACTTCACCGGCAGGTATGCTTGCTGCCGGGATTCCTGCAAGGTTAGCTATTACTGTTAAAATATCGTAAGCATACATTTCCATAGGTTCTAATTCCTGTCCTATTTCGTGAGGAAGTTTTGGAACTGTAGGTCCAACAATCAAGTCAACGTTTTCAAGCATTGAGGTAATTTCACCTCTAATAACTGATCTTGCTTTTAGTGCTTGTTTGTAGTATTTACCACTGAATTCAGCTTCTGCAATGTGGGAACCAA